>NZ_BAABGT010000012.1:0-297176 GCF_039541715.1 Pseudonocardia xishanensis
GCCCGCCGCGCCCGCCGCGCCCGCCGAGCCCGCCGGACCCGCCGAGCCCGTCGCACCGGAGCCCGGCTCCGAGCGCCCCGCGGACGAGGCGCCCACCATCCGGCTGTCCGCGGACGGGAGCCCCCGCCCCCACGGCGGACGGGCGGCGTGGCTGCTGTTCAAGCGCACGGTCGTCCGGGCGTGGGACGACAACATCTTCAGCGAGTCCGCCTCCGCCGCCTTCTGGCAGACCCTCTCGCTCCCGCCGCTGCTCCTCGGGCTGCTCGGAGCGATGGGCTACATCGCGGACTACCTCGGGCCGGACACGATCGCCCTGGTCGAGCGGCAGATCGTGGCCGGGGCGTCCACGGTGTTCAGCGAGAACGCGGTCACGGAGATCATCGGGCCGACGGTGTCGCAGCTGCTGAGCACCGGCCGTTCCGAGCTGGTGTCGCTGGGCTTCGTGATCTCGCTGTGGTCCGGGTCGTCGGCGATGTCGTCGTTCGTGGACGCCATCACCCGGGCCCACGACCAGTACGGCGTCCGGAACCCGGTGTGGCAGCGGATACTCGCGCTGCTCATGTACGTCGTGGCGCTGGTGGGCGGGATCGTGTCGCTGCCGCTGCTCGCACTGGGCCCGGACCGGCTGCCCAAGCTGCTGCCCACCTCCTGGCAGGACACCGCGATCACGCTGATCGGCTGGCTGTACTACCCGGTGCTGGGCGTCGGGCTGATCCTCGCGCTGACCACGCTCTACAAGCTCGCGCTGCCCGCCAAGCCGCCGTGGCACCGGGGGCTGCCGGGCGCGGTGCTCGCCGCCGTCGTGTTCCTGTGCGGGGCCACCGGGCTGCGGGTCTACATCAACTGGCTGACCGGCACCGGCTACACCTACGGCGCCCTCGCCGCGCCGATCGCGTTCCTGCTGGCCACCTTCTTCATCGGGATGGCGATCGTGCTGGGCGCGCACTTCAACGCCGCCATCCAGCACTACTTCCCCAAGCGACTCTCGGACCGACGCGGTACCGTCCCCCAACCGCACCTGGACTGATCGCCGCGGCCCGGTCAGGATCGCCGGGTGGACTGGCTGCGCAGGCACGATCCGGGACTGACCACCGTGCGCCGCGCGGCGCGCGTCACGATCGTGGCCTGCCTGGGCTTCTACCTCAGCCGCTACGCCCTGGACAACGCCGACATGGCGCCCTACGCCCTGTTCGGTGCCGTCGCGCTCGGGGTGCTCTCGCAGATCCCCGGCGGCCCGGCCCGGCGGGCCCGCACGCTGCTGCTCATGCTGCCGGTCGGCGCGGCGCTCATCTGCCTGGGGACCCTGCTGTCGGTGACCCTGTGGACCGCGACCCTCGGCATGGTGGTGCTGGGGTTCGCGGTGAGCTTCGTCGGGGTGGGCGGGCCGCGGCTCGTCGGGCTGGCGGCCGGGACGCAGCTGCTCTACATCCTCCCGTCGTTCCCGCCCTACGCCCCGGAGACGCTCGGCTGGCGGCTGGCCGGGTACGCGCTGGCGATCGTGCTGCTGGTGGTCGCCGAGCTCGTGCTCTGGCCCGACGCGACGCCGCGGCCGTACCGGGACCGGCTGCGGGTCGCCGTGGAGGCACTGGCGGACTGCCTGGACGCCCTCGCCGACGCGGTGTCCGGGGGGCCGGGGCTCCGCCGCAACCTCGTCGCGACCGCGCTCGAGGCCGCGGAGGGCCTGCGCCCCTCGCTGCTGCCCGCCGGGCAGGCCCCGGCCTCGGCGAGCAGGCGGGACCGCGCGCTCACGGTGGCGTCCGCGACGGTCCGGATGCTGGTCGGGCGCGCCGCGGACCTGGCCCACACCGACGCGACGCGGGCCCCGGACCTCCCCGCCGTGGCGGCCCTGCTGCGGGAGGTGGCCGGGTGCGTGCGGGCCGCGGCCGAGTGGCTGCGGGGGAACGGGCCGGTGCCCGACACCGACCGGATGACCGCCGCGCTGCGCGAGTTCCGGGCGCTGCGGGCCGCCACCTCGCCGGACGGCGTGCCGGTCGAGCACCTCCGGATCGGCGCGCACGCGCTCGTCCTGGGGGAGTGGTCGAAGACGCTGGTCACGGCACTGCGGGTGGCGGGCGGGGCACCGATCGGGCCGGACCCCACTCCGCCGGAGGCCCGGCCCGGGCCCTTCTGGTTCGCCCGCCGCAACGAGGTCGAGCTGTTCTGGCGGCGGCTGCGCGGGCACCTCACGCCGCGGTCGGTGTTCTTCCAGGGCGCGCTGCGGCTGGCGTTCGCCCTCGGCGTCGCCCGCTACCTGGCCGGGGTGTTCGACCTGGACCACGGGTTCTGGGTGCTGCTCACCGTCCTCGTCGTGCTCCGGACGACGGCGGCCGAGACCCGCGCCGTCCTGCGGCCCGCCCTGGTGGGCACCACGGTCGGGGCGCTCGTCGCGGCCGCGATCCTCGTCGCCGGGATGCCGCCGGTCGTCTACGCGGTGGTGCTGCCGATCGTGATGCTGGTGGGGTTCTCGGCGGGCCCGTTGCTCGGTCCCGCCGCGGCGCAGGGGCTGTTCACACTGGTCGTGTCGATGGTGTTCGCGCAGATGGCGCCCGCGGGCTGGCAGCTCGCCGAGGCGCGGGTGGTCGACGTGGCGGTCGGGGCCGGGATCGGGGTCGTCGTCGGGCTGCTGGCGTGGCCGCGGGGCGGGACCGGCGAGCTGCACCGGGCCGCCGCGGAGTTCCTGGCGGACTCGGCGGGCGTGGTGCGCGAGACCGTCCGGGTGGTCGCCGAGGGCGCCCGGGTCGGCGACGCGCTGCCCCGGGCCCGCCACACCGGCATCCTCGCCGAGACGACCTACGCCCAACACCAGGCCGAGCGGCACCCGAAGGAGGGCATCGTCGACTGGCAGGCCACGCTGCTCGCCGGGCACCACGCCGTCCGCGGGGCCGAGGCGCTGGTCCGGGACTGCCCGACGGGGCGGTTGCTGGAGTGCGTCGGCCCGCTGGACCTCGCGGCCGCGGACGTCGCGTCGCGGTTCGAGCACGTGGCCCTCGGCCTGGCCCGGCTGGACCGCACCGCCTTGACCGCCCCGACCCTGCCCGCCCCGGACCTCGTCTGGCCCACCGACCTCGGCGCGGACCTGTACCACCTGGCCGACCTGCGGGTCTGGCTCGACGGCCTCCGAGACGACCTCACCCGCGTCACCGACCGCCCGGACGCACCCGCCCCAGAGCCGCGGCCAGACCCTGCTGCAGCAGCGTCGCCTCCGCGGGCAGGGTCAGCCAGGTGAAGCCGAGGTCGCGGTAGACCGGCGCCCACGCGGGATCGCCGCAGAACACCCCGACCGGCAGCGCCGTCGCGGCGGTGACGGAGCGGAGCAGGTCGCGGTAGCCGGCGTCGTCGAGCGGCGGGACCGCGGCGCGTCCGGAACCCAACGACAGGTCCGACGGCCCGACGAACAGCGCGTCGACGCCCGGCACCGCCACGATCGCCGCGAGATCGGCCACCGCGGCCATGGTCTCGATCATGATCACGCACCCGCCGGGGGCGAGGACGTCGCCGCCGGTCCAGCCCACCCGCGTCGGGCCGAAGCTCCGGGTGC
This sequence comes from Pseudonocardia xishanensis, assembly GCF_039541715.1. Classification (NCBI taxonomy): domain Bacteria; kingdom Bacillati; phylum Actinomycetota; class Actinomycetes; order Pseudonocardiales; family Pseudonocardiaceae; genus Pseudonocardia; species Pseudonocardia xishanensis. Next base: position 3,539 of record NZ_BAABGT010000012.1, read on the forward strand.
CCGCGGGCGGGTAGGCACAGGCCGCCGTCGCCGCCGCGGCCTCGGCGGCGGAGTTCACGAGCGGCACGATCACGCCGGCCGCGCCGCGGTCCAGGGCGCTCGCGATCGGCTCGGGGCCGTTGTGGGAGACCCGGACCAGCGCCGGGACCGGGCCGCAGGCCTGGATCGCCGGGAGCAGGTCGTGGTCGTCCAGCAGGCCGTGCTGGGTGTCGAGGCAGACGAGGTCCACACCCGAGCGGGCCACGATCTCCACGGTGCTCGGCCCGCCGAGGGCACACCAGCCTGCCACGACGCCGTCGTCGATCCGCATGGCCGCAGTATCCGCCGCGGCGCCCTCCGGCGTCCGCTGGGGCTGCGGCGTGGCTCCGCCGGACGGGGGTCGCGCCGCCGTAGGGTCACGCGGTGCTCGGGGTCAGTCACGCCACGTCGGGAGCGGCCCTCGGGCTCGCGGTCGCCGGGCTCGCGCCGCAGGCCGTCGGGATGTCGGCCACGGCGGGGGAGATCCTCGCCTTCGCCGGGGTCGCCGCGGGCGCCGCGCTGCTGCCGGACCTCGACCACCCGAGCTCGACGGCCACCCGCCGGTTCTCCTGGGCGTCCTGGCTGGCCGCGCACGGCGTGCGGCCGCTGTCGGCGCTGGTCTTCCGGCTCACCCGCGGTCCCCGGGACAGCGGCCGCGGCACCCACCGCGGCCTGACCCACACCCTCGCCGGGGCGCTGCTGCTGGGCGGGGGAGTCGCCGTCGCGAGTGCGCGCTGGGGCACCCCGGTCACGGCGGGGGTGCTGTTCGTCTGCCTGGCCCTGGCGATCAAGGGGCTCGACGGGCTGGTCCCCGGCCCGCCCTCGCTGGTCATCGCCGCGGGGCTGACCTGGGCGTGCGAGACGCTGCTGCCCGGCGGGACCGCGGGCACGGCGGGCTGGCTGGGCCTCGCGGTCGGCCTGGGGATGCTGGTGCACTCCCTCGGGGACGCCGTGACCGAGTCCGGCGCGCCGCTGCTGTGGCCGGTGCCGATCCGCGGCAGGCACTGGTACCCGGTCGGCACGCCGCGCCCGCTGCGGTTCCGGGCCGGTGGGCGGGTGGAGGCGCTGGTCGTGGCGCCGCTGCTCACCGCGGCCACCCTCGCCCTGGCGGTGTACGTGGTCCCGGGCGCCCTGGACGCCCTCGTCGACCTCCGCGACCGCCTGAGCGCCCTCGCCCGACGACCTGATCGGCCCGCGGGAGCGGTCGGTCGGTGGTGATCCTCGGTTCGGGAGGGAGACGGTCGGATGTCGACCGCCCCACTCCCGGAGCACGGATCACCGGCGGGCCGCGGCGCGGAGCATGATGGGGTCGTGAGCGAGTGGGAGCTGCCGGACCGGCCCGTGATCGGGATCCTGCACCCGGGCGCGATGGGCGCCGCGCTGGGATCGGCGCTGAAACGGCGGGCGGGCGCGGTGATCTGGGCGGACGCGGGCCGGTCGCACGCCACGGCGAAGCGGGCCGAGCTGGCCGACCTGGTCGCGGTGCCGACGGTCGAGGACCTGGCCCGGCGCGCCCACGTCGTGATCTCGATCTGCCCGCCCGGCGCCGCGCGCGAGGTGGCCGAGCAGGTCGCCGCCGCCGTCGAGGGGCAGCCGCGCAGGCCGCTGTTCGTCGAGGCCAACGCCGTCTCCCCGGGGACGGTCACCGGCATGGCGGACCTCTTCCCGGACGACGGCCTGGTCGACGCCGCCGTCATCGGCCCGCCCGCCTGGGAGCGGGGCACCACGGTGCTGTGGCTCGCAGGCCCGCACGCCACGCTGGTGGAGGCGCTGTTCGCGGGCACCCCCTTCGACGCCCGGCACCTCGGTCCCGAGCTCGGCCGGGCCAGCGCACTCAAGGCCTGCTTCGCCCTGCAGAGCAAGGCCCTGCCCGCGATCTGGCTGGCGCTCGACGAGGCCGCCCGCACCCTGGACGTCGACGAGCCGCTGCGCGCCGAGCTGGCCCGCACCGGCGTCGACTACCCCGGGAGCCTCGACGCGATCACCCGGGTCGCGAAGGAGAAGGGCTGGCGCTGGGTCGCGGAGATGGAGGAGGCCGCCGCGACCCTGGCGGCGGCGGGCGTCCCGACGGGCTTCTCCGAGGCCGCCGCCGAGATGTACCGCCGCAGCTGACCTCCTGTCCGACGGCCGAGCCGGACCGCTCAGCTGGGGCCGAAGCGCTCCACGCGGATGCGCTCGGTCGCCACGCCCTGCCCGATCAGCAGGTCGGTGGCGTGGTCGCAGAACGGCGGAGTGCCGCAGACGAAGACGGTCTGGTCCGGTTCCAGGACCGCCGCGACGTCCTCCGCGGTGAGCCTGCCCGCGGGGCGGGGCCAGTCCGGCGGGGTCTGGCGGGTGTACGCCACCGTGGTGCGCGGGCCCACGACCTCGTCCGCGTAGTACAGGTCCGCGGGGCGGCGCGCCGAGATCAGCAGCCGGAACAGCCCCGGATCCCGCTGCCGCGACAACCGCAGCATGGACATCAGCGGCACCACCCCCGACCCACCGGCCACCCCGAGCGCCGGGGTGTCCCCGCGCCAGGCGAACCAGCCGCCGATCGGCCCGCGGACCTCCAGCTCGTCCCCGACCTCGACGACCTCGTGCAGGAACTCCGACACCTCGCCGCCGGGCAGCAGCTCGACGGTGAGGTCCACCAGGTCGGACCCGGGCACCGAGGCGACCGAGTAGTCCCGCTGGGCGGTGTAGCCGTCGTCCGCGGTCAGCCGCAGCACGTAGTACTGCCCCGCGACGTGCGTGGACACCGCGGGCAGCTTCAGCCGGAAGGTCTTCGCGTTCGGGGTCTCGCGGCGGACCTCGACGACGGTCGCCTTCTGCCAGGTGGGCACGCTCAGTCCCCCTGGTAGCGCTGCTCGAGCCAGGGGTCGCCGCGGTCGTGGTAGCCGTTGCGCTCCCAGAAGCCCTGCTCGTCGGACGCCATGATCCGCAGCCCGGACACCCACTTCGCCGACTTCCAGAAGTACAGGTGCGGCACCAGGAGCCGGGCGGGGCCGCCGTGCTCGGCGGTCAGCGGGGCCCCGTCCACGTCCCAGACGACCCACGCCTTGCCGCCGGTCACGTCCTCCAGCGGGAGGTTGGTGGTGTAGCCGGTGTGCGAGGTGGCCATGACGTAGGCGGCCGACTCCGCGAGGTCCACCGCATCGAGGAGGGTGTCCACGGAGACGCCGTCGAACGTCATGTCGAACTTCGACCACGTCGTGACGCAGTGGATCGCGCCCTCGTAGCGCGAGCGCGGCAGCGCCTGGATCTCCGCCCAGGTCCAGCTCACCGGCTTCTCGACGAGTCCCTCGATGGTGAAGGTCCAGCGGTCGGTGCCGAGCCGCGGGGTGGCCTCGGCGTTGAGCACGGGCCAGTCCCTCCCGGCGTCGTACTGCCCCGGGGGCAGGCGGGGGTCACGGCCCCTGCGACGACCGGTGAAACCGCGGGTGATGGCCATGGCGCCATCATGGCGGATCAGGCCGGGTGGAGTCCCGGGTCCCGGTCGGGGATCACGAAGGACGCCGCCGTGCGGACCGGGGCCCCCGGTGTGGTGACGGCGTCGACCACCCGGAAGTCCGCCGTGACCCCGTCCGCGGCGTAGCGGGCCCGCACGTACCCGCGGCGGTTGCTCCGGAAGCGCAGGTGCGGGTTGCGCCGCAGGTCGGGGTGGTCGCCCGCGGCGTCCCCGTCCGCCCCGGAGGTGATCGAGCTGGACACGAGCTCGGTGCCCACGACCCGGTCGCCGCGCACCAGCTCGTTGGCCCAGTGGGTGTGGACGTCCCCGGTCAGCACGACCGCGTTCCGGACGTCGGCGAACCCGGCGAGCACCCGGTCCCGCGACGGCGCGTAGCCGTCCCAGCCGTCCATCGCGTAGGCCCCGTCCGAGGCCCGGGCGCGTTCGGCGAAGAAGACCTGCTGGCCCAGCACGTCCCAACGGGCGCCGGAGGAACGCAGGCCGGCTCGCAGCCAGGCCTCCTGGGCGACACCGGGCAGGGAGCGGGACGGGTCGAGGCGCGCGGTGCAGCCCACCCGCATCCCGTCCCCGCAGGCCTGGTCGGAGCGGTACTGGCGGGTGTCCATCAGGTGGAAGGTCGCCAGTGCGCCCCACCCGATCCGCCGGTAGAGCTGCATGTCGATCCCGCGCGGCACCGAGGTGCGGCGCAGCGGCATGTGCTCGTAGTAGGCCCGGAAGGCGGCGATCCGACGCTCCGGGAAACCCGGCTCGGTGGCCCGGCCCGCCCAGTTGTCCACGACCTCGTGGTCGTCCCAGACGACCAGCCACGGCGCGACGGCGTGCGCGGCCTGCAGGTCCGGGTCCGTCTTGTACTGCGCGTGCCGCTGCCGGTACCCGGACAGCGCCGTCGTCTCCGGCCCCGCGACGGGCCGGACGGACCCCTCCGGTGTCGCGTACTCGTACTGGTAGTCACCCAGGTGCAGGACGAGGCCGGGCTCGTCCTCGGCCAGCCTCCGGTACGCGGTGAACCACCCGACCGGGTAGTCGGCGCACGACGCGACGCAGGTCGTGAGGGCCCCGAGCGTGCCCGGCGCGGGGGCGGTCCGGGTGCGGCCCGCGGGGGAGAGGGCCCCGGCGGCGCGGAAGCGGTAGAAGTACTCCCGGCCCGGCGCGAGCCCGGTGGCCTCGACGTGCACGGTGTGCGCGGAGTCCGGCACGGCGTCGGCGACCCCGCGCTGCACCACCCGGGCGAACGCCTCGTCCTCGGCGATCTCCCACCCGACCGGCACGGTGCGGCCGGGCATGCCGCCCAGGCCGTCGGCGGCGAGCGGGTCCGGGGCGAGGCGGGTCCACAGGACCATCCCGTCCGGAGTCGGGTCCCCGGAGGCGACGCCGAGGGTGAACGGGTCCCGGACGGGTGCGGCGAGCGCCCGCGGCGCGGAGGCGACCAGCGAGGCGGCGGCGGCACCGAGCACGAACGTGCGGCGGCCGAACGCGAGAGGAGCGATGCCTCCCATCGGACTACGTCACCGGCTGGGCGCGCAGCCCTGGCAGGCGCCGGTCCAGGGCCAGCGCGCCGAAGCCGAGCCCGAGGAACAGCACCGCCACCACCAGGCAGTTGACGGCGACCCGCAGGTACCCGTGCGCCACCACGTTCACGAAGGGGTACGGGTACCAGTCGATCACCGCGCCGCGGACCAGGGTGAACACCAGCCACGCCAGCGGGTAGCCCGCCGAGTACACCACGACGTCCCGGGTCACCAGCCCCCGCGGCCCGAACACCAGCCATCCGACGACGGCGAGCAGCGGGGTCACCATGTGGCACAGCACGTTCGCGAGCTGGTGCAGGCCGTGCGGGTTCGCGGTCTGCGCCAGCACGAGGTTGTAGACGACGCCGGTGACCGCGATGGCGAGCACGGCGTCGAGCACCAGGACCCGGAACAGCGGCGAGTCCCGCTCCGGGTCCGCGGCCAGCATCACGTGCACCACGCCGACGATCAGGTTCGACAGGATCGTGAAGAAGGCCAGCACGTTGGCCACGCGGGAACCGGTCGAGGTGAACACCGAGTAGGGCTGGGAGTCGATCGTCGTGGCGATCAGCTGCACCACGACACCGAGCAACGCGACGGCGGCGACCGTCCCGAACCAGGGCCGGGCGAGCGGGAGGTACCGGAGCACGTCGAGAACCTAGTGCCCCTCCCCGCCCGGGGGGCGCAACGACGACGTCGCGATCAGGTGACGGTCCGGTGCGTCCCCTTTCGACGGGTTCCCCGCACCGCGGAGATCACCGTCCGCGCCGGGTGGATCACTCGAACGTCGGAAGCCGACCACCCTCCGCGATCGTCATGTCGGTGGAACATCCATGACACAGGTCCGTAACGAGCACTGGGGAGCGTGCGATCCATGAGGCGACCGACCCGCAGCCCCGCGGCTCCCCCGCGTGTCGGCGCGAGCCGCCCCCACGGTTCCCGGAGCCGCGCAGAGGGAGTGCAATGACCCCGGCCGAGGACTACGACATCGGCTTCACGGGCGCCCGCTTCGGCGGCGCGCCCCGCAAGCGGCGCAAGCGGAGGGCCGAGGCCGTCGAGGTCACGCCCCGCACCGCGGACGAGGAGGACACCGCCGCCATCGCCGTGGTGCGGCCCGCGCAGGCCGCGGTCGCCCCCGCCCCGGCGCCCGAGGTCCCGGCCGAGCCCGCCGGGTTCCACGAGGTGCCGGAGGTCGGCTACACCGGGGCGCGCTTCGGCGGTTCGTCGCGCAGGCGCCGGGACAAGGAGGCCAACCCGGAGCCGATCCGGGTGGTGCCCGAGCCCGTCCTGCTCCCGCCGCTGCCCGCCGCCCAGGAGGAGCCCTACGAGCCCCGCGACGAGGCGGGCCGGTCGTTGGCGGTGCGGCCGTACTTCTACACCAGGGGCCGCACCCGCTCCCGCTACGAGCTGGCGATCGAGACCCTGGTGTCCACCCAGGCCGCCGCGCTGACCCGCCCGGAGCTCGCCGAGCACCGGCACCTGCTCGACCTCTGCCGCGAGCCCCGGTCCGTCGCCGAGATCGGGGCGCTGCTCGGCATGCCGCTCGGGGTGGCGCGGGTCGTCGTCGGTGACCTGGCGGTCACCGGCGCACTCGAGGTGCACAGCACGGTGGCCGCCGAGGGTCCGGACGTGGCGCTGATGGAGCGGGTGCTGGCGGGGCTGCGCCGACTCTAGGGCCGACTCCAGAGCCGACTCCAGAGCCGACTCCAGGGCCGACTCCAGGGCCGGGTCTCGACCTGCGGGGCGGCGGCGACTGTGGCACAACTCGTCCATGAGCGAGTTGTTGACCGCGCCCGTCCCGGTCGTCCCCGCGCCCTTCCACACCCCCGAGCGCGAGAAGCTGCAGGAGCAGGCCCGGGCCTTCGCGCTCGAGCGGGTGCTGCCCGTGGCGGACGAGCTGGACAAGGTCAAGGGCGAGATCCCGCGGTCCCTGCTCGCGGAGATGGGTGAGCTCGGCTACTTCGGCATCACCGTGCCCACCGAGCACGGCGGGCTCGGGCTCGGCGCCTTCGAGTACTGCATGATCGCCGAGGAGCTGGCGCGGGGCTGGATGAGCGTCGGCAGCATCATCGCCCGCGCCCAGGGCGCCGGGACCGAGGTCGCCGACGAGGAGCGGCGCGCGGAGCTGCTGCGGCGCAGTGCCGCAGGCTCCTGGATCGGGGCCATCGCCCTGTCCGAGCCGGACGCCGGGTCCGACCTCGCCGCCGTCGCCACCCGGGCCGTGCGCGACGGCGACTCGTACGTGGTCACCGGCCACAAGCGCTGGACGGGCAACGCGAAGGCCGCGGACTTCATCCAGGTCCTGGTCCGCACGGACGACCCGGCGCCGGGGGAGAAGCGCTCGGCGGGGCTGGCGACGCTGCTCGTCGAGAAGGAGCGGGACACCTTCCCGGAGGGCGTCACCGGCACCCCGATCGACAAGATCGGCTACCACGGCTTCGTCACCTGGGACCTGCACTTCGACGGGCTGCGGGTGCCCGCCGCGAACCGGCTCGGCGCCGGTCGGGGAACGCAGGGTTTCACCGACACCCAGCAGTGGCTCAACATCGCCCGGGTGCACACGGCGGCGCGCGCGGTGGGGCTGGCCAGGGCCGCGGTCGAGGACTGCGTGCTCTACCTGCAGGAGCGCGAGCAGTTCGAGCACCCCATCGGCGACTTCCAGGCCGTCCGCTTCCGGCTGGCCACGATGGCGGCGCGGGTCGAGCAGGCGCGGTCGTTCTACCAGCACGTCGCGCACCGGCTGGATGCGGGCGAACCCTGCGAGCGGGAGGCCGCGATGGTGAAGCTGCTGGCCACCGAGATGGCCGCCGACGTCACCGGGGACGGCATCCAGCTCCACGGCGGCAACGGCTACACCACCGAGCACCGCGTCGAGCGCTACTGGCGGGACGCCCGGCTGACCACGATCTTCGAAGGCACCAGCGAGATCCAGCAGAAGATCATCGCCGACCGGTTGCTCCCACGCAGCCCGTTGGGCTGACACCTGACATCATCCGACGGCCGACGAGGAGGTGGGCCGTGCCGGACAGCACCCCAGAACAGGTCACCGACCATCCGGTCGTGGACGGGCTGGCGAGGGTCGGGCTCGTCGCCTACGGCCTGGTGCACCTGCTGATCGCCGTGCTCGCGATCCGGATCGCCTTCGGCGGGACGGGCAAGGCCGACAAGACGGGCGCGTTGCAGACCGTCGCGGCGACGGGCGCGGGCCGGGTGGTGCTCTGGCTCGTGGTCGGCGGGCTGGTCGCGCTGATCGTCGACCGGCTCGTGCACGCGGCCGTGGGGCACCGCGGGGTCCCGTGGGCCGCGCGGCTGCGGCGGACGGGCGTGGACCTCGCCGAGGCAGTCGTCTACGCGGTGCTGGCCAAGACGGCCGCGGACGTCGCCGCGGACGGCGGGGCCGACCCCTCGACCCCGCCCCTGCCGACGTTGCTGCTCGGCCTGCCCGGCGGCCGGTTCCTGCTCGCGGCGGCGGGGCTGGGAATCGTGGGGGTGGCGGGCTACGCCGCCTACCGCGGGCTCAGCGGCGCCTTCCACCGCGACCTGGACCTGCGGGGCGCGGGGCTGCGCCGGTCTCAGCTGGTCATGCGGCTCGGCCGGGTCGGCTGGACGGCACTGGGCGCCGCCTACGTGCTCTCCGGCGCCCTGCTGGTGGTCGCCGCGGCGCAACACGACCCCGCCCAGCCGATCGGCCTGGACGCCGCGCTCCGGGAGCTGAGCGAGCACACCCTCGGCCCGGCCGTACTCGTCGTGCTGGCCGCAGGCCTGGTGGTCTTCGCGGTCTACACGCTCTTCCACGCCCGACACCGGGCAGGCTGACCCGCTCGCTAGTCGCCGAAGCCCGTGACCCACACGACGGCCTCGCCCGCCTCGTCGGACGCCGCGAGGTCCACCTCGGCGGTGATGGCCCAGTCGTGGTCCTCCTCGGGGTCGTCGATGACCTGGCGGACGAGCCACCGCTCCGGCTCCTCGACGATGTCGATCAGCTTGGGGCCGCGGGCGTCCGGGCCGATGCCGATGCCGCCGTAGCCGTGCAGGGCGAAGAAGGGCTCGAACGCGGTACGCCAGCGGTCGGCCGTCCAGCCCGCCGCCGAGTCCAGCTCGCCCAGCAGGTCCCAGCGGTTGAGCGACGCGAGCTCCACGCGGCGGAACAGCGCGTTGCGCACCAGGACGCGGAAGGCCCTGGCGTTCTTCGTGACGCCCGACGGGGTCGAGTCCACCGAGGGCGGAGCCGTCTCGTCCTCCACGCCCCCGCCCGCGGCGAGCTCGGCCCACTCGTCGAGCAGCGAGGAGTCCACCTGCCGGACGAGCTCGCCCAGCCACTCGATGAGGTCGGTGAGCTCCTCGGTGTGCGCGTGCGAGGGCACGGTCTGGCGCAGCGCCCGGTAGCAGTCCGCGAGGTAGCGCAGCACCAGGCCCTCGGACCGGGCGAGCTGGTAGAGCGAGACGTACTCGTGGAAGGTCATGGCCCGCTCGGACATGTCCCGGACCACGGACTTCGGCGACAGCCGCGCGTCCTCGACCCACGGCGCGCCCTGCTTGTAGGTCTCCAGCGCGGCGTTCAGCAGCTCGTCGAGCGGCTTCGGGTACGTGACGTCCTCGAGCAGCGCCATGCGCTCCTCGTACTCGATCCCGTCCGCCTTCATCGCGGCGACGGCCTCGCCCTTGGCCTTGTTCTGCTGCGCGTGCAGCACCTGGCGCGGGTCGTCCAGCGTCGCCTCGACCACCGACACCACGTCCAGCGCGTAGGACGGCGACTCCCGGTCCAGCAGCTCGAACGCCGCCAGCGCGAACGGCGAGAGCGGCTGGTTCAGCGCGAAGTCCAGCTGCAGGTCGCCGACGACCCGGACCGTGCGACCCTCCGGGTCGGGGGAGTCCAGCTTCTCCACGATCCCCGCCACCAGCAGCGCGCGGTAGATCTGGATCGCCCGCAGGATGTGCCTGCGCTGGCGCGGCCGCGGCTCGTGGTTGTCCTCCAGCAGGTGCCGCATCGCCGCGAACGCGTCCCCCGGCCGGGAGATCACGTTGAGCAGCATCGCGAACGTGACCTGGAAATGGCTGGTCAGCGCCTCGGGCTGGGCGGCCTGCAGCTTCTCGAACGAGGTCGCGGACCAGCCGACGAACCCGTCCGGCGCCTGCACCCGCACGACCCGCCGCCGCTTCTTGACGTCGTCGCCCGCCTTGGCGAGCCGCCGCGCGTTCTCGATCTCGTGCTCCGGCGCCTCCGCCACCACCGTCCCGACGGTGTCGTACCCGGCCCGCCCGGCCCGGCCCGCGATCTGGTGGAACTCGCGTGCCTTCAGCGGTCGGGTGCGCACGCCGTCGTACTTGGCCAGCGCGGTGAACAGCACGGTCCGGATCGGCACGTTGATGCCGACGCCGAGGGTGTCCGTGCCGCAGATGACCTTGAGCAGCCCGGCCTGGGCGAGGGTCTCCACCAGCCGCCGGTAGCGCGGCAGCATGCCCGCGTGATGCACGCCGATCCCGTGCCGGACCAGCCGGGACAGCGTCCGGCCGAAGCCCGCGGTGAACCGGAAGGAGCCGATCAGCTCCGCGATCGCCGCCTTCTCCTCCTTGCTGGTCACGTTCACGCTCATCAGCGACTGCGCACGTTCGACGGCGGACTGCTGGGTGAAGTGGACGATGTAGATCGGCGCCTGCTGCCCCTTGAGCAGGTCGTCGATCGTCTCGTGCAGCGGCGTGGTGACGTACTCGTAGAACAGCGGGACGGGCCGTTCCACACTGGTGATCTCGACGGTCTGCCTGCCGGTGCGGCGGGTGAGGTCGTCCCGGAAGAAGGACGTGTCGCCCAGCGTGGCGCTCATCAGCAGGAACTGCGCCTGCGGCAGCTCGATCAGCGGCACCTGCCACGCCCAGCCGCGCGAGGGGTCCGCGTAGAAGTGGAACTCGTCCATCACCACGGACCCGACGTCCGCCTTCGCCCCCTGGCGCAGCGCGATGTTCGCCAGGATCTCCGCGGTGCAGCAGATGATCTCCGCGCCCTCGTTGACGGCGGCGTCCCCGGTGAGCATGCCGACCTTCTCCGGCCCGAACACGTCGATCAGGGCGAAGAACTTCTCACTGACCAGCGCCTTGATCGGGGCGGTGTAGAAGGTGCGCGCGCCGCGGGCCAGCGCGGCGGCGTGCGCGGCGATGGCGACCAGCGACTTCCCGGAACCGGTCGGTGTGGACAGGATGACGTTGCCGCCGGTCGCGATCTCCAGCAGCGCCTCCTCCTGCGCCGGGTAGAGCGACAGCCCCCGCTCCTCGAAGGCCCACTCGGCGAAGGTCTCGACGAGGGCCTCGGCGTCGTCGGCGGGCGGGAGGCGGTCCGTGAGCAGGGAGGAGGTCATGATGCGGCCCATTCTCTCCTATCGGCGCGGCACCACCCGTCGCAGATCACGGCTCCCTGGGCGCGTGGACGCCACCGTACGGCCGAAAGGGTGATGACGCGCCCGTCCGCGTCGGTTCCTGCGGCTACCGTGGGTGGCGTGAGAGGGCGGGCAGCGGGCGGCGGCATGCCCGAGGTCGTCCCGCCGATGCTCCCCGCCCAGGGGGACCTGCGAGACGGCGACCGGGGCGAGTGGGCCGTCGAGTTCGCCTGGGCGGGTTTCCGCTGTGTGGCGTACGTGGAGCCCGGGCACGTCCGGTTGCTGTCCTCGACCGCACGCAGCGTCACCAACAGCTTCCCCGAGCTGGCCGTGCTGGGGGAGCGGGTCGAGGGCGCGGGCATGGTGCTCGACGGCGTCGTCGTCGCCCTGGACGACGCCGGGCGACCGTCTCGGCGCCCGCTGATGCGACGCACCTCCACCGTGACCCCGTCGGACGCGCTGCGGGCCCGCGTGCCCGTCGGGTTCGTCGTGACCGATCTCCTCTGGCTGGACGGGAGACCCTTGCTGCGCAGGCCCTACCACGAGCGCCGCGCGCTGCTCGCCGATCTCGGCATCGAGGGCCCACCGGTGCTGGTGCCGCCGTCGCACCCGGCGTCGGAGGCGGCGTTCGTGATGGAGGCCGCGGAGCGCTACGGGCTGGACGGGCTGCACCTCAAGCGCGTCGACGCCGCCTACAAGTCCGGCAGGCGGACCCGGGACTGGCTGCGGGTGCCGCTGCGCCGCACCCGCCCGGTCGTCGTGGGCGGCTGGATGCCCGCGGACCGGTCCGACCGCGGCCGCACCCGGATCGGCGCGCTGCTGCTGGGCATCCCGGAGCGCCCGGACGGGCCCCTGCGCTACGTCGGGCGCGTCGGGGTCGGCTCGAACGAGGCCCGCCGCGAGATCGGCGGCCTGATCCGCACGCTCCACGCCCAGGTCCCGCCGTTCGTGCGCGACGGGCCCGGCGCGGTTCCCGCGGCCGTCGCGGCGGACGCGCGCTGGCTGGTGCCCACGATCGTCGGCGAGGCCGAGTACCAGGGCTGGACCCGCGGCGCCCACCTGCGGCTGCCGGTCTGGGGCGGGATCGTGCCGGGCGAGATCGGGCCCGCGCCCTGGGACGGCACGCCCTGGCACCGCCCGGAGGACGCCGCGGCCGTCGACGAGGAGCCCGAGGTCTGGGGGCCGGTCTCGCCCGCGGAGCCGGAGGCCGAGCCCGGTGTCGACACATGGGCGGAGGCGGGTGTGGAGCCGGGCCCGGGGGCCGAGCCGCCCCCGCCCGCCCCCGAGGTCCGGCCGAGCTCGCTGAACCGCAGCCTGGAACAGCACTTCGTCTACAACGCCTTCAACACGATCGCCTCGGTGATGCGCACCGACGCCCCGCGCGCCCGGAACCTGCTCCTGGGCCTGGCCGACCTCTCGCGGACGGCGGACCGGGTGGGCACACCCGCGATCCCGCTCGCGGACGAGCTGGCCGCCGTCGCGGGGTACCTCGGGATCGAGAAGGCACGGTTCGGGCACAGGCTGGAGCACTCGCTCGAGGTGGCCGACGGGCTGGGCGAGGTCGTCGTGGCGCCGCTGCAGATCCTGGTCGCGGTGCGAGACGCCGTCCAGCTGGGCATCGAGACGCGCGAGCGCGGTGGAACGCTGCGGGTCACCGTGCGGCCGGACGGGGCGGGCGGCGCGCTCGTCGAGGTCGTCGACGAGGGCCACGGCACCGTGCGGCTCGCGCTGTCCGCGCGGGCGTCCACTCCCGTGTGAACGACGTGTGAAGACCGGGGGAGGCTCTCGGGCGCCGATTCCGTGCGCGATCTCCGGAACGCTACGGTTTCGCCCATGCTCGGCCTCCCCGCGGGTACACGCGCCTGCCTGTTCGACCTCGACGGCGTCCTCACCGACACCGCGAGCGTCCACGCCACCGCGTGGAAGACGATGTTCGACGAGTACCTCGAGAAGCACGACGGACCCGGGTACCGGCCGTTCGACGTCGCGAAGGACTACGGCCCCTACGTGGACGGCAAACCCCGGCTCGAGGGCACCCGCAGCTTCCTGCACTCGCGGGGGATCGACCTGCCCGAGGGGAGCCCGGACGACTCGGCGGACACCGAGACGCTCTGGGGGCTCTCGACCCGGAAGAACGACCTCGTCCAGGTCGTGATCCGGGAGCAGGGCGTCGAGGTGTACGCGGCGTCGCGGCCCTATCTGGAGGCCGTGCGCGAGGCGGGCATGAAGACCGCGGTGGTCTCGTCGAGCGCGAACGCCGAGCAGGTGCTCGCCGTGGCGGGGCTGAGCGACCTGATCGACCACCGGGTGGACGGGGTCACCGCCCGGGAGCGCGGCCTGGCGGGCAAGCCGAAGCCGGACACCTTCCTCGCCGCGGCCGCCGACCTCGGCGTCGACGAGTCGGAGGCGGTCGTCTACGAGGACGCGCTCTCCGGAGTCGCGGCCGGGCACGCCGGGCACTTCGGCCTCGTGATCGGGGTGGACCGGCTGGACCACGCGGAGGCGCTGCGCGAGCACGGGGCGGACGTCGTGGTGAAGGACCTGCAAGAGCTGCTGGAGGACAAGTGAAGCCGGACGCGGGCCGCACGTTCGCGGTCGAGCCCTGGGTCGTGCGGGAGCCGACCCTCGACATCGCCGCCATGGGCCAGACGGAGTCCGTCTTCGCGCTGTCGAACGGCCACATCGGGCTGCGCGGGAACCTGGACGAGGGCGACCCGCACCACCTGCCCGGCACCTACCTGAACTCGTTCTACGAGGTCCGGCCGCTGCCGTACGCCGAGGGCGGCTACGGCTACCCGGAGTCCGGGCAGACGATCATCAACGTCACCAACGGCAAGCTGATCCGGCTGCTGGTGGACGACGAGCCCTTCGACCTGCGCTACGGCAAGCTGCGCCGCCACGAGCGGGTGCTGGACCTGCGCGCCGGGACACTGTCCCGCGAGGTCGAGTGGGAGTCGCCTGCCGGGCGCGTCGTCCGGGTGCGGTCGAAGCGGCTCGTCTCGCTGACCCAGCGGGCCATCGCGGCCATCTGCTACGAGGTCGAGGTGCTGGACGAGCCGGCGCTGCTCGTCGTGCAGTCCGAGCTCGTCGCCAACGAGCAGCTCCCCACCCGCGGCGGGGACGACCCGCGGCTGGAGGCGGCGCTGACCAACGCGCTGCAGTCCGAGCTGTTCCGGGCGGACGAGGCCGGGGCCACCCTGGTGCACAGCACCCGCAAGTCCGAGCTGCGGGTCGCCGCGTCCATGGACCACGAGGTGCACGGCCCGGCCGGGATCAAGATCACCTCGGACGCCACCGAGGACGCGGGCTCGACCACGATCATCGGGCGGGTGCAGCCGGGCGAGACCCTCAAGGTCATCAAGTACCTGTCCTACGGCTGGTCGTCGCAGCGCAGCCTGCCCGCGGTCTACGACCAGGTCCGGGCCGCCTCCGCCGCGGCGCGCTACACCGGCTGGGACGGGCTGCTCAAGGAGCAGGAGGAGTACCTCGACGACTTCTGGGAGACCGCGGACGTCGAGATCGACGGGGACGCCGAGCTCCAGCAGGCCGTCCGGCTCGCGACCTTCCACGTGCTCCAGGCGGGCGCCCGCGCCGAGCGCCGGTGCATCTCGGCGAAGGGCCTGACGGCGGACGGGTACGACGGCCACACCTTCTGGGACACCGAGACCTTCTGCCTGCAGGTGCTCTCCTTCCTGGCCCCGGACGCCGCGGCGGACGCGCTGCGCTGGCGGCAGTCGATCCTGCCGTCGGCCTTCGAGCGGGCCGAGCAGCTCGGTCTGGCGGGCGCGGCGTTCCCGTGGCGGACGATCCGCGGCGAGGAGTGCTCGGGCTACTGGCCCGCGGGCACCGCGGCGTTCCACATCAACGCGGACATCGCGGACGCGATCCGCAGGCACGTCGCGGCCACCGGGGACACCCAGTTCGAGCTGGAGGTGGGCCTGGAGATCCTGGTCGCCACCGCGCGGCTGTGGCGGTCGCTGGGCCACCACGACTCCGAGGGCGAGTTCCGGATCGACGGCGTGACCGGCCCGGACGAGTACTCGGCCATCGTGGACAACAACGTCTACACGAACCTCATGGCGCAGCTGAACCTGCGCTACGCCGCCGAGGTCGCCGCCAAGCACCCGCGCAGCGCGGCCAAGCTCGGGGTGAACTCCGAGGAGATGGCGAGCTGGCGGGACGCCGCGTCGTCGATGCGGATCCCCTACGACGACCGGCTCAAGGTCCATCCCCAGTCCGAGGGCTTCACCTCGCACAAGATCTGGGACTTCGAGAACACCCCGGCGGACACCTACCCGCTGCTGCTGCACTACCCCTACTTCGACCTGTACCGCAAGCAGGTGATCAAGCAGGCCGACCTGGTGCTGGCCATGCAGCTGCGGCCGGACGCGTTCACCCCCGACCAGATGCGCCGCAACTTCGCCTACTACGAGGCGATCACCGTGCGGGACTCGTCGCTCTCGGCGTGCACGCAGTCGATGGTCGCGGCGCGCACCGGGCACCTCGACCTGGCCTACGACTACCTGGCCGAGGCCGCCCTGATCGACCTCAACGACCTGGCCGGGAACACCGACCACGGCATGCACATCGCCTCGATGGCGGGCACGTGGGTCACGATCACCACGGGCCTGGGCGGCATGACGTGCGACGCGACCGGGCTGGCCTTCGCCCCCGTGCTGCCCTCCGCGCTGTCGCGGCTGTCCTTCGGGCTGCGCTGGCAGGGCAGGCACATCCGGGTCACGGTGACCCAGGACGAGGTCGAGTACAGGCTGGTCAGCGGGCCGCCGATGCGGCTGCGGCACCACGGTGAGCCGGTCGCGCTGGCGGAGGACCCCGAGGTCCGCCCGCTGCCCAGCCCGCCCACCGTGGACCCGGTGGAGCAGCCCTACGGCCGCGCCCCCCGCAACCGGCAGCACAGCGCCTGACCCTCCCGCGGAGACGCGGACGGGGGCACGGAGTGAGCCGGGCGCGCCGCCGTCGAGCGCACGGTGGTCCGGCTGATCCGGGGGTGGGGCTCAGTCCTCGGACATGCGCTGCCGGAGCTGGGCCAGGGTGCGGGTGAGCAGCCTGCTCACGTGCATCTGGGAGATGCCGATCCGGTCGGCGATCTGGGTCTGGGTCCTGTTGCCGAAGAACCGCAGCACCAGGATCGTGCGCTCGCGCTCGGGCAGCTCGTCCAGCAGCGGGGCCAGGGTCTGACGGTACTCGACCTTGTCCAGCTCGGCGTCCGCCTCGCCGAGGGTGTCCGACAGCGGGGTGTCGGCGCCGGCGACCAGCTCGTCCAGCGAGGGGCCGCGGTAGGCCTGCTGGGCGTCGAGGCCCTCGACGACCGCCTCGGTGGTCATGTCCAGCCGGGCGGCGATCTCCGACGGCCGCGGGGACCGCCCCAGCTCCTGGCTCAGCGGCCCGATCGCGCCCTGGATCGCCGACTGCATCTCCTTGAGCCGGCGCGGCACCCGCATGGCCCAGGTGCGGTCCCGGAAGTGCCTGCGGACCTCGCCGGTGATCGTCGGGACGGCGTAGGAGAGGAAGTCGACACCGCGGTCCGGCTGGAAGCGGTCCACGGCGTTGATCAGCCCGACGGTGCCCGCCTGCTCCAGGTCGTCCACGGGTTCGCCGCGGTTGGCGAAGCGCCGCGCGATGTGCTGGACGACGGGCAGGTGCCCGGTGACCAGCTCCTGCCGCAGCGCGTCCCGGTCGGGGTGGCCGTCGGGCAGCGCGAGGAGCTTGTCGAACAGCGGGGCGAGGTGGGCGTACTCGTCCGAGCCCCGATCGGTGGACCGGGCGGACTCGTGGTCAGTCACGGGGAGCGTGGAACTGTCGCAGCGGCACGGAGGGATCTACCCGGGGGCGCCGGCCCGGAAACCCGACGCCCGCGCTGGTAGGTTGGTCAGCCGCGCCCGCACCACGACCTCGGCGCGATCAGGTCGAACCGTCACCCGTCCCGGAGGACTCCCGCACGTGCCGACCACGGACCCCGAGACGCCGCTCGAGCACGAGCGCGCGTACGTCGCCATGCTCTACGAGCGCCTGGACGAGCGCCGCCGCGAGACCTCCCGGCGGCTGCAGGAGGTCCTGCACGGCGAGACCGTCGGCACCCCGCAGGCGCTCACCGAGCGGGACGCCGCGGCGGCCATGTACACCGACCGACTGGCCGCGTTGCGCGCCGCCGAGCACGGGCTGGCTTTCGGCCGGTTGGACGCGGACGGCGGTGAGGTTCGCTACGTCGGCAGGCTGGGTCTGCTGGACGAGGCGAACGAGTACGAGCCGCTGCTGATGGACTGGCGCGCCCCCGCGGCGCAGCCGTTCTACACCGCCACCGCCGCGAACCCGGAGGGCATGCGGCGGCGCAGGCACCTGCGCACCCGGGGCCGGACCGTCGTCGCGGTGGACGACGAGGTGCTGGACATCTCCGATCCCGAGGCGCACTCGTCGTCGTCGGGGCTGGCGGGCGAGGCGGCGCTGATGGCCGCGGTCAGCGAGGCCCGCACCGGGCGGATGGGCGACATCGTCGCCACGATCCAGGCCGAGCAGGACCGGATCATCCGGTCCAAGCCGTCGGGTGTGCTGGTGGTGCAGGGCGGGCCGGGCACCGGCAAGACGGCGGTCGCGCTGCACCGCGCGGCGTACCTGCTCTACACGCACCGGGACCGGCTGGCCCGCAGCGGCGTGCTGGTGATCGGGCCCAACCCCACCTTCCTGCGCTACATCGGCCAGGTCCTGCCGTCCCTGGGCGAGACCTCCGTCGTGCTGGCCACGCCCGCCGAGCTGTTCCCCGGCCTGCACGCCCGCCGTCCCGAGGACGCGCGCACTTCCGAGGTCAAGGGCCGGGCGGACATGGCCGCGGTGATCGCCGCGGCCGTCCGGGACCGGCAGCAGCTGCCGCGGCGGACCATCGAGCTCGTCGTGGAGCAGCAGACGGCGCGGATCGACCGGGACCTGGTCAACCAGGCCCGCTCGCGCGCCCGGCGCTCCCGCAAGCCGCACAACGAGGCGAAGCGGATCTTCCGCAGGGAGGCCCTGCAGCTGCTGGCGCAGCAGGTCGCCCGCACCCTCGGCGGGCGGAACCTGCTCGGGCGGCTGGACGTCGAGGACATCCGCGAGGAGCTGGCCGAGGACGCGGCCGTCAACCGCGAGCTGGACGCGCTGTGGCCCACGCTGACCCCGCAGCGGCTGCTCGCGGACCTGTTCGGGGACCGGCGGCGGCTCAACTCGATCGCCCGCCGGATCCCCGCCGAGGACCGGGCGCTGCTGGAGCGGGCGCAGGCCGAGGGCCCGGAGGAGCTGCGCTGGACTCCCGCGGACGTCCCGCTGCTGGACGAGGCCGCCGAGCTCCTCGGGGACGACGGCTCGGCCGCCCGCGCCGCCGAGCAGGCCGCGATCCGCGAGGAGATCGAGTACGCCTCCGGTGTGCTGGACGTCCTCGACCTCGAGGAGGACCTGGACCCGGAGCTGCTGCGCGCCACGGACGTCGTGGACGCGGACCGGCTCGCCGAGCGGATGCAGGTGCGCACCTACGAGTCCACCGCCGACCGTGCGGCCGCGGACCGCGAGTGGACCTACGGGCACGTCATCGTGGACGAGGCGCAGGAGCTGTCCGCCATGGCGTGGCGGCTGGTCATGCGCCGGGTGCCCTCGCGGTCGATGACCATCGTCGGGGACGTCGCGCAGACCGGGGACATCGCGGGCGCCGACTCGTGGGCGCAGGTCCTGTCGCCCTTCGTGCAGAGCCGCTGGCGGCTCGAGCAGCTCACGGTCAACTACCGCACGCCCGCGGAGATCGCGGACGTCGCGGACGACGTGCTCGCCGCGATCGACCCCTCGCTGACCCCGCCCGGCTCGGTGCGCAGCACGGGGGTGCCGCCGCGGGCCGTGGCGGTCGCGCCCGGCTCGCTGGAGGGTGCGGACGGCGTGCTCGCCGAGCTGGTCGCCGAGGACCGGGCGGCCGTGGGGGAGGGCCGGACCGCGGTGCTGGTGCCCAACGCCCGGGTCGAGGCGATCCGGGCCGGGGTGCTGGGTGCCGAGGCGCCGGAGGACCCCGAGGACCTGGAGGCCCCGGTCGTCATCCTGCCGGTGGGGGCGTCGAAGGGCCTGGAGTTCGACGCGGTCGTGCTGGTCGAGCCCGCCGAGGTGCTGGCGGAGAGCCCGCGGGGGCTCAACGACCTCTACGTCGCCCTGACCCGCGCGACCCAGCGGCTCACGGTGGTCCACGCCGCGGACCTCCCGGAGCCCCTGAAGCGGCTGCGGCGCTCGTGAGGTCGCCCCTGCGCGCTGTCCGCGGCCCTGCGGGCAGGGCACCCGGCTCCGCCCGCGCTCGTGCGGCCGGTCGCCCGTGCTGACGGTCCGCGGAGCGGATCTCGTCTGGACGGGGACGTCCGAGATCGCGGGCGGTGCGGTGGCCTGCGGCCCGGACGGGCTGGTCGCCGCGGGCCCGGTCGGCGGCGAGGTGCTCGACGCCTCGGGCTGCGTGGTCACCCCGGGCCTGGTCAACGCCCACCATCACCTGCTCCAGAGCGCCTTCCGCACCCTGCCGGGCACGCGCGGGGTCCCGATGCGGGACTGGCTGCCGACCATGGCCGCCGCCTACGCCGCCGTCGGGATCGATGCGGAGCTCGCGCACGCCGCCGCGTCGGTCGGGCTCGCCGAGGCGCTGCTCTGCGGTGTCACGACGGTCGCCGACCACCAGCTGAACTGGCCGTCCGGGGACGGCGTCCCCATCGCCAGGGCCGTCGCGCGGGCGAGCACCGAGACCGGCGCGCGGCTAGTGTTCGTCCGCGGCTCCGCCCGGGACGACCCGGAGCGGGCCGCCGCCTCCGCGGAGGCGATCGCGAGCACGCTCGCCGGGAGCGCGGTGCAGGTCGCGGTCGGCCCGGCGGGCGTGCACAGCGACGCCCCCGAGACGTTCGCGCTGCTCGGCGAGGTGGCCGCGCGGTACGGGCTGCGTCGGCGGACCCAGGCGAACGAGCAGGTGGACGTCGAGATCGCCGTCGAGCGCTACGGCCGCCGCCCCCTGGAGCTGCTGGACGAGTGGGGCTGGCTCGCCCCGGACGTCACCCTCGCCCACCTCTGCGCGATCACCGACGCGGAGCTCGCCCGGGTCGCCGAGGCCGGTGTCAGCGCGACCCACGCCCCCGGCTGCGACCTCCCGATGGGCTGGGGGATCGCGCCGGCCGCCGCGCTGTCCGACGCCGGCGTCGCGGTCGGGCTCGGCACCTCCGGGGGCGGCAGCAACGACGCCGGCCACCTCCTCGCGGACGCCCGGCTCGCCCTGCAGGTCGCCCCGCTCGTCGGCAGGCCGGTGAGCGCGCGCGAGGTCCTGACCTGGGCGACCGCAGGCTCCGCGGCCGGCCTCGGGCGGCTGGGGCCGCCGGCCGCCGGGGCCGCGCAGGCTCCGCGGCTCCCCGCGCTCGGTCGGCTGGACCCCGGCCACGCCGCCGACCTCGTCTGCTGGGACGTCACCGGGGTCGCCGACGCCGGGGTCGCCGATCCCCTCGCGGGACTGCTCTGGGCGTCGCCGGGCCGCCGCCCCCGCCACGTCGTCGTGGGCGGGCGGGTCGTGGTGCGGGACGGCGAGCTGGTGACCCGCCCCGAGCCCGACATCGTGCGGGGCCTGCACACCCTGCTGCGAACCCGCCCGCCGCGAACCGCGTAGCAGCCCGCCGCGTGTCCGACTCGCGCGTCGGAACCGGGGGACTCGCGGGTCAGGGGAGCACGGGGAAGCTGCGCCACCCCCGCTCCGAGCCGACGAACCGCGTGCGGGCCGGGGGAGTGTCGGCCGTGCCCGCCCGCCAGAAGTCGATCTGCGTCGGCGTGAGGGCGAGGGTGGTCCAGCTCGGCGGAACCTCCTGCGCGCCCGCGGTGTGGGCGGCGAAGTGCGCCTCGACCGCGCCCGGCTCGATCGCGTAGTCGGGCCCGGACAGCCGCGGCAGCAGGTCCTCGTACACCCACGCCACGAGCTGGAGCTGCCGCGGCCGGGTCGGGTAGGCCTCCGCCGAGACCGCGCGCGGCAGCTCGGCGAGCAGCCCCGTCAGCACCGCCTGCCTGCCCAGCCCTGGCCAGTGGAACACGGCCGAGGCCCGCGGGTCCGCCGCCAGGTCCACGGTCTTGCCGGTCGGCGCCGAGGAGTGGAACCGCACCGCGGCCGAGTCGATCCCGGTCACCACCACCGTGCGCGCCCGCGGGCCCGCGGGACCGGCCGTGGCCAGCGTCATCGTCGACCCGAGCGGCTGGTCCGCGGCCTCGTCCAGCCAGGTCGCGAGGACCTCCATCGCCCCGCCGGGCGGCAGCTGCTCAGGACTCTCAGGGCCCGATGCCTCGTTCCGCAGGCTCCTCTCAGGGCTCGATGCCTCGTTCCGCAGGCTCCTCTCAGGCACCCGAGTGCACCACCAGGACGATCGCCGTCTCGGACCCGACCTGCCGGTACCGGTGGGGCGTGCTGCCGGGGTAGGCCAGGGTCCCGCGTTCGCCCAGCAGCACCCGCCTGCTCCCCTCCGCCTCCTGCAGCTCCACCTCGATCGTTCCGCGCACGACGTACAGCACCTCCTCGCGACCGTGGCTGAAGAACTCCGCGAACTCCCGCGGCAACCCGACGAACTCCGTGATCGCCGCGCCGTCCTCCGCGTGGTGCAGCAGCCGGGCCCCCGGCCCGGCCCCGCCCCCGACCTCGACGGCCTCCCCGTCCCCGGCCGCGCTCAACAAGGACTGCTGGCTGGTCCGGAGCGCCTCGGCGATGCGGTACAGCGACCGCATCGACGGCCGGGTGCGGCCGAGCTCCAGCTGGGAGAGGAACGGCTGGGACAGCCCCGACGCGGCCGCCACCTGCACGAGCGTCAGACCCAGCTCGCGGCGTCGGGCGCGGATGGCCCTGCCCAGGCGCGCGTCGGCGGCACGCTCGGCGGAGCGGAGAGGTCTCGTCATCTTTCACACGTCCGGAAACGGGGGTCATCGGATGGAAACACGAAGAGCCTAGCGTTCGGCGCGATGGTGACTGCATCAATATTTCGCAGGTCGGAGATGGTCAGGTGAGTGCGGTCCAGGCGGTGGGCGCACCCGGCGACGCTCCGCGTCCGGCCGGGGCGGCGGTGTCCGCGCTGCGCGGCGTCCGCCTGCCGTCCGGCGGGCTGGGAGACGTCCTCCTGGCCGATGGTCACGTCCGTGACGGTACACAGTGGACAGCCCGAGGTCTCGACCTGGACGCAGCGGGCTGGCGGGTGCTGCCCGCCGCTGTCGAGCCGCACGCCCACCTCGACAAGGCGCTCACCGCGCCGCGGATCGACCCCGGCGCGGGCAACGACCTCGTCGACGCGATCACCCAGTGGCGCGCGATGCTGCCGGGGATCGACGCCACGGACATCGGCACCCGCGCGCTGGCCGCCGTCGGCCGGTACCTCGCCCACGGGATCACGGCGATCCGCAGCCACGTGGACGTCCCGCTCGACGGCGACCGCTTCCGCGGGGTGGACGCGCTCGTCGCGCTGCGGGACCGCCTGCGTGGCACCGTCGACCTTCAGGTCTGCCTGCTCGCCGGCTCCGAGGCGGACGACGGGATCGTCGCCGAGGCCGTCGCCCGCGGCGTCGACGTGATCGGCGGCTGCCCGCACCTGGCGCCGGACCCGCGCCACGAGATCAGCCGGATGCTGGACGTCGCCGAGCGGCACGGCCTCCCGGTGGACCTGCACGCGGACGAGCAGACGGACGTCGACCTGCCGGACTCCGCGTTCGACCTCGTCGAGATGGCGCGGCAGGTGCTCGCCCGCGGCCTCGGCCCGCGCGTCACCGCCAGCCACTGCGTGCGCCTCGGCATGCTCGCCCCGGCCCGGCTCGCCCCCATCCTGGAGCTGACCGCGGAGGCGGGGATCGGGATCGTCACGCTGCCGATCACCAACCTCTACCTGCAGGGGCGGGGGCTCGCGGGCGTCCCGCGCGGGCTGGCGCCGCTGTGCGCGATCCTCGACGCCGGCATCCCGCTCGCCGCGGGCGCGGACAACCTGCGGGACCCGTTCAACCCGGTGGGCCGCGCCGATCCCTTCGAGACGACGTCGCTGCTCATGACCGCAGGCCACCTGCGTGCCGCGGAGGCCCTCGCGGCCGTGACCACGGGCGCCCGGACGGTGCTCGGGCTCGAGCCCGCCGGGGTGGCGCCGGGGGAGCGGGCGGACCTGGTGCTGGTGCCGGACGTCGAGCACGGCGACCTGCTCGCGAGCGCCGTGGACGCCCGGATCGTGCTCTCCGGCGGCCGGATCGTCGCGGACACGCGCGTCGCGCAGACCCTCGACCTCCCCATCCATGAGGTGATCAGGTGACCAGCACGCTCGCCCTCGAGGGCGTCACCAAGCGCTTCCCCACCGGCACGGTCGCGGTCCGGGAGGTCAGCCTGGCGTTGGAGCCCGGGGACTTCGTGACCGTCGTCGGGCCGTCCGGCTGCGGGAAGTCGACGCTGCTGCGGCTGGCGTCGGGCCTGGAGTCCGTGACCGGCGGCAGCATCGACGTCCGGGCCGCCGCGACGAGCTACGTCTTCCAGGACGCGACGCTGCTGGAGTGGCGCAGCGCCCTGAGGAACGTCGAGCTCGTCGGGGAGCTGCGCCGGATCCCGAAGGACGAGCGGCGCAGGCGCGCCCAGGAGGCCCTGGACCTGGTGGGGCTCACCGGGTTCGAGACGCAGCACCCGCGGCAGCTCTCCGGCGGCATGCGGATGCGGGTGTCGCTGGCCCGCGCGCTCGTCGCCGACCCGGACCTCGCCCTGTTCGACGAGCCCTTCGGCGCGCTGGACGAGATCACCCGGCTGCAGATGCAGACCGAGCTGCAGAAGCTGTTCCAGCTCAAGCGGTTCGCGGGGCTGTTCATCACGCACTCGGTGTCCGAGGCGGTGTACCTGTCCACCCGGGTGCTGGTGATGAGCGGGCGGCCGGGGCGGATCGTCGCCGAGATCGCCGTGCCGTTCCCCTACCCGCGGCCACCCGAGCTGCGCTACGAGCCGGAGTTCGCCGAGCTGACCGGCCAGGTCTCGCACGCGTTGGGGGAGCACTCGTGACCATCCTCGAGGCACCGGTGACCGGGCTCCCCGGCACCCCCGCCCCGCCGACCCGACGGCCCTGGTGGCGCACCGCGCTCGCCCGGGCGGTCCCGATCGTCGCGGCGCTCGCCGGCATCGCGGTCGTCTGGTACGCCGTGTCGTACCTGGTCCTGCCCGCCGACCAGCGGTTCCTGCTGCCGCCGCCGCACGAGGCCTTCGGCAGCGCGCTGGCCAACCCGGCGCTGATGGGGCCGATGCTGGAGGCGCTGGCGCGCAGCGCCGGGGTGGCGATGGTGGGGCTGGCGATCGCCGTCGTGCTCGGCATCGGCTACGCCACGGTGATGTCCCAGTCCGGGTGGGCGGAGCGGATCCTCTACCCGTACGCGGTGATTCTGCAGACCATCCCGATCCTCGCCCTGGTGCCGCTGATCGGCATCTGGCTCGGGTACGCGTTCACGGCCCGGGTCGTCGTGTGCGTGATCATCGCGCTGTTCCCGATGATCTCCAACACGCTGTTCGGGCTGCAGTCCGCGAGCCCGGCGGCGCACGACCTGTTCAGCCTGAACAGGGCCTCGCGGTGGCAGCGGCTGGCCAAGCTGCAGTTCCCGGCCGCCGTCCCGTCGATCTTCACCGGCCTGCGCAACGCGTCCGGCCTGTCGGTGATCGGCGTGATCGTGGCGGACTTCTACTTCCAGCAGGGCGCCCCCGGCATCGGCGGCCTCCTGCGGACCTACACGCTGCGCCTCCAGATGGAGGCGCTGCTGACGGCGGTCGCCCTCACCGCGCTGTTCGGGGTGATCGTCTTCTCGATCTTCGCCGCACTGGACAAGGCCGTCGTCGGCCGGTGGTACGGCGGGCACACCCGATGATCTGTGGAGGACGCATGTTCCGTAGGACCGGACTCCTCGCGACGGGGGCCGCGGCCGTCCTCGTGCTCGCCGCCTGTGGCGGCGGCACCGAGGCGGCGGGCCCCGCCGCGCCCGCGGCCCCGGCCGCGCCCGCCGGGGGACCGCTGGACCTCGCGGGCGCGGGCTGCCCCGCGACCGTGGTGTTCCAGCAGGACTGGCAGCCCGAGGCCGAGCACGGCGCGATGTACTCGGTCGTCGGGCCCGACTACACGATCGACGCCGCCGCCAAGTCGGTGAAGGGCTCGCTGGTCGCCCAGGGCGTCGACACCGGGGTGGACGTCGAGGTCCGCCCGGGCGGACCGAACAACGGCTTCCAGCCCGTCCCCGCCCTGATGGCGCTGGACGACTCGATCACCCTCGGCGCGGTCAACACCGACGCCGCGCTCACCGCGACCGGCAACCAGGCCGTCGTCGCCGTGACCTCGCAGATGACGGTCTCGCCGCAGATCATCATGTGGGACCCGGCCAGCCACCCGGGCGCCACCACGATCCAGCAGGCCGCCGCGGACGGCTCGCCCGTGGTGACCTCGGGCGACGTGCTGCCCGCGCTGCTCACCGCCAAGGGCGCCATGGCCGCGACCCAGTCGGACACCTCGTACGAGGGCACGCCCGCCCGGTTCGTCGCGGACCCGAAGATCCTCCAGCAGGGCTTCGCCACCGCCGAGCCGTACATCTACGAGAACGAGATCAGCCAGTGGAACAAGCCGATCGCCTTCCAGAAGGTGGCGGACTACGGCTACTCGATCTACCCGGAGCCGCTCGCGGTGCGCGCCGACCGGCTCGACGCGCTGCGCGGCTGCCTGACCAGGCTCGTCCCGATCATGCAGCAGGCGCAGATCGACTACCTGAAGAACCCGGCCACCACCAACGCCCTGATCGTCGAGCTGGTGAACTCCTACCAGACCGGGTGGAGCTACTCGGAGGGCGTGGCGAACTTCTCGGCGAAGGCCCAGGTGGAGCAGGGCTTCGTGACGAACGACCCGGCGTCGGGCGTGTTCGGGCAGTTCGACCCGGCCCGCATGCAGTCCATCGTGGACACCTTCGTGCCGATCCTGCAGCAGCAGGGCTCGCTGCCCGGCCCGGCGCCGACGGCGAGCTCGTTGTACACCAACGAGTTCATCGACCCGGCCATCAAGATGGGCACGCCGTGAGCCTGCTCGCCGAGCTCGGCGCCACGGGGGCGGAGGTCTCCGACGACCGGGACCTGCGGCTGAAGGTGTCGTCGGACTGGTCGCGGATGTCGCCGGTGCTGCAGGACAAGCTGCCGCCCGGTCGGTACCTGGCGGACCTGGTCGTCCGGCCGACCTCGGCGCAGCAGGTGGCCGACGTGCTGGCGGTCGCCCACCGACACGACGTCCCGGTCACCCCGCGCGGCGCGGGCACCGGGAACTACGGCCAGGCCACGCCGTTCGCGGGCGGCATCGTGCTGGACCTGCGCGGGCTCGACGCGATCGAGGTCACCGGCGAGACGGTGCGGGCCGGGGCGGGCGCGAAGCTCACCACGGTGGACGAGGTGGCCAGGGCGGCGGGCCGCGACATCTGGATCTTCCCGTCCACCAAGGGATCCACCGTCGGCGGGTTCGTCGGCGGGGGGTCCGCGGGGACGGGCACGATCGAGCACCGCACGACGTCGGACGGGTTCGTGGTGTCGGCGACGGTCGCGCCGATGGACGGCAGCGGCTCGCTGTTCACGGTGTCGGGGGAGGACCTGAAGCCGTACGTGCACACCTACGGCGTCACGGGCGTGCTGGTCGAGGTCGAGGTGCGCACCGACCCGGCCCGGGACTGGGTGGCCGTCTACGGCTCGTTCGGGTCCTACGCGTCGCTGGTCGGCGTACACCGGACGTTGACCGACCTGTCCGTGCTGCCACGGTTGGCGTCGGGGGACGAGCCCGCGCTCGTCCCGACGCTCCCGGTGGACCTGGACCCGTCCCGCTGGAGCCTGCGCGTGATCGCCGAGGCGTCCACGGTGGACCGGGTCGTGGACCGGATCCGGGGCGGTGGCGGTCTCGTCGTGCGGGTGGCGGCGGACTATGCGGAGACGGACGTGCTGAGCGGCATGTCCTACAACCATCCCGTCTACTTCCTGCAGCAGTCGCTGCCCGCGGACGCGACCCGGCTGTTCCACGTCGAGAGCAGCGGGACCCCCCTGTGGGACTCGCCGGAGGCGGTTCGCGACTGCTATCCCGGCCCGGTGCACCTGCACCTGGAGCTGTTCCAGCACGGGCCCGGGGCGATGATCGTCGCGGAGTACACCGGCGAGGAGGACCTGCTCTCCGGGATGGAGCGGCTGGAGGCGATCGGGGTGGGCGTGCACTCGCCGCACCAGTGGTACGTGGACCGGAACGTGGCGCTGGCCCGGGAGACCGCCCGCCGCACGGATCCGAAGGGGCTGCTCAACCCGGGCAAGCTCGTCGACGTGCCGCCGGTGGACACGCGGGTCAACATCGGGGTCGTGCGGTGAGGTTCACGGACCTGACCGGGCCGCAGGTGGCGGCGCTGCCCGCGGACACCGTCGCCGTCCTGCCGCTGGGGGCGATCGAGCAGCACGGGCCGCACCTGCCGGTGTCGACGGACCTGGTCACGGCGTCGTCGGCGGCGGAGGCCGCGGTGTCGTCGTCGGATGCGCCCTGTGTGCTCCTCCCCGCGCTGGCCTACACCAAGTCGGACGAGCACCACGCCTTTCCCGGCTCACTCTGGCTGTCGTGGGACACGCTGATGCACACGCTGGTGGACATCGGACGGTCCCTGGCGGCGTCGGGCCTGACGCGGCTGCTGTTCGTCAACGGGCACGGCGGGAACTCGGCGTTGGGGCAGGTCGCCAACCGCCAGCTGCGTCGCGAGTTCGGGCTGCGGACGTTCTTCGCGCACCTGTCCGTGCCCGTCGACCAGGGCGGGAGCGGGTCGCTGGAGTCCGAGCACGGCATGGGGATCCACGGCGGACACGGCGAGACCTCGCTGATGCTGCACCTGCGCCCGGACCTGGTGCACATGGACCTCGCGGTCCGCCGGGTACCGGAGGGGCTGCGGGAGTTCTCGCTGATCGGCTTCGGCAAGCCGGTGTCCTTCGGCTGGCTGTCCGAGGACTTCGGCCCGGACGGCCACGTCGGCGACCCCACCGGCGCCACCGCCGAGCACGGCGAGGCGATGTTCGACGCCGCGGTCGGCCGGCTCGTCCGCGTGATCGACGAGGCGCACCGATTCCACACGTGACCTGCCCGAAGTCGATGGAGTTCGGGCCCTGCGGCGGGGTCGGGGCGGACGGATCGTGCGAGGTCGGCGACTTCCGCTGCACGTTCCTGGGCCTCCCGCTGCCGCGGTGGACGAGTGGGGGGCCAGGGGCGACCGGGGCCGGTGGGAGTCATCCCGCGGCTGCCGCCCCACGCCGGAGCGCGGTTCCGGGTGGAGCCTGCGGGGACCTCTGCCCTGCCCGCCCGCGTGCGGGCACGGCCGCGGCGGAACTGCTCGACGTGGTGGCGGAGCGGCCGCTGGTCGTCTCGATGCTGCCCGCCGCGCCGCTCGACGCCCGGTCGATCGCGGAGTGCGCTGCGCCGCTGCGCGGCCACGTCGACGCGGTGCTCGCCGGGGACGCGGCGACCTCGCGCCTCCAGTTCCCGCCCGCCTACCGGGCCCGGCTGATCCAGGACGAGGGGCTGCGGGTCTGGGCCGGGGTGAACTGCCGGGACCGCAACCGGGTCGCGCTGGAGGCCGAGCTCGCGGCGCTGGCACACGCGGGGGTCGCGGCGGTGCACTGCGTGACCGGTGACCACCCGCTGAGTGGCGGTCGACCCGACGCGCTGCCGGTGTTCGACCTCGACTCGACCCGGCTCGTCGCACTCGCGGCGGAGTACGGGCTGCTCGCCTCGGTGGCGGAGTCGCCCACGGCCCCGCCGGTCGACCTGCGCGCGGAGCGGGTGGGGGAGAAGGCGGAAGCCGGGGCCTCGTTCGCGATGCTGCAGTACTGCGGCGGGGCGGCTCAGGTGGCCGCGTTCGCCGCGGACTGCCCGATACCGGTGCTGCCGGGCGTCCCCATGATCGTCGATCACGAGGGTGCGGCGCTGCTGCGGTCCTTCGCGGCCGCGGTGCTCCCCGAGGGCTACACCGAGACGATCCTGGCCTCGTCCGACCCGCTCGCCGCCGGGGTCGACGTGGCGATCCGGCACGGTCGTGAGCTGCTGGGGGTCCCGGGGATCGCCGGAGTGGTGGTGGCGGGCGGCGTGGCGGCCGGCGCCGAACCGGCGTTCGCCGAGGCGCTGGCCGAGGTCGGTCGAGCGCTCATGATCCACGCCTCGGCCGCGGTGCGGTCGGTGGGCGACCGTTCTGCTCCCGAGGGGTGGATCGGCGGATAGCGGACTCGGGGCGAGTCAGCCCCAGGGATCCTCGTCCGGGTAGTCCGGCTCCGGGGGTTCCTCGAGGGGCCACTCGTCGTCCACCGGGCCCCTTCCGTGGTCGGCGCCGCCGCCCGCGACCCCGCCTGCCCCCGTCGCCCGGTCCCGGGTGTCCGAGCCTCGGGAGGCGCCGGGGTCGGACGGGGCGGGATCCGAGCCTGCGACCGCGGCCAGGACGCCCGGGCCGTACTTGGCCAGCTTGTTCTCGCCCACCCCGTTCACAGTGCCCAGCGCGGGCAGGGAGGTGGGGGCGAGGGTGGCGATGGCGCGGAGCGTGGCGTCGTGGAAGATCACGTAGGCGGGGACGCCCTGCTCCTTCGCGGTGGCGCCGCGCCACGCGCGCAGGCGCTCGAAGATCGGCGCGGCGTCCGCGGGGAGGTCGACCGGGGGAGCCGCGGAGCGGGAGGACCTGCGCGCGCGGGTCCGCTCGGGGTCCTTGCGCAGCATGATCTTCCGGTCGCCGCGCAGCACCTCGCCGCTGCAGTCGGTGAGCTGCAGCGTGTTGTACGCGCCGCCCACCTGCAGGATCCCGCGGGCCAGCAGCTGGCGGACCACGCCGCGCCACTCCACGTCGGACAGGTCGGCGCCGATCCCGAAGGTGGACAGCTGGTCGTGCCGGTTCTGCTCGACCTTCGGCGTGCGCTTGCCCGTCAGGATGTCGACGGACTGCTGGGCGCCGAACTCCTGGTTGCGCTCCTTCTTGAGCCGCCAGACCGTCGAGAGCATCTTCTGCGCGGGGACCGTGCCGTCCCAGGTCTCGGCGGGCGTGAGGCAGGTGTCGCAGTTGCCGCACGGCTCACCGGACTGCCCGAAGTAGGCGAGCAGCTGCACCCGACGGCACTCGACGGTCTCGCACAGCGCCAGCATCGCGTCCAGGTGCTGCCCGAGGCGCCGCTTGTGCGCCTGGTCGCCCTCGGAGTCGTCGATCATCTTGCGCTGCTGCACGACGTCCGCGAGCCCGTAGGTCAGCCACGCCGTCGACGGCAGCCCGTCGCGGCCCGCGCGGCCGGTCTCCTGGTAGTACCCCTCGACCGACTTGGGCAGGTCCAGGTGTGCGACGAACCGGACGTCCGGCTTGTCGATCCCCATCCCGAACGCGATGGTCGCGCACATGACCAGCCCCTCCTCGCGGAGGAACCGGGACTGGTGGTTCCGACGCACCGCCGCGTCCAGGCCCGCGTGGTAGGGCAGCGCCGGGATGCCCTGTGCCGCGAGGAACTCCGCGGTCTGCTCCACGGACTTGCGGGACAGGCAGTAGACGATCCCCGACTCGCCCGCGTGCTCGGCGCGCAGCAGCTCCAGCAGTTGCCTGCGCGGCTCGGCCTTCGGCACGATCCGGTACTGGATGTTGGGCCGGTCGAAGCTCGCGACGACGTGTTTGGCCCCGGTGAGGTCCAGCCGCTCGGCGATCTCGGTGCGGGTGTGCTCGGTCGCGGTGGCGGTCAGCGCGATCCGGGGCACCGCGGGCCAGCGCTGGTGCAGCTCCGAGAGCATCAGGTAGTCCGGCCGGAAGTCGTGGCCCCACTGCGCCACACAGTGCGCCTCGTCGATCGCGAACAGCGCGATCTCGGCCCGTTCCAGCAGGTTCACCGTGGAGCCCAGCCGCAGGCGTTCCGGCGCGAGGTAGAGCAGGTCCAGCTCGCCTGCGAGCAGGGCCCGCTCGGTGTCGCGGCGCTCGTCCGGGTTCTGGGTGGAGTTGAGGAAGCCCGCCCGGACGCCCAGGGCGTGCAGCGCGTCCACCTGGTCCTGCATGAGCGCGATGAGCGGGGAGATCACCACACCCGTGCCGGGCCGCACCAGGGCGGGCACCTGGTAGCACAGGGACTTCCCGCCACCGGTCGGCATGAGGACCAGCGCGTCCCCGCCCGCGACGACGTGCTCGACGACCTCCGCCTGCGGCCCGCGGAAGGCCGAGTACCCGAACACGCGGTGCAGGACGTCCAGGGCGGCGGTGGCGGGGGGAGCACTCACCCGGCCGATCGTAGGCGTCGGTGCCGGAGCGGGAAGCGAAACCCACGATCCCGTGCGATCGTCGGCGCATGGACCTTCTCGAGGGCGACTTCTACGGCTACGGCTCCCTGCTCACCGACGAGGAGCAGAAGGTCCTCGCGGGCGTCCGCGAGTTCTGCCGCGCCGAGCTCGCCCCGATCGCCCTGGACGCCTGGACCCGCGCCGAGTTCCCGCACGAGATCGTCCCGCGGTTCGCCGAGCTGGACATCGCCGCGCTGCCCTACGCCGACCTGCACGGCCCGGCCGCCCGACGGCTGCTCACCGGGTTCGTCTCCCTGGAGCTCGCGCACACCGATCCCTCGCTGAACAGCTTCTTCGGCATCCACAACGGCCTCGCGATGGGCAGCATCGACCTCTGCGGCTCGGACGAGCAACGCGAGCGCTGGCTGCCCGCGATGGCCCGGATGGAGAGGATCGGCGCGTTCGGGCTCACCGAGCCGCACGGGGGGTCGGACGTCGCGCAGGGGCTGGAGACCACCGCCCGTCGCGAGGGCGACACCTGGGTGCTGAACGGCGAGAAGCGCTGGATCGGCAACGGCACCTTCGCCGATCTCGTCGTGATCTGGGCCCGGGACGAGGCCGACGACGCTGTCAAGGGTTTCGTCGTGCAGCAGGACAACCCCGGCATGGCCACCACGAGGATCGAGAACAAGATCGCGCTGCGGACCGTGCAGAACGCGGACATCGTGCTGACCGACTGCCGCGTCGCCGAGGACGACCGCCTGCAGCGCGCCACATCCTTCACGAACACCAACGAGGTGCTGCGGCGCACCCGCGGCGGCGTGGCCTGGGGCGCCACCGGGACGATGATGGCGGCCTACGAGAACGCGCTGGCCTACGCCAAGGAGCGCGAGCAGTTCGGCCGCCCGATCGCCGGGTTCCAGCTGGTCCAGGACCTGCTGGTGCGGATGCTCGGCAACATCACCGCCTCGCTCGGGATGGCCGTGCGGCTCGCGCAGCTGCAGGACGCGGGGGAGGCCCGGGACGAGCACGCCGCCCTGGCCAAGGAGTACACGACCACCGCGATGCGGGACACCGTGGCGTTGGCGCGGCAGGTCGTCGGCGGGAACGGGGTGGTGCTGGACTACGGCGTCGCGAAGTTCTTCGCCGACGCCGAGGCCCTCTACTCGTTCGAGGGCACTCGGGAGATCAACACCCTCGTCGTCGGCCGCGCGATCACCGGCCACTCGGCCTTCGTCCGCTGACCCGCCCGTCAGAACCAGGCCGGGTCGGTGTCCAGGGAGGTCGTGTCCAGCGAGGCGAGCAGGTCGAGCTGGGGGTCCACCTTCGGCAGCTCGACACGGAAGAAGTAGCGGGCGGCGGCGCGCTTGCCGTGCGCCAGGTCGTCCTCCCGGCCCGCCAGGGCGAGCACCTGGTCGAGCCACAGCCACGCGACCACGATGTGCCCCGCGGCCTCCAGGTACACGCTCGCGTTGGCCAGCCGCTCCTCGGCGTCCGGGTGCGCGTGCAGGGTCTCGGTGACCTCGACCAGCCGGTCGAGGGACTGCTGGAGCTGCTTCGCCTCGGGGCGCTCGCCCGCCCGGGCCACGGTCTCCTCGATCCGGGTCCGCAGGGCCGCGAACCCGGGAGTGCGCACCTTGCGCCCCAACAGGTCCTGCCCCTGGATGCCGTGCGTGCCCTCGTGGATCGGGTTGAGCCGGTTGTCCCGGTAGTGCTGCTCGACGTCGTACTCGCGGGTGTAGCCGTACCCGCCGTGGACCTGGATCGCCAGCGCGTTCGCCTCGAGACCCCACTGGGAGGGCCAGCTCTTCGCGATGGGGGTGAGCACGTCCAGCAGCGCGTGCTCCTCCTCGTCGACCAGCCTGCCGCAGTACAGCACCAGGGCGAGCGCTCCCTCGGCGTACGCCTTCTGCGCCAGCAGCATCCGTCGGACGTCCGCGTGACGGATGATCGGCACCATCGGCGTGGACGGGTCCTTCGCCCCGGCGGGACGGCCCTGCGGGCGGGTCCTGGCGTAGTCCAGCGCCTTGAGATAGCCGGTGTAGGCCAGGGCCGCGGCGCCCGCCCCGACGCCGACCCGCGCCTCGTTCATCATGTGGAACATCGCGGCCAGGCCCCGGCCCTCGGCGCCGACCAGCTCGCCGCGGGCGCCCTCGAAGCTCAGCACCGTGTTCACCGTGCCGCGGTAGCCCATCTTGTGGTTGAGCCCGGCGAGCACCACGCCGTTGCGCTCGCCGTCGAGGATCTTGGGCACCAGGAACAGCGAGATCCCCTTCACCCCGGCCGGGCCGCCGGGCACCTTCGCCAGCACCAGATGGACGATGTTCTCGCCCAGCTCGTGGTCCCCGCCGGAGATCCACATCTTCGTCCCGGTGAGCCGGTACGAGCCGTCCGGCTGCGGTTCCGCGCGGGTGGTGATGTCCGCCAGCGACGAGCCCGCCTGCGGCTCGGACAGACACATCGTCCCGTGCACGCGCCCGGCCAGCATGTCCGGCACCCACCGCGCGACCTGCTCCGGTGTGCCGTGCGCGAGCAGCAGGTTCGCGTTCGCGACGGTCAGCATCGAGTAGGCCCAGGTGCCCACGTTCGCGGCGTGGAACCAGGCCTGCACCGCTGTCCCGACGACGTGCGGCAGCTGCAGCCCGCCCACCGACTCGTCCATCGTCGCGGCCAGCAGACCCGCGTCCGCCGCGGCCCGCAGGGCGGGGGCGACCTCGTCGTGCAGCACCGCGCGGCCGACCCCGCCGGTGCTGACGAACCGCGGTTCCTCGGCGTCGTTGCGCTTGTTGTGCGGGGCGAACCGCTCGGTCGCGATGTCCGCGGCCAGCTCCAGCACGGCGTCGAACGTCTCGCGGGAGTGTTCGGCGAACCGCTCCCGGCTGGTCAGCTCCTCCACGCGGAGCCAGTCGTGGAGCAGGAACTCCAGGTCCCGGCGGGAGAGGATCAGGTCGCGCTCGGAGGGCGGCATCGAGGACTCCTTGGTTACTGATCGATCAGTAACTATGATGCGGGTCATGGACGACCGGGTCAAGGCGATCCTCGCGGGGCTCGACCTCTGGGCGGAGTGGCCTGCGGCGACGCCGCGCGCGATCGTGGGCGCCGCGCTGGAGTCCTTCGCCGAACGCGGCTTCCACGGGACGTCGCTCAAGCACATCGCCCAGGGCTCCGGGCTGAGCACCGCGGCGCTGTACGTGCACTTCGCGTCCAAGGAGGAGGTGCTGTTCGCGCTGTCCCGGCGCGGGCACGCCCTGGCCCTCGCACTCGTCCGCGAGGCGGCCGCGGAGTCGCTGGACGTGCTGGTCAGAGCCTTCACGATCTGGCACGCCGAGCACCGCACGATCGCGCGGGTGGTGCAGTACGAGCAGGGCGCCCTGACACCCGAGCACCGCGCCGAGGTGGGCGCGCTGCGTCGGGAGACCGAGCGGGTGGTCCGGGACCTGGTGGAGCGCGGCGTCGCGGCGGGCGCCCTCACCGTGCCCGACGTGCGGGGTGCGGCCGCCGCGGTCCTCTCCCTGGGCATCGACGTGGCGCGCTGGTACACCCCGGGCGGCCGCTGGACCCCCGAGGCCCTCGCGGACCTCTACGCGGACCTCGCCGCCCGCATGCTCGGCGCCGCCCCCGGCCGGTGAGGACGGGTGCGACTCAGGTGCGGACCTCGAGCATCGTGCAGCCCTCGTCCGTGCGGTAGGGCCCATGGGGCATGCCCGGCCTGCGGGAGGCGTAGTGGCCCGGGCCGAAGGTGCGGCCCAGGGTGAGGTCGATGAGGGAGCCCTCCAGCAGGTAGACCTCCTCGTGGAAGTCGTGCCGGATCACCCCGGCGAGGCTGGTGTCGAGGCCGGGGCGCCAGCGGGTGACCCGGGTGAGGACCGCGCCCTCGCCCCGGCTCAGCACCCGTTCCTCGACGCCCTCGCCCGCCGGCGTCCAGGCGAGGTCGGCGACCGCGAAGAACTCGTGCTCGGAGCGCATCAGCCGATGGGGTCGGGGAGCCGGTCGACCGCGTAGGCCAGCTCCAGGGTGCCCCCGGTGGCGGGGTCGGTGAGCTCCACGCGCCAGCCGTCCGCGAACTGGTCCACGCCCGGCAGCATGGCGACGGTGCCGGAGAGCAGCACCGTGCCGGGGGTCAGCCAGCCGCGTTCGCGCAGCACGTCCAGCCAGTAGTCGGGGGCGAGCAGGGCGCCGAGCTTCGCGTCCTGGACGAGCTGCTCGGTGTCGCCGTGGCGGACCCAGGCGCGCAGCGCGATCGCGTCCAGGTCGGCGATCTCGCGCAACCGCCAGGCGCGGGTGCCCAGCACGTCCGGGCTCGCGTTCTTGCTCCAGGCCACACCGTGTACCTCGAGGTCCCGGTCGGTGTGGTCGCAGGCGACGGTCAGCAGGGGATCGGTCACGTCCTCGCCGATCACCAGCGCCCACTCCGCCTCGCCCGAGGTGTGGCCGTGCTGCGCGGGCACCGTGTCGGCCTGTTGTGCCAGATAGGGCGAAACCGGGTACAGGGCGGGGGTGACCTCCGGCGCGGGAACGCCGAGCTCGGCCAGCTCCGCCACGTGCGCGGCCACCTCCTCCTGCGCGCGGCCGGCGTACCCCGCGTTGAACACGCGGTGGACGGCGACGGTGCGGGTCTCGCCGTCGGGCAGAGCGAACGTGAGCACGTTTCCTCCTGATGAACTCGTCGAGCCGGGGTTGCGCATGCCGAGTGTATACAGCAAGTATGTAGTTCGTCCAGAGAGCACTAACCGCCCTGCCCAGGAGTCCCTCTCATGACGACCTCACCCCCCGTCGACCGGAAGTCGCTGGTCAAGGCGTTCGCCGCCAGCCTGTCCGGCACCTCGCTGGAGTGGTACGACTTCGCCGTCTACTCGGCGGCCGCCGCCCTCGTCTTCCCGCAGCTGTTCTTCCCCGGCTCGGACCCGCTGACCGGGACCCTGCTGGCCTTCTCGACCTACGCCGTCGGGTACGTCTCGCGGCCGCTGGGCGGGATCGTGTTCGGCAGGCTCGGCGACCGGATCGGCCGCAAGGAGGTCCTGGTCATCACGCTGCTGCTGATCGGGGTGGCCACGTTCCTGATCGGCGTGCTGCCCAGCTACGCGTCCATCGGCGTGGCCGCCCCGATCATCCTGGTGCTGCTGCGGTTCGCCCAGGGCGTCGGCGTCGGCGGCGAGTGGGGCGGCGCGGTGCTGCTGTCCAGCGAGTTCGGCAACCCCCGCAAGCGCGGGTTCTGGTCCTCGGCGGCCCAGGTGGGCCCGCCCGCGGGCAACCTGATGTCCAACGGCGTGCTGGCCGTGCTCACCGCGGCGCTGACGGAGGAGGCCTTCCTGTCCTGGGGCTGGCGGGTGGCGTTCCTGCTGTCCGCGGTGCTCGTCGGGTTCGGGCTGTGGATCCGGCTCAAGCTGGAGGACACCCCCGTCTTCAAGGCCATCCAGGAGTCCGGCGACCGGCCTTCCGCGCCGGTGACCGAGGTCTTCCGGGACGAGTGGCGCGGGCTCCTGTCGGCCGTGCTGAGCCGGATCGGGCCGGACGTGCTGTACGCGCTGTTCACCGTCTTCGTCCTCTCCTACGGCACCACCCACGGCTACAGCCGCGGCCAGGTGCTCACCGCGACGCTCGTCGGGGCGGCCCTGCAGCTGTTCTGCATCCCGCTGGCCGGAGCGCTGACCGACCGGGTCAACCGGCGGCTCGTGTACGCGGTCGCGGCGGTCGCGGCCGGGATCTGGCCGTTCGTGTTCTTCGCGATGATCGGCGGCGGGTCGCTCGCCCTGCTGGTGTTCGGCGTGGTGGTGGGGCTGCTGTGCCACTCGTTCATGTACGGGCCGCAGGCGGCGTTCGTCACCGAGCAGTTCTCGCCCCGGCTGCGCTACACCGGCAGCTCGCTGGCCTACACGATCGCAGGCGTGTTCGGCGGGGCCGTGGCGCCGCTGGCCTTCACCGCGCTCAACGGCGGCTTCGGCTGGGTCGCGGTCGCGGTGTACGTACTGGTCGCGTGCGCGCTCACACTGGTCGGCCTGGCGATCGGGCGCAACCCCGACCACGCCGAGGACGAGGCGTACCTCAAGCCTCGAGCAGTACCCGCAGCGTGAGGGCGAGGTGGTCGTCGATCGCGGCCAGTGCCGCGGCCTCGTCCCCCTCGGCCAGTGCGGTCACGATCCGCTCGTGCTCGGCGCAGACGGCCCGCTGCCTGCGCGCGCTGCCGGTCACGGCGGCCACGCCGAGCCTGCGCTGGCGGACCCGGAGGCCTGCGTAGGTGCGGGAGAGCATCGCGTTGCCGCCCGCGTCGACCAGGGCCTGGTGGAAGACCATGTCCCGGTCGATGAACGCGGTGGCGTCGGCGCCCTCCTCGGCCAGCTCGTCCTGCTCGGCGAGCAGCCTGCGCAGGGTGGAGAAGGGGAGCGTGCCCTCGGCCAGCGCGCGGGAGGCACAGTGCCGCTCGAGCACCCCGCGCAGCTCCATCAGCTCGCGGATCTGGCGCCCGGTCAGCGGTGGCACGTAGGCGCCGCGGCCGGGGATCATCTCGATCAGCCCGTCCGCCACGAGGAGCAGCAGCGCCTCGCGGACCGGGGTGCGGGAGACCCCGATCTGCGAGGCGAGCTCGACCTCGTTGAGGAAGGTGCCGCCGATCTCCGGATCGGCGAGCACGGTCTCGCGCAGGTGGTGCAGGGCCTTGTCCCGGCCCGAAAGCGGCATACGACAGATATACAACACTCGTACCCCCACTCGTGAGGAGGAGCCCGGTGCGGATCGCCCTGGCCCAGATCGTCTCGACACCGTCGCCCGCGGAGAACCTGGAGACCGTCGCCGCCGAGACGGCGCGCGCGGCCGCCGCAGGAGCACGCGTCGTGGTGTTCCCCGAGGCCACGATGTGCTGCTTCGGGGTGCGGCTCCCCGCCGAGCCGCTCGACGGGCCGTGGGCGAATCGGGTGCGGGAGATCGCCGCGGAGGCAGGCGTCACCGTGGTCGCCGGCATGTTCACCCCCGACCCGGACGGGCGGGTTCGCAACACCCTGCTCGCCACCGGCGGCGGGGTCGAGGCCCACTACGACAAGGTGCACCTGTTCGACGCGTTCGGGTTCGCCGAGTCCGCGACCGTCGCCCCGGGCACCGTCCCCGTGACGATCACCGTGGACGACGTCGTCGTCGGGCTCGCCACCTGCTACGACGTCCGTTTCCCCGGCCTGTTCCAGAAGCTCGGGGACGCCGAGGCGCGGGTCGTGCTCATGCCCGCGTCCTGGGGCGCGGGGCCGGGCAAGCGCGAGCAGTGGGACCTGCTGGTGCGTGCGCGGGCCCTGGACTCGACCTGCATCGTGGCGGCGTGCGACCAGGGTGACCCGGAGACCGTCGGGCGCGCCCGGGGGACGGCGGGAGGCGGAGCCGACGGGGTGGGTAAGCGCTGGGGGACGGCAGGAGGCGGAGCCGACGGGGTGGGTAAGCGCTGGGGGACGGCAGGAGGCGGAGCCGACGGGGTGGGTAAGCGCTGGGGGACGGCAGGAGGCGGAGCCGACGGGGTGAGTAAGCGCTGGGGGACGGCAGGAGGCGGAGCCGACGGGGTGGGTAAGCGGAGCACGGCGCCGACGGGGATCGGCGCCAGCCTCGTCGCGAGCCCCTTCGGCGTGGTGGAGGCCCAGCTGGACGAGAAGCCCGACCTGCTCGTCCACGACCTCGACCTCGAGTCGGTGGACAAGGCTCGCGCCGCGATCCCGGTCCTCGCCAACCGACGCTTCTGACGGCAGGCTCGCCCCATGACCGCTCCCACCCCGCCCACCGCCGAGCTGCACCTGCACATCGAGGGCACGATCGAGGCCGAGCTCCTCGTCCGGCTCGCCGACCGGCACGGCCTGCCGCTGCCCTCGCGGGACCCCGCGGTGCTGCGCGAGCGGTACGAGCACTTCACCGACCTGCAGTCCTTCCTCGACGTGCACTACGCCAACCTCGCCGTGCTGCGCACCGAGGAGGACTTCCATGAGCTGGCGACCGGCTACCTCGACCACGCGCGCCGGACGGGCATCCGGCGGGCCGAGGTGTTCTTCGACCCGCAGACCCACGTGAACCACGGTGTGCCGATCGAGGCCGTCATCCGGGGCCTGAGCAGTGCCTTCGAGGCCGCTGAGGAGACCCACGGGGTGTCCGCGGCGATGATCCTGTGCTTCCTGCGCGACCTGGGCCCGGAGGCGGCGGAGGAGCTCCTGCGCGCCGCGCTGCCGTTCCGCGAGCACTTCATCGGCGTCGGCCTGGACTCGACGGAGGTGGGCTACCCGCCGTCGCTGTTCACCGAGGTCTACGCGATGGCGGCCGCCGAGGGGCTGCACCGGGTCGCGCACGCGGGGGAGGAGGGCGGGCCGGACTACGTGGTCGAGGCCCTCGATCTGCTGCACGTCGAGCGCGTGGACCACGGGATCCGCGCGCTGGAGGACCCCGCGCTCGTCGCCCGGCTGCGGGAGGAGCGGATCCCGCTCACCGTCTGCCCGCTGTCGAACGTGTTCCTGCGGGCGGTGGACGCCATCGCCGACCATCCGTTGCCGCTGATGCTCGACGAGGGCCTGGTCGTGACCGTGAACAGCGACGACCCGGCGTACTTCGGCGGGTACGTCGACGCCAACTACACCGCGCTCGGGCTCGACCGGGACCGGCTGGCCCTGCTCGCCCGCAACTCCTTCGACGCCTGCTTCGTGCCCGAGGCGGACCGGGCCCGCTGGCGCGCGGAGGTCGACGCCTGGGTGTGACCCGGCACCCGTCGTGGCCCGCCCGCCCCACTGCACGTGACTCATCAGTCGATACTGTTCAGTTGAGACTGGCTATAATCGGGGCATGGACGACATCGCCCCCTCGGCCCTGCGCGCGTCGCAGGAGATCCGGACCGTGGTCGGCAGGCTGCGGCGGCGGCTGCGGAAGGTGGACACCGGGGGCGGGCTCAGCCCGTCGCAGACCGCGGTGTTCACCCGCCTCGCGAAGGACGGCGACTCGTCGGCGAGCGTCCTCGCGGCGGCGGAGGGCATCCGGCCCCAGTCGATGGCCACGATCCTCGCCGCACTGGAGGCGCAGGGACTGATCGAG
Source organism: Pseudonocardia xishanensis (assembly GCF_039541715.1). Classification (NCBI taxonomy): domain Bacteria; kingdom Bacillati; phylum Actinomycetota; class Actinomycetes; order Pseudonocardiales; family Pseudonocardiaceae; genus Pseudonocardia; species Pseudonocardia xishanensis. The sequence continues at coordinate 44,202 of NZ_BAABGT010000012.1, forward strand.
CGCCGCCCCGACCCGGAGGACGGCCGCCGACAGCTGATCACGCTGTCCGCGGCGGGTCGCGAACGCGCGGCGGGGGACCGGGAGGCGCGGCGCGAGTGGATGGCCCGGCAGCTGCACGAGGACTTCACCGAGGCCGAGCGGCAGACCCTGATCGAGGCCGCCGCACTACTGGAACGCCTGGTGGAACGGTGACGGCGGCCTCCCCGGACACCGCCTTCGACCGCAGGCTCGTCCCGCCGATGATCCTCGGCGCGGTGCTCAACCCGATCAACTCGTCGATGGTCGCGGTGGCACTGGTGCCCATCGGGATCGCCTTCGGCGCGCCGCCCGCGGAGACGGCCTGGCTGGTGTCCGGGCTGTACCTGGCCACGGCGATCGGGCAGCCCGTCGTCGGGCGGCTGGTGGACACCTTCGGGCCGCGGCGGCTGTTCCTGACCGGCACCGCGCTCGTCGGGGCCGCGGGGGTGCTCGGCGCGCTGTCCCCGCAGCTCTGGGTGCTGGTGCTCGCCCGCGTGCTGCTGGGGTTCGGGACGTGCGCGGGCTACCCGGCGGCGATGTACCTGATCCGCGCCGAGGCGACCCGGACGGGGGCGAACAGCCCGGCAGGCATCCTCACCCTGCTGTCGGTCGCGACCCAGACCATCTCGGTCGTCGGTCCCACCCTCGGCGGGCTGCTGATCGGCCTGGGCGGCTGGCGGGGGGTGTTCGCGGTGAACGTGCCGCTCGCCGCCGTCGCCTTCGGTCTCGGGGCCCGGCGGCTGCCGCGCACTCCGCGGACGGGGCCGGTGCCGAGCTTGGACCACGCGGGCATCGCGCTGTTCGCGGTGACGCTGGTGGCGCTGCTGCTGTTCCTGATGGAGCCCGCCAGGTGGTGGCTGCTGCCGGTGGCCGTCGCGGCGGGGGCCGGTTTCGCGCGCCGCGAGCTGACCGCCGCCGATCCGTTCCTCGACCTGCGGGTGTTCGGCGGGAACCGGCCGCTGCCGGCGACCTACGGCCGCACGCTGCTCACCTACGTCGTCTCCTACGCGTTCCTCTACGGCTACACGCAATGGCTGGAGGAGGGACGGGGGCTGTCGGCGTCGGTGGCGGGGCTGATGCTGCTGCCGATGTCGGTGACGGCGGTCGCGGTGTCGGCGCTCACCGGTCGCCGGGCCGCGGTGCGGGGGAAGCTGGTCGTCGGGGCGCTGGCGCAGGTCGTGGCCTGTGCCGCGCTGCTCGCGTTCGGTGCCGGGACCCCGCTCTGGATGGTCGTGGGGCTGGCGATCGTGATCGGGATCCCGCAGGGGGTCGTCAGCCTGGCCAACCAGAACGCGCTCTACCACCAGGCCGACCCCGGGCGGATCGGCGCGTCGGCGGGTCTGCTGCGGACCTTCGGCTACCTCGGGGCCATCGTCGCGTCCGTGGGCAACGGCGTGTTCCTCGCCGACCGCGCGGACACCCCGGGGCTGCACCACCTCGCCCTGTTCCTGCTCGTCGTGGCGGTGGTCTTCCTCGCCGTCACCCTCGCCGACCGCTCGCTGCGGTCGGTCGCCGGAAAGGACTGACCATGGCACTGACCGCCCTCGACCGGACCGCCGCGCTCGTCGCGATCGACCTGCAGAACGGCATCGTCGGCATTCCCACCCGTCCGCACGCCCCGTCGGAGGTCGTGGCCCGCACCGTCCGGCTGGCCGAGGCCTTCCGTGCCGCGTTCCGGCCCGTCGTGCTGGTGCGGGTCAGCCTGCGCCCGGACGGGACCGACGCCGCCCCCGGCCGCACCGAGCGGCCGAGCCGCACGGGCACCCCGCCCGCAGGGTGGGACGACATCGTCCCCCAGCTCGCCGGTGACCCCGGGGACATCGTGGTGACCAAGCGGAACTGGGGTGCCTTCCACGGCACCGACCTGGACGTCCAGCTGCGCAGGCGGGGCGTCACCCAGATCGTGCTGACCGGCATCGCGACGAGCGCGGGGGTGGAGTCCACCGCCCGCGCCGCGCACGAGCACGGCTACCACGTCACGACGGTGACCGACGCGATGGCCGATCGCGACGACGAGATGCACCGCCACGCCGTGGAGCGGATCTTCCCGCGCCTCGGCGAGACGGGCACCACGGAGGAGGTCCTGGCGCTCCTCCGACCTCGTGTGCGGTGAGCGGTGCGACGGCACCACTCACCGCACACCGTCAGTCGTTGGCGGTGGCGAGCTCCAGGTACTGCGCGAACTTCCGCCGGGCCGCGGCCTCACGGGTCGGGACGTGCTCGGTCGGCACCTCGCGCGGCTCGTAGCCCCGCAGGATGCGCTTGGCGACAGTCGCCTTGTGGACCTCGTCCGGGCCGTCGTAGATCCGGGCGGCGCGGGCGGAGCGGTACATCTGCTCCAGCGGCAGGTCGCCGGAGAAGCCCAGCGAGCCGTGGATCTGGATGGCCCGGTCGATCACGTCGTGGAGCACCTTCGCGCCCCAGTACTTGATCATCCCGATCTCCAGCCGGGCGTTGGATGCGCCGACCTGGTCCATCGTCCATGCGGCCTGCAGGGTGAGCAGCCGGGCGGCCTGCATCTCCGCGGCGGAGAGCGCGACCCAGTCCTGGATCATCTGCTTGTCCGCGAGCACCGACCCGTGCGTGTGCCGGGACACCGCGCGCTCGCAGAGCATGTCGAAGGCCCGCTTCGACTGCCCCAGCCAGCGCATCGCGTGGTGGATGCGACCCGGGCCCAGTCGCTGCTGGGCCAGCGCGAAGCCGTCCCCGGGGTTGCCGACCAGGTTCGCCTTCGGGACGCGGACGTTCTCGTACAGGACCTCGGCGTGCCCGCCCTCGAGCTGCGGGGTCACCGTGGAGTGGTCCATGACCGGGATGTCCCGCAGGACGTTCACCCCGGGGGTGTCCACCGGCACGATGATCATCGACGAGCCCTGGTACGGCGAGACGTCCGGGTCGGTGACCGCCATGACGATCAGGAAGTCCGCGGCCGACGCGTTCGACGAGAACCACTTGTGCCCGTTGATCACGTACTCGTCCCCGTCGAGCACCGCGCTCGTGGTGAGCAGCGTCGGGTCCGCGCCCGCGCCGGGCTCGGTCATGGAGAAGCAGGACTTCAGCTCCCCGCGCAGCAGCGGGAACATCCACTGCTCCTTCTGCTCCGGCGAGCCGCCGATGGCCAGCAGCTCGGCGTTGCCGGAGTCCGGCGCCTGGTTGCCGAAGATGCCCGGGGCGAACCGGCACTGGCCCAGGATCTCGTGCATCAGGCCCAGCTTGACCTGGCCGAACCCGCCGCCGCCGAGCTCCGGCGGCAGGTGCGCGGCCCACAGGCCCTGTTCCTTGACCTTCTCCTTGAGCGGAGCGGTGATCCGCGCGTACTGCTCGCGGCTCAGGTCCAGGGTCTCGAGCGGGAGGATCTCGTCACGGACGAACTCCCGCATCCAGGCCAGCTTCTTCTCGAACTCGGGTTCGGTGGAGAAGTCCCACGCCACTGTGCACCTCCGCGTGCTCGGCTGAGGCCCCACGCTAGGTGATGCAGGCGCCTCAAAGAAGGGGGTAACCCCGAGCCGGTCCCGGGCGAGTCCTCGGTCGTGGCCGCCGCATCCCCGTTCCCGCGTCGTCGCACGGACCGCGTCGAGGACGCGGTGGCCGTCCTGCTCTGCGCGCTCGGCGTCGTCGTGCTGGTCGTGGCGGCACTCCTCGGCGTCATGGCGCACGGGTCGGTGACCGCGCGGGCGAGCGCACAGTCGGTGGACCGCGTGCGGGTGACCGCCACCATCACCCGGGTCGTCGGGCCGACGGTGCCCGCCGCCCCGTCCGGGCCCGGGGGCAGGCGTGTGCTGGCGGACTGGACCGCTCCGGACGGCACGCCCCGCACGGGCGAGGTGACCACGCCGGTCTCGGCGGCGCCCGGGTCCGTGGTCCCGCTGTGGGTCGACCGCGCCGGAGCGGCCGTGCGGGCCCCGGTGTCACCGCGCTCGGCTCCGCTGGTCGGCGCGGTGGTGGGGATCGGGATCGCCCTGCTCGGCGCGGCCCTGTTGCTCGTGGTGTGGCGGGTCGTGCGCCGGGTCGCCGCCGGCCGGAACGCCGAGGCCTGGGCCCGGGGCTGGGCCGAGGTCGAGCCGACGTGGTCCGGTCGGACGAACGCGACCTGAGGAGTTCACCCCGCCGTCACGAACTCGACGGGTGACCCCTCGCCGTCCCGCTCGTTGAACCGGGTGCCGGTATCGGCGGGGACTGGGGAGCCCCCTCGCCGATACCGGCAGATCCTTGTCCGGGTCCGCTCAGCCGTCCGGCAGGATCGGCACCTCCAGCCCCTGGTCACGGCCGAGCCGGGCCGCGCGGGTCACCGACTCCGAGCCGAAGCGGGTGCGCAGCGCGTCCAGCGTGCGGTCCAGCTCGGGCCCGTCCGTGCGGTCGAACGGGAGCGCGAGCTGCATCGCGTCCCCCTCGTCCAGGTTCGTGAGCGAGATCCCGAGCAGCGTCAGGCCCCGGTCCAGCACCATCGACAGGTCCGCCGCCAGCAGCCTGCGCGCGGCCGCGAGCAGCGTCGGCGTGTGGTCGGTGGCACGCGCGAGCGTGTGCGAGCGGGTGGCGCGGGTGTAGTCGCCGAACCGCAGCCGCAGCACCACGGTCCGGCACGCCCGGTCCGCGCCGCGCAGCCGCTTGCCCAGACGGTCGACGATCCCGGCGAGGATCGCGTCCATCTCCTCCGGGCTGCGCCTGCGCCGCCCCAGCGCGCGCTGGGAGCCGATCGAGCGTCGTCGGCGCCCGGTGTCGACCACCCGGGGGTCGTGGTTGTGCGCCAACGCGTGCAGGTGCCTGCCGCTCGCCCGGCCCAGCAGCGAGACGAGGGTGGGCTCGCCCAGGTCCGCGACCTCGCCGACCGTGCGGATCCCCAGCGCGTGCAGCTTCGCCGCGGTGACCTTCCCGACCCCCCACAGCCGCTCGACGGGCAGCGGGTGCAGGAACGCGAGCTCGCCGCCGGGCGGGACCTCGAGCAACCCGTCCGGCTTGGCGACGGCCGACGCCACCTTGGCCAGGAACTTCGTGCAGGCCACGCCCACGGTGATGGGCAGCCCCACGTCCGCCGCGACCCGCTCGCGCAGCCGCTGCGCCACCGCGGTGGGCGAGCCCGCGATCCGCCACAGCCCACCGACGTCCAGGAACGCCTCGTCGATCGAGAGTCCTTCGACGACCGGCGTGGTGTCCCGGAAGACCGCGAACACGTCCTTGCTGGCCTGGCTGTACGCCGCGAACCGCGGCGGGACCACGATCGCGCGCGGGCACAGGGCTCTCGCCTGCCGCCCGCCCATCGCCGTGCGCACGCCGTAGGCCTTCGCCTCGTAGCTGGCCGCGAGCACCACGCCGCCGCCGACGATGACCGGCCTGCCGCGCAGCCGGGGCGCGTCCCGCTGCTCGACCGACGCGTAGAAGGAGTCGAGGTCGGCATGCAGGATGCTCGCCTCGGCTCGCGACGAGATCCGGGACACGAACATATGTTCGCATCCGGCACCGACGAAACGGAACGCCGAGATGACCCTCAGTGCTGTTCGATCATGGTCCGATCCGCACCGAGGGTCATCTCGACAGGTCGTCCAGGCCCTTGCGGACGGCCTCGGCGAGCTGGTCGAGGTGGTCCTCGGTCGCGGTGAGGGGTGGGGAGAAGCCGAGGGCGGAGACCATCGGGCGGATGATCACGCCGTGCTCGCGGACGGCGTTCGCGACCTGGCCGGTGAGGCCGGGGCGGTCCGGCACCAGCTCCAGCGCGCCGAGGAACCCGGTGCCCCCGCGCGCCTCGACGACCAACGGGTGGTCGGCCAGCCCCCGGAGCCGCTCCAGCAGGGGGCCTTCGAGGGCGTCGGCGCGGGCGAAGAGGCCGTCCCGCTCGTACAGCTCGAGGGTCGCGAGCCCGGCCGCACACGCCGCCGGGTGGCCCGAGTAGGTCTGGCCGTGTCGGAACACCATGCCCGGGGTGTCCCAGAAGGGCGCCGCGACCGCCCCGCTCGCCACGACCCCGCCGAGGGGCTGCACGCCGGACGTGACGCCCTTCGCGAACGTGATCAGGTCGGGCGTGATCCCGAAGCGCTCCGTGCCGAACCAGTCGCCCAGCCTGCCGAACCCGCAGATCACGGCGTCGACGACGAAGAGCACGCCGTGCCGGGCGCACACCTCGGCGGCCGCCTCGATGTACCCGGGCGGCGGCGGGAGCACACCCCCGGCGCCGATGACGGGCTCGCAGAAGAAGCCTGCGACCCGCTCCGGGCCGACCTCGCGGATCGTCTCCTCCAGTAGCTCGGCGTCGTTCCACGCCGTCTGCACCACGTCCGGCACGAACGGCGCCGCCACCCGGTTGCCCGGGATGCCCGCCAGCGACGTCCCCAGGCCGTGCGTGCCGTGGTAGCTGTGCTCGCGGTGCAGCAGCACCGTGCGGTCCGGCTGCCCGGTGAGGGCGAAGTGCGCGCGGGCGATCTTGGCCGCGGTGTCGATCGAGTCGCCGCCGCCGCTGGTGAGGAAGACCTTGGCGGCGGCCATCGGGGCGCGGGCGGCCAGCGCGTCCGCCAGGGCGAGCGCGGGCTCGTTCGCGAAGTCGGTGAACAGGTGGTAGGCGTCCAGCTTCCGCAGCTGAGCGGTGACCGCGTCCACGATCTCCCGACGGCCGTGGCCCGCGTTGGCGTACCAGAGGCTCGCGGTGGCGTCGAGGTAGCGCGTGCCCGTCGAGTCCCAGATCCAGACGTCCTCGGCGCGGGTGACCACGGTCTGGGAGTGCTTGACCGCCTCCATCGCCGCGAACGGGTGCCAGAGGGTCTCGGTGCCGGTCGTCATGGTCGGGAAGAGTAAGCAGGGGCCTGCACCGAACGCGAGGAGGAACCATGGCGTACGACGCCGTGCTCGCCGAGACCGTGAACATCCACGGTCACGGCGGCGACCTGATCGAGGCCTACACCGCCCGCCCGATGGCCCCCGGGCCGCGGGGCGGGGTGATCGTGATCCACCACATGCCCGGGTACGACCGGGAGTCCAAGGAGGTCGTGCGCCGGTTCGGCGTCCTGGGCTACAACGCGATCTGCGTCAACCTCTACAGCCGCGAGGCGCCCGGGGCCGCCCCGGACGACGCCGCGGCCACCGCCCGCGCCCTCGGCGGCGTGCCGGACGAGCGGTTCGTCGGGGACGCCCGCGGCGCGGCGGACTGGCTGCGCGCCCTGCCGACGTCGAACGGCCGGGTGGGCACGATCGGCTACTGCTCGGGTGGGCGGCAGGCCTTCCTGAGCAGCGTCGAGGTGGACGTGCAGGCCGCGGTGGACTGCTACGGCGCCTTCGTCGTCGGGACGCCGCCGGAGGGCTTCCCGCTGCAGGTGAGCCCGCTGACCGACCGGGTGCCCGAGGTGGCCGCGCCCGTCCTCGGCCTGTTCGGCAACGACGACTCCTACCCGTCGCCCGCGCAGGTCGACGAGCTGGAGAAGTTGTTGCAGGAGAACGGGAAGGTCTACGAGTTCCACCGCTACGACGGCGCGGGGCACGCGTTCTTCTCCGTCGACCGGCCCTCGTACCGGCCGGAGGCGGCCAAGGACGGCTGGGGGCGCGTCGAGGCGTTCTTCGGGGAGCACCTGTAGCCATGTGCACCTACTCGACGGAGAAGATCGAGGTCACGCGCAGCAGCGGGAAGGGGCCGGGGCCGATGGTCGACGCCGCGGGCTCCGTCTCCACGGGCTGGTTCCCGCTGCGCACCGCGACCGTCTACTACGACCACCCCGTCCACGCCCCGGACGAGCACACCGTGAACATCGACTTCCTCGCCCCGGACCGCGGCCCGGGCGCGCGGCTGGCGGTGGAGCTGTCGCTCGACACCGCGAAGGAGCTGATCGCGGCGCTGCAGGCGACGGTGGAGCGTGCCGCGTATCACTGACGGGTATTCCGGCGACCCCCTCCGTGCTCGGGTAGGTGACGGAGGGGAGCCGGGATGACACTCGGGGCGACGGGCAGGCGGGACCTGGGGGAGTTCTGCGGCGAGGTGGAGACGATCAAGGACGTCGTCGCCGCGCTGACCGCGATCAGGGACGCCTCGGCCGAGGACGTCGAACGGCCCGCGGTGGACGGCATCTCGGCGTTCTCGCGGCTGTACACGATCATCACGCAGAACGTGCTGGACACCGTGGAGGGGCGCAAGCCCGCCCGGGAGTTCGAGGATCCCGAGTTCCTCACCCTGCTCGACCTCGAGTTCGCCCGCCGCTACCTCGCGGCGATCAAGGCCGACGCGGACGGGAGCGGCGCCCCGCGCGCCTGGGACGTGCTGTTCCGGCGCAGGCGGGACCGGATCCACCACGTCAACTTCGCGGCTGCGGGGGTGAACGCCCACGTCAACTTCGACCTGACGTACGCGCTGCTGGAGACGTGGAAGCGGTTCCCGCCGAACCGGGCCCGGCACCGCGACTACAACCGGGTCAACGACATCTTCGCCGACGAGATGAACGGCCTGCGGAACGACTTCAACGCGTTCCTGGCCGAGGTCGACGAGGACGGCAGCCCGCCGGACCGCCTCGGCAACTGGTTGTCGAACGTGCTGGTCCGCTGGACCCGCTGGCTGGCCTGGCTGGTGGCCCGCTGGGTCTGGCGGCACCACGGCAAGGCCTCCTTCGCCGCGGCGTACGAGCGCATGCACCGCCGCCAGGACCGGGCGGCGGGCGCGGCGGGCCGGCTGATCCTGGCCCTGCGCCGGATGCCCTGACCCTCCCCGGGCGGTGGTCCGCGGTTCGGGAGGGGAGCGGTCGGAATCCGACCGCTCGGCACCCCGGACGTGGATCATGTCGTCTGGCGCCGGAGTGGCGGGGGAAGTGGCGGGCGCGACAGCCCGGAAGGCCGCACCGCCGGCTAACCTCCTCCGGTGGCAACTCGCAGCGCAGCTCCCGCCGCCGATCTCGCGACGACGGTCGTGCTCGCCGCGTTCATCGCGGTCCTCGGCCTGTTCCCCGGGGTCTACGTCGGGGCGAGCGGGGTGCCGATCGTCGTGCAGAACATGGGGCCGTTCCTCGCCGGTGTGCTGGTGGGCGCGCGGCGGGCGGTGTTCGCGGTCGTCCTGTTCCTCGCGCTCGTCGCGATCGGGCTGCCGCTGCTGTCCGGCGGGCGGGGTGGGCTGGCGCCGTTCGTGGGGCCCAGCGGTGGCTTCCTGTTCGGCTGGATCCTGTCCGCGCTGGTCAGCGGGCTGATCGTGCAGCGGGCCGCGAAGCCCCGCCTGCCGCTGCTGGTGCTCGCCGCGTTCGCGGGGCTCGTCGCGGACTACCTCGTCGGGATCCCGTGGCTGGCGGTGCAGACCGGCTCCTGGTCGACCGCCTTCACCGGCTCGCTGGTGTTCGTGCCCGGGGACCTGGCGAAGGTGGTGATCGCGGCGCTCGTCGCCGCGCTGGTGCACCGCGCCCTGCCCGGACGGTTCGTGGGGCGGACGTGACCCCCGTCCTCGGCGGTGCCACCCTGCCCGCGGAGCTCGCCGCGCGGGTCCGGGGAGCGGCCGCCGAGCTGGAGCGCCGCGGGATCGGCCCGGGTGACCGGGTCGCGATCGACGGCGGGGACGTGCTCGCCTGGTTCCTCGGCGCCGACCTGCGCGGCGCCGCGGCGCTGGTGGTGGAGCCGCGCTGGAGCGCGCGGGAGCGGGCGGCGGTGCTGGGCGACGCCCGACCCCTGGCCACGGTCTCGGGACCGGTCGTCGGCCCTGTGGTGGGTGCGGTCGCGGGCTCCGACGCGGGTTCCGTTGTGGGCACGGTGGTGAGCTCCGGCGCGGACGGCGCGGCGGGCGCCGACGCGGAGGCGCCGTTCTATCTCGCCACGACCTCGGGCAGCTCCGGGGCGCCCAAGGTGCTGCAGCGCTCCCGGCGCTCCTGGCTGCGCAGCTTCGAGGCCCTCGGGCGGGTGCCCGGTCCCGTGCTGGTCGCGGGCCCGCTCAGCTCGTCGCTGTTCCTGTTCGGGGCCCTGCACGCGCTCTGGTGCGGTGCCGAGCTGCGGCTCGCGCCCCGGTTGACCCCCGACGCGCTGCGGGGGATCGCGACGGTCCACGTGGTGCCCGCGATGCTGCCCGACCTGCTCGGGTCCGACGTGGACACGATCGTCTGCGGCGGAGCCCATGTGCCGCAGGCGCTGCGGCGCCCCGGACTGGTCGAGTACTACGGCTCCGCCGAGCACTCGCTGATCGCGGTCCGCCGGGACGGTGCCCTGCGTCCCGTGCCGGGGGTGGACCTCGAGGTGCGGGCGGGGGAGCTGTGGGTACGCTCGCCGCTCGCGGTCGACGGCAGGCTCCGCGCCGGCGTGCTGGACCCGGCTCCGGAGTGGACGAGCGTGGGGGACCGCGTGGACATCGTGGACGGTGCGCTCACCGTGCACGGCCGCGGATCGGCCACGGTGCTCACCGGCGGCCTGCTGGTGGCCGCCGAGGAGGTCGAGGCGGTGCTGCGGCAGGTGCCCGGCGTGCTCGACGTCGTCGTGGCGGGCACCCCGCACCCGCGCCTCGGCGCCGTGGTCACCGCCGTGGTGGAGGGCGAGCCCAGCCTCGCCGCGCTCCGCGCCGCGGCAGCGGACGGCCTGGAGCCGCGGAAGCGGCCGCGGATCTGGTTGCGGGCCGACGAGATCCCGCGCACGCCGGCAGGCAAACCCGCCCGCGCGGCGCTGACCGCGGGGCTCGCCGCAGGCGGCCTGGACGCGGAGCCGCTGCGATGAGCGAGGCGGTGGTGATCGCCGCCCGGCGGACCCCGATCGGGAACGCGGGCGGGGTGCTGCGCGCCCTCACCGCGGACGAGCTGGCGGCACCGGTGCTGCGAGCCCTGCTCGCCGACGCGGGTGCCGCGGGTCGTCCTGCACCGCCGAGCGCGCCCACGCCGGCGCGGGCGGAGCGAAGGGGACCGGCGGGAGAGCCCGGACCCGGGCTCGAGGTGGCGGACGTGATCCTCGGGAACGTGTTCGGGCCCGGGGGCAACACCGCCCGGGTCGCCGCGCTGCGGGCCGGGCTCGGGTTCGGCGTGCCCGGGCTCACGGTGGACCGGCAGTGCGCCTCCGGGCTCGCGGCGATCGTGGTGGCCTGCAGCCTGGTCCGTGCCGGCGCGGGCTCGGCGTACCTGGCCGGCGGGACCGAGAGCGCGTCGACCGCCCCGCACCGCGCCTGGCGCACCGACCCGCCCACCCCGTACAGCCGTGCCCCCTTCGCCCCGGCGGACCTCGGTGACCCGGACATGGGCCCGGCGGCCGACCTCGTGGCCGCCGAGGCCGGGATCTCCCGCGATCGGCAGGACCGCTTCGCCCTGCGCAGCCACGAGCGCGCCGTGGCGGCCCAGCGCGCGGGCCGCTTCGCGGACGAGATCGTCCCGCTCGCCACCACCCCGAGCTCGGACCGTGCCGCCACAGACCGTGCCGCCACAGACCGTGCCGCCACAGACCGGGGCGACGCCGTGACCCGCGACCAGCGGCCCCGCGCGGGCTTCACCTCCGCTCGGCTGGCCCGGTTCCCGCCCGCCTTCACCCCCGACGGCACCGCGACGGCGGCCAACTCCTGCGCGGTGAGCGACGGGGCCGCGGCGGTGATGGTCGTCGACGAGGAGACCCGGCGGCGGCTCGGGGTGCCGGGGCTCCGGCTCGTCGCGAGCGCGACCTCCGGGGTGGACCCGTCGCGGCTGGGCCTCGGTGCGGTCCCGGCGATGCGGGAGGTGCTGAAGTACGGCGTGCCCGCCGTCACCGAGTTCACCGAGGCCTTCGCGGGCCAGACCCTCGCCTGCCTGGACGCCGCGGGCCTCGACGAACGGACCGCGAGCCCGGACGGCGGGGCGATCGCCCTCGGCCACCCCTGGGGTGCGTCCGGCGCGGTGCTGGTGGTGCGGTTGTTCACCCGGCTCGTGCGCGAGCGCCGGGGCGGGCTCGGCCTCACCGCGTTGTCCGCGGGTGGCGGCGTGGGTGTCGCCGCGCTGTGGGAGGCCGTGGGGGTGGACACCGCGTGATCGCCTACGAGTCCGTGGGGCACCGCTTCGACGAGCGCGTCGTGCTGGACGACGTGACCCTCGCCCTGCCCGAGCACCGCGTGGGGTTCGTGGGCGCCAACGGGTCCGGCAAGTCCACCCTGGCCCGGATGGTCAACGGCCTGGTCCGGCCCACCTCCGGCCGGGTGCTCGTCGACGGCCTGGACCCGGCCCGGCAGGGCGCGGCCGTCCGCCGTCGGGTCGGGTTCGTCTTCACCAACCCGGACAGCCAGATCGTGATGCCGACGGCGGGCGAGGACGTCGCGTTCTCGTTGCGCCGCACCGTCCGCGACCGGACCGAGCGGGCCGCGCGGGCGGCCGAGGTGCTGGCCGCCCACGGCCTCGACGGCTACGCGGACCATCCCGCCCACCAGCTCTCCGGCGGGCAGAAGCAGCTGCTCGCGCTGTGCGGCATGCTCGCGCTCGACCCGGACGTCCTGGTCTGCGACGAGCCCACCACGCTGCTCGACCTGCGCAACACCCGGCGGTTCGCCGAGATCCTGCGCGGGCTGCGCCAGCAGGTCCTGCTCGTCACCCACGACCTGGACCTGCTCACGGACTTCGACCGCGTCGTCGTGCTCGACGGCGGCAAGGTCGTCGCCGACGACGTCCCGGCCCCGGCGCTGCGCCATTATCGGGAGCTGGTCGCGTGACCCCGCCCGACGAGGGACCCGGATGAACCCGCTCGGTCTCCACTCGCCGGGCACGAGCCCCCTGCACCGTCTTCCCGCGGGCCCGAAGCTGCTGTGCCTCATGGTGTTCGTGACGGTCGTGGTGATCCTCGGGACGGTGCCGTGGCTGGCGGGCGCGTGCGCCGTGGCCGCCGCGGGGTACGTCGTGGCGCGGCTGCCGTGGCTCCGGGTGTGGCAGGTCCTGCGCCTGTTGCTCGTGCTGGCCGTGCTGGTGGGCGGGCTCCAGCTCTGGCTGGTCGGCCCGGAGCCCGCGGCGGTCACCGTGCTGCGCCTGGCCGCCGCGCTCGCCGCGGCGAACCTGTTCACCTTCACCACCCGCGTCGACGCGGTGGTCGCCGCGGTGGAGCGCGGCCTGGGTCCGCTGCGCCGCGTCGGCGTGCGACCGGAGCAGCTGGGCCTGTTGGTCGGGCTCACCGTGCAGGCCGTCGCTACCCTGGCCGCCCTCGCCGGGTCGGTGCGGGAGGCCGCCGTCGCCCGCGGGGCGGGCCGCTCACCCACGGCCTTCGCCGTGCCGTTCGTGGTCCGGACCCTGCGGTACGCCGACGAGCTGGGGGAGGCCCTCGCCGCCCGCGGCGTGGGCGACGAGCCCGACGACCCCCGCGACCCGGGAGCCCGCCGATGACCTCGCCGCAGCCGCACACCGCCGACCCCGCCCCCGAGTGGTTCCGCGCCGCCCGGTACCCGGATGACGATCGCCGCTCCTGTACCCACCCCGCCCGCCCGAACCCGTGGGGACGACGACGGCGGCGGCCCGTGGGGGACCGCCGCCGTCGTCGGAACCGGTGCCGTGCGCCCTTCCCCGGTGCACGGTGCCGGTCGGTACCGGGTCTAGTCGACCCGGTGGGAGGGCCGGGCCTCCGGGGGCAGCACGCCCCAGTCGATGAGCTGGTCGGTCAGCTCGCCCGGCGTCATGTCGTAGATGATCGCCAACGACCGCAGGTCCTCCGCCCGGATGGACAGGACCTTGCCGTTGTAGTCACCGCGTTGGGACTGGATCGCGGCGGCGTAGCGGGCCAGCGGGCCCACCTTGTCCGCGGGCAGCTGCTGGAGCCGCTCGAGGTTGATGACGATCTTCGTGGCGGGCTCCGAACCGGACGGGACCCGGCCCTCGGGGAGCAGCTCGGCGACGGGCACGCCGTAGAAGTCGGCCAGCTCGGCCAGCTTCTGCACGGTCACCGCGCGGTCACCGCGCTCGTACGAGCCGACGACGACCGCCTTCCAGCGGCCCCCCGACTTCTGCTCGACGCCGTGCAGCGACAACCCTTGTTGCTGCCGAATGGCCCGGAGCTTGCCCCCGAGCGCCTTGGCGTAGTCGCCCATGTGGCGATCTCCTCATTCCTGGTCGATCCCGGCTGGTCGGCCGGTGGACCTCGAACCGCAGCGGCCACCCTCGCCGCTGTCGATCAATACGCAGAGTAATCATGCGCCGGGGGCGCGGCGCAGGTCAAGCCGGGTCGCCCCGGACGGGTGCCTGGTAGGGGTTTCCCACTCGAACGAAGGACGGTTGGTCCCCCGACGGCGGTATCCAGTCCACCGCGAGCGGCTCTCATGATCCACGCACAGCACCCGCTGGTACGCATGGTGGCCGTGTGGGTGTGGCGCTGGGTGACCGTACCCGCGGTGACCCTCCGGAGCGGTCCGCGACGCGCCGGGTGTCACGTGTCGCCTCCTCGCCCGTCCGGTCGAGATCGTGATGCGGCCGTGACCGTCGGACACCCGTCCGGCGCCCGTTCGGGCGCTTGCTAGGGTCGCGGCGACACATCCTTTAACCCCGTCCCGTGAGGCGGGAAAGGAGAGGACCTCGTGGCGGAAGCACGCCGCGGGGACGGCGGTGCGCGGGAGCTCCTCAGCGCGGCCGACGTCACCCGCACCATCGCGCGCATCGCGCACCAGATCATCGAGAAGACGGCCTTCGGCCCCGGCAACACCGCGGACCTCGTGCTGCTGGGCATCCCGACCCGCGGCGCCACCCTGGCCCGCAGGCTCGCCACGGCGATCACCGAGTTCGCGGGCGCCGCGCCCGCGGTCGGCTCGGTCGACGCCACCCTGTACCGGGACGACCTGCGCCGCGGCCCGGCCCGCGCGCTGGAGGACACGGCCGTGCCCGAGGGCGGGATCGACGGCAAGCTCGTCGTGCTGGTGGACGACGTGCTGATGTCCGGGCGCACCACGCGCGCCGCGCTGGACGCGCTGCGGGACGAGGGCAGGCCCCGCGCCGTGCAGCTGGCCGTGCTGGTCGACCGCGGGCACCGCGAGCTCCCGATCCGGGCGGACTACGTGGGCAAGAACGTCCCGACCTCCCGCGAGGAGAAGATCCTCGTCCGGTTCACCGAGCACGACGGTGCGGACGGGGTCCTGATCGAGCGGGGTGCCGAGGCGTGAAGCACCTGCTCTCCGTCGCGGACCTGGACGCGGCCACCGCCACGGGCCTGCTGGACACCTCGGCCCGGCTCAAGGAGACCCTGCTCGGCCGCGAGGTGCGCAAGCTGCCGACGCTGCGCGGCCGCACGGTCGTCACGCTGTTCTACGAGGACTCCACCCGCACCCGGGTCTCCTTCGAGATCGCGGGCAAGTGGATGAGCGCCGACACGATCAACATCAGCGCGAAGGGCTCGTCGGTCTCGAAGGGCGAGTCGTTGCGGGACACCGCACTCACCGTGTCGGCCATGGGCGCGGACTGCGTGATCGTGCGCCACCCCGCCTCCGGCGCCGCGCACCGGATCGCGGGCTGGGCGGACCGGGACGCCGCGACCACCGGCACGCACACCAGCGTGGTCAACGCCGGGGACGGCACCCACGAGCACCCCACCCAGGCGCTGCTGGACGCGGCGACCCTGCGGGACTCCCTCGGTGCCATCGCCGGACGCCGCATCGGGATCGTCGGGGACGTCCTGCACTCGCGGGTCGCCCGGTCGAACGTGTTGCTGCTCTCCACCCTGGGCGCCGAGGTCGTGCTGATCGCCCCGCCGACCCTGCTGCCCACCGGGGTGGCCGAGTGGCCCTGCCGGGTCAGCCACCACCTGGACGCCGAGCTGCCCGCGCTGGACGCGGTGATGATGCTGCGCGTGCAGGCCGAGCGGATGCACGGCGGCTTCTTCCCGAGCGCCCGCGAGTACGCGATCGCCTACGGGCTCAACGAGAACCGCCTCGGTCTGCTGCCTGAGGGCGCGCCCGTGCTGCACCCCGGCCCGATGGTGCGCGGCATGGAGATCGCGCCCGCGGTGGCCGACGCCCCGAACTCCAAGGTCCTCGCCCAGGTGCGCAACGGCGTGCACGTGCGGATGGCCGTCCTCTACCACCTGCTCGCCGGAGCCCCCGAATGAAGCTGCTGATCACCAACGCCAGGCCGTACGGCGAGGAGGCCGTGGACGTCCTCGTGACCGACGGCGTCGTCACCGAGATCGGCACCGGCCTCGCCGCGGCGGACGCCGAGGTGCTCGACGCGGGCGGGAACGTCCTGCTCCCGGGCCTGGTCGACCTGCACGTCCACCTGCGCGAGCCGGGCGGTGAGGAGTCCGAGACCGTCGAGACCGGGTCGCAGGCGGCCGCGCTCGGCGGCTTCACCGCCGTCTTCGCCATGCCGAACACGGACCCGGTGGCGGACACCGCGGTCGTCGTGGAGCACGTGCGCCGCCGCGGCGAGGAGGTCGGCCTGGTGGACGTCCACCCGGTCGGCGCCGTCACCACCGGGCTCAAGGGCGAGAAGCTCGCCGAGCTCGGGACCATGGCGGCCTCCGGGGCGCAGGTCCGGATGTTCTCCGACGACGGCCGCTGCGTGAACGACCCGCTGATCATGCGGCGGGCCCTGGAGTACGCGAGCGCGCTGGACGTGGTGATCGCCCAGCACGCCGAGGACCACCGGCTGACCGGCGGCGCCCAGGCCCACGAGGGCGCGGTCGCCTCCCGGCTGGGTCTGCAGGGCTGGCCCGCCACGGCCGAGGAGACGGTGATCGCGCGGGACTGCGCGCTGGCCCGCGAGGCCGGGGCGGACCTGCACGTGTGCCACGTGTCCTCGCTGCACTCGATCGCGGTGCTGCGCCAGGCCAAGGCGCAGGGCGTGCGGGTCTCCGCCGAGGTCACCCCGCACCACCTGCTGCTCACCGACGGGCGGCTGACCGGCTACGACCCGGTCAACAAGGTGAACCCGCCGCTGCGCACCGGGGCGGACACCCAGGCGATGCGCGAGGCGCTGGCCGAGGGCGTGATCGACGTCGTCGCCACCGACCACGCGCCGCACGCGGCGCAGTACAAGGACGCCGAGTGGGCCGCGGCCCGGCCCGGGATGCTGGGCCTGCAGACCGCGCTCTCGGTGGTGATCCACACGATGGTGGAGCCGGGGCTGCTGGACTGGCGCGGCGTGGCCAGGGCGATGTCCGAGCGGCCCGCGGAGATCGGGCGGCTGCCGGACCAGGGGCGCCCGATCGCCGTCGGTGAGCCGGGGACGTTCTGTCTGGTCGACCCGGACGCCCAGTGGACGGTCCATGGCGCGGCGTTGGCGAGCAGGGCGGCGAACACGCCGTACGAGGGAATGCGGCTGCCCGGTGCGGTGGTCGCGACGGTTCTGCGTGGCCGGATCACGGCGCGAGACGGGAAGGTTGCGGTATGACCAGCATGAGCGCCGCTGTGCTCGTCCTCGAGGACGGACGGATCTTCCGCGGTGAGTCGTTCGGGGCCGAGGGGGAGACCTTCGGCGAGGCCGTCTTCACCACCGGGATGACGGGCTACCAGGAGACCCTGACGGACCCGTCCTACCACCGCCAGATCGTGGTCCAGACCGCGCCGCAGATCGGCAACACCGGCTGGAACGGCGAGGACGACGAGTCCACCGGCATCCAGGTGGCCGGGTACGCCGTGCGGGACCCCAGCCGACGCCCGTCGAACTGGCGGTCGACCGGCACCCTGGAGGACGCGCTGCGGACCCAGGGGATCGTCGGGATCGCCGGGATCGACACCCGCGCGGTCGTGCGGCACCTGCGCGAGCGCGGGGCGATGCGGGCCGGGGTGTTCTCCGGGGAGGCGATCGCCGCGGACGCCGAGCTGGTGCGGCGGGTGCAGCAGAGCCCCGGGATGGTCGGCGCGGACCTCTACGGCGCCGTCACCACGGCGCGGACCTACGTCCGGGAGGCGGTGGGGGACAAGCGGTTCACCGTCGCCGCGCTGGACGTCGGGATCAAGTTCAACACCCCGCGGATGATGGCCGAGCGGGGCATCGAGGTGCACGTGCTGCCCGCGTCGGCAACGCTGGAGGACGTGCTGGCGCTGGAGCCGGACGGCTTCTTCCTCTCCAACGGCCCCGGCGACCCGGCCACCGCGGACGGGCCGGTCGCGCTGACGAAGGCGGTCCTGGAGCAGCGCATCCCGCTGTTCGGCATCTGCTTCGGCAACCAGATCCTCGGCCGCGCGCTGGGCCGGGGCACCTACAAGCTCCGGTACGGCCACCGCGGGATCAACATCCCGGTCGTCGAGCACGCCACCGGGCGGGTGGCGATCACCTCGCAGAACCACGGGTTCGCCGTCGAGGGCACGGCGGGGGAGCGGTTCGCCACGCCCTACGGCGAGGCCGAGATCACCCACACCTGCCCCAACGACGGATGCGTCGAAGGCCTTGCGGGAGTGGACTTCCCGGCCTTCTCGGTGCAGTACCACCCCGAGGCCGCCGCGGGCCCGCACGACGCCGCGGACCTGTTCGACCGCTTCTGCGCGCTGATGGACTCCCACCGCCGTCCCTCCGGCCGCCACGCTCTGATCGAGGAGAACCACTGATGCCCCGCCGCGAGGACATCCGGCACGTCATGGTGATCGGGTCCGGCCCGATCGTCATCGGCCAGGCCTGCGAGTTCGACTACTCCGGCACCCAGGCCTGCCGCGTGCTGCGCGCCGAGGGGATCCGGGTCTCGCTGGTCAACTCCAACCCCGCCACGATCATGACGGACCCGGAGTTCGCGGACGCCACCTACGTCGAGCCGATCACCCCGGACTTCGTCGAGAAGGTCATCGCCGCCGAGCGCCCGGACGCCATCCTGGCCACCCTGGGCGGGCAGACGGCGCTCAACACCGCGATCGCGCTGCACGAGAACGGCGTGCTGGAGCGCTACGGCGTGGAGCTGATCGGCGCGGACGTCGACGCCATCGAGCGCGGCGAGGACCGGCTGAAGTTCAAGGAGATCGTCCAGAAGATCGGTGGGGACGTGCCGCGCTCGGCCGTCTGCCACTCCATGGAGGAGGTCCGGGCCGCCGTCGGCGAGCTGGGGCTGCCGGTCGTGATCCGGCCCTCCTTCACCATGGGCGGGCTCGGCTCCGGCATGGCGCACACCGAGGAGGACCTCGAGCGCCTCGCGGGCGGGGGGCTCGCCGCCTCCCCCGTCACCGAGGTCCTCATCGAGGAGTCGGTGCTGGGCTGGAAGGAGTTCGAGCTCGAGCTCATGCGGGACCACGCGGACAACGTGGTCGTCGTCTGCTCCATCGAGAACCTCGACCCCATGGGCGTGCACACGGGCGACTCGATCACCGTCGCCCCCGCCATGACGCTGACGGACCGCGAGTACCAGCACATGCGCGACGTCGGCATCGCCGTGCTGCGCGAGGTCGGCGTGGACACCGGCGGCTGCAACATCCAGTTCGCGATCCACCCGGACACCGGGCGGCTCGTGGTCATCGAGATGAACCCGCGCGTCTCGCGCTCGTCCGCGCTGGCCTCGAAGGCCACCGGCTTCCCGATCGCGAAGATCGCCGCGAAGCTGGCCGTCGGGTACACCCTGGACGAGATCACCAACGACATCACCGGCGAGACCCCGGCGGCCTTCGAGCCCACGTTGGACTACGTCGTCGTGAAGATCCCGCGGTTCGCGTTCGAGAAGTTCCCCGGCGCGGACACCGAGCTGACCACGACCATGAAGTCCGTCGGCGAGGCGATGGCGCTGGGGCGGTCCTTCCAGGAGGCCTTCGGCAAGGCGTTGCGCTCGATGGAGACCACCGCCGCCGGGTTCTGGACCACCCCGGACCCGGCCGAGCCGCCGACGGACGAGGAGATCCGGCGGCCCACGGACGGGCGGATCTACACCGTCGAGCGGGCGCTGCGGGCCGGGCGGACGGTGGACGAGGTCGCGGAGATCTCCGGCATCGACCCGTGGTTCCTGGACCAGATCCAGCTGCAGATCGAGCTGCGCGCGGAGGTCGAGGCGGCGCCGGTGCTGGACGGCACCCTGCTGCGCCGCGCCAAGCGGGCCGGCTTCTCCGACCGCCAGCTCGCGGCGCTGCGCCCCGAGTTCGCGGGCGAGGACGGCGTGCGGACGCTGCGGCACCGGCTGGGGATCCGGCCCGTCTACAAGACGGTGGACACGTGCGCCGCGGAGTTCGCCGCGAAGACGCCGTACCACTACAGCGCCTACGAGACGGACCCGTCCGCCGAGTCGGAGATCGCCCCGCAGACGGAGAAGCAGAAGGTGCTGATCCTCGGCTCGGGGCCGAACCGCATCGGGCAGGGCATCGAGTTCGACTACTCCTGCGTGCACGCGGTCCAGGCGCTGCGGGCGGCCGGGTTCGAGACCGTGATGGTCAACTGCAACCCCGAGACCGTCTCCACGGACTACGACACGGCGGACCGGCTCTACTTCGAGCCGCTGACCTTCGAAGACGTCCTCGAGGTCGTGCACGCCGAGCAGGAGTCCGGCGAGGTCGTCGGGGTGATCGTGCAGCTCGGCGGGCAGACCCCGCTGGGCCTCGCGGCGCGGCTGACGGCGGCGGGCGTACCCGTGGTGGGCACCTCCGCGGCGGCGATCGACCTGGCCGAGGACCGCGGCGCGTTCGGCGAGGTGCTCCGCCACGCCGGGCTCCCCGCCCCCGCCTTCGGCATGGCGACCAGCTTCGAGCAGGCCCGCGAGATCGCCGCGCGCATCGGCTACCCGGTGCTCGTCCGGCCCTCCTACGTGCTCGGCGGGCGCGGCATGGAGATCGTCTACGACGACGCCACCCTGGCCGGCTACATCGCGCGCGCCACCACGATCAGCCAGGACCGCCCGGTGCTCGTGGACAAGTTCCTCGACGACGCCATCGAGATCGACGTGGACGCGCTGTGCGACGGCGAGGACGTGTTCATCGGCGGCGTCATGGAGCACATCGAGGAAGCCGGGGTCCACTCCGGGGACTCCTCCTGCACGCTGCCGCCGATCACGTTGGGGCGCAGCGTGATGGAGGCCGTGCGGACCTCGACCGAGGCCATCGCGCACGGCGTCGGGGTGCGCGGGCTGCTCAACGTCCAGTACGCCCTGCACGGCGAGACGCTCTACGTCCTGGAGGCCAACCCCCGCGCGTCGCGCACGGTGCCGTTCGTCTCCAAGGCGACGGCGGTGTCGCTGGCCAAGGCCGCGGCGCGGATCATGCTGGGCGCCACGATCGAGGACCTGCGTGCCGAGGGCATGCTGCCCGCGACCGGGGACGGCGTCGACCTGCCCGCGGACGCGCCGGTGGCGGTCAAGGAGGCGGTGCTGCCGTTCAACCGGTTCCGCACGCCGTCCGGACAGGGCGTGGACCCGCTGCTCGGCCCGGAGATGAAGTCGACCGGCGAGGTCATGGGGATCGACGCCTCGTTCGGTCCGGCCTTCGCCAAGTCGCAGGCCGCGGCCTACGGCTCGCTGCCGTCGAGCGGCAGGGTGTTCGTGTCCATGGCGGACCGGGACAAGCGCGCGATGGTGTTCCCGGTGCACCGGCTCGCGGGCCTCGGGTTCGAGATCCTGGCCACCGAGGGCACCGCGGAGGTGCTGCGGCGGCACGGGATCCAGGCGACGGTGGTGCGCAAGCACTCCGAGCGGGCCCAGGGCGAGACGATCGTCGACCAGATCCTCGCGGGCGACATCGTGCTGATCGTCAACACCCCGTACGGCAACTCCGGCCCGCGCGTGGACGGCTACGAGATCCGGGCGGCGGCCGTCTCCCGAGGCGTCCCGTGCATCACGACGGTCCAGGGGGCCTCCGCCGCCGTGCAGGGCATCGAGGCGATGCAGCGCGGCGACATCGGAGTCCGGTCCCTGCAGGACGCGCACGCGGCGCTGCGCAAGGCCCGGCCGTGAGCTTCGGGCGGCGGCTGGCGGCGGCGGTGCAGCGGTTCGGTCCGCTGTGCGCGGGGATCGACCCGCATCCCGCGCTGCTGGCCGAATGGGGACTGACGGACGACGCGGACGGGCTCGCGCGGTTCTGCGCGGCCGCCGTCGAGGCGTTGGCCGGGCACGTCGCGGCGGTCAAGCCGCAGTCGGCGTTCTTCGAGCGGCACGGGTCCCGGGGGATCGCGGTGCTGGAGGAGACCCTCGCGGGTCTGCGGGACACCGGGACCCTGTCGGTGCTCGACGTCAAGCGCGGGGACATCGGCTCCACCATGGACGGCTACGCGGACGCCTACCTCGGCGTCGGCGCACCCGTCGCCGCGGACGCGATCACGGTCTCGCCCTACCTCGGGTTCGGCTCGCTGGAACCCGCCCTGCGCGCCGCCGAGGAGGCGGACCGCGGGCTCTTCGTGCTGGCGCGCACGTCCAACCCGGAGGGTGCGTCGGTCCAGCTGGCGTCCGTCGACGGGACCACCGTCGCGCAGTCGATCGTGGACGGCGCGGCGGGGCGGAACGCGGGGGAGACCCTCGGGTCGGTGGGCGTGGTCGTCGGGGCGACCCACGACCACGGACTGGAGCTCGGGGCCCTCAACGGTGCCGTGCTGGCCCCGGGGCTCGGGGCCCAGGGTGCCACCGCACGGGACGTCGCGGAGCGCTTCGCGGGCCTGCGGGGACTCGTCCTGCCCGCCGCCAGCCGCTCGATCCTCGGGGCGGGCCCGGCGGTCTCGGCCCTGCGGTCCGCCGCGGAGACCCAGCGGGACGAGCTCGCGGCGGTGCTCAAGCCCGGCTGATACTCCGTTCACCCGATCGGAGGGGGTGGTGGCACCCTGGTGCGCCGCCGTCGGCCACGCCACGCTTGCGGCGAACAGGGGCTTTCGGCCCGTCGGGGAGCACGAAGGTGGGTGCAGGGTGGGCGAGCCGGTGGACGTCCTGATCGTGGACGACCAGCGCCCGTTCCGGACAGTGGCGCGCACGGTCGTCGGGATGGTCGGGGGATGGCGGGTCGCGGCGGAGGCCGAGACCGGCGAGCAGGCCGTCGAGGAGGCCGCCCGGCTGCAGCCCGCGGTGGTGCTGATGGACATCAACCTGCCCGGGATCAACGGGATCGAGGCGACGCGCCGGCTGCTGAAGGTGGACCCGGCCGCGGTGGTGGTGCTGCTCTCCACCTACAACCTCGACGACCTCCCCGGGGACGCGGGGGAGTGCGGCGCAGTGGCGTACATCAACAAGGAGGACCTCACCCCGGCCCGGCTGCGGGCGCTGCGCCCGGTCGAGCAGGCCGGGTAGTGACGGAGACCACGGCTGCGTAGGTCCGTCCGGGCGGGTCGTCCTGGCCTCCGGGTGGCCTCCCGTGATATCACCCGGACGGGTGTGGACGGCTGCCGGTGTGGGATCAAACCCACAGGTGGCACCCCCGATGGCGCCCCGGACGGGTGCGTGGGTACGTTCGCTCCCGGCCCCCGGGGAGACCTGCTCCGGGGACGGTGATCGCACGCCGGGCGATCGCCCTCGCGCACGACGAAAGACGGAGGAGACCGTGGCCCTTCCCCAGCTGACCGAGGAACAGCGTGCTGCCGCGTTGGAGAAGGCCGCGGCCGCGCGCAAGATCCGGGCAGAGCTGAAGGACCGCCTCAAGCGCGGCGGGATCACGCTCGCCGAGGTGCTGAAGCAGTCGGACACCGACGAGGTGCTCGGCAAGATGAAGGTGTCGGCCCTGCTCGAGGCGATGCCGAGCGTCGGCAAGGTCCGGGCGGCCCAGATCATGGAGCGCCTGGAGATCGCGCCGAGCCGTCGGCTGCGGGGTCTGGGCGAGCGGCAGCGCAAGGCGCTGCTGAACGAGTTCCCCTCCTGAGTCGGTGGGCACCTCCCGGGGCCGGTTGATGGTGCTCGCGGGCCCTTCGGGGGTCGGCAAGAGCAGCATCGTCGACCGGCTCCGCTCGGAGCTCCCCGACCTGCACTTCTCGGTGTCCGCGACCACGCGGGCGCCGCGGGCGGGTGAGGTCGAGGGCATCCACTACCACTTCGTCTCGCCCGAGGAGTTCGACCGGCTGGTCGAGGCGGACGAGCTCCTGGAGTGGGCCGAGGTGCACGGGGGCCTGCAGCGCTCGGGCACCCCGCGCGAGCCCGTCGAGCGGGAGCTCGCGGCCGGGCACCCGGTGCTCGTCGAGGTCGACCTCGCGGGCGCCCGCTCGGTGAAGAAGGCCGTGCCGGAGTCGGTCACGGTGTTCATCGAGCCGCCGTCGTTCGAGGAGCTGGCGCGGCGGCTGACCGACCGCGGCACCGAGACCGCCGAGGTCCGGGAGCGCAGGCTGCGCACCGCGGTCGAGGAGATGGCGGCCCGTTCGGAGTTCGACGTGGTCGTCGTCAACGACGAGGTGCAGGCCGTCGTCGACCGGTTGGTAGAGTTGCTGGTCGCACCCGCGGATTCACCGCGCCCCACAGTCTCTGGAGTTCCTGAGTGAGCATGCCGCTGACCGGCCCCGTGGCCGGAGCCCTTCCCGAGGGCATCACCAACCCGCCGATCGACGACCTGCTGGACAAGGTGTCGTCGAAGTACGCGCTGGTGATCTACTCGGCGAAGCGCGCCCGGCAGATCAACGACTACTACTCCCAGCTGGGCGAGGGCCTGCTGGAGTACGTCGGCCCGCTCGTCGAGCCGGGCCCGCGCGAGAAGCCGCTGTCGATCGCCATGCGCGAGATCCAGGCCGGGCTGCTCGAGCACACCGAGGGCGAGTGAGCCCGCCGCGTGTCCTGCTGGGAGTCGCCGGCGGGATCGCGGCGTACAAGAGCGCGGAGCTGCTCCGGCGGCTGACCGAGACCGGTCACTCGGTGCGGGTCGTCCCCACCGAGTCCGCGCTGAACTTCGTCGGCGCCGCCACGTTCGAGGCGCTGTCCGGCCAGCCGGTCCACACCGGCGTGTTCACCGACGTCCCGTCGGTGCAGCACGTGCGGCTGGGTCAGGAGGCCGATCTCGTCGTCGTCGCCCCCGCCACCGCGGACCTGCTGGCCCGCGCGGCGGCGGGCCGGGCGGACGACCTGCTCACCGGCTCGCTCCTGGTGGCCCGCTGCCCCGTGGTCTTCGCCCCGGCGATGCACACCGAGATGTGGCTGCACCCCGCCACGCGGGCGAACGTGGCCACGCTGCGCGCCCGCGGGTCGATCGTGCTGGAGCCCGCCTCCGGGCGGCTGACCGGCAAGGACACCGGTCCGGGGCGGCTGGCCGATCCGGCGGAGATCGCCGAGCTCGCGCGGCTGCTGCTCGAGCGGCCGGACGCGCTGCCCCGCGATCTCGAGGGCAGGCGGGTCGTGGTCTCCGCGGGCGGGACCCGGGAGCCGCTGGACCCGGTGCGCTTCCTGGGGAACCGCTCGTCGGGCAGGCAGGGGTACGCGCTGGCCAAGGTCGCGGCCCAGCGCGGGGCGCAGGTGACGCTGGTCGCCGGGCACACCGCCGAGCTGGCCGATCCCGCGGCCGTGGAGGTCGTGCGCGTCGGCTCCGCCCTGGAGATGCGCGAGGCCATGCACGAGGCCGCCAAGGGGGCGGACGCGCTGGTGATGTCCGCTGCCGTCGCCGACTTCCGGCCTGCGGGCCTCGCCGCGCACAAGATCAAGAAGGACGGCTCAGAGCCGCCACCGCTGTCCCTGGCGGTCAACCCGGACATCCTCGCCGAGCTGGTGGGTGCCCGGGAGCCGGGGCAGGTGGTCGTCGGGTTCGCGGCCGAGACCGGGGACGAGACCACCGAGTTCCTGGACTACGGCCGTCGCAAGCTCGCGAAGAAGGGCTGCGACCTGCTGCTGGTCAACTGGGTCGGCGAGGGCGGGGCCTTCGAGAACGGCGACAACCAGGGTTGGCTGCTGGGCGCGGACGGGTCGGAGACCGCGATCCCGGTGGGGTCGAAGGCCCTCCTGGCGTCACGCATCTGGGACGCGGTGGCGGCCCGGCTCTGAGCCCGGCCGGCTGTGCACCCCCCTGTTGACGCACGAACGGCACTTTTGTGCGGTAGGTCCGCACAAAAGTGCCGTTCGTGCGTCAAGGGGGGACGGGCTCGCTCAGCGGCCGAGCAGGCCGCCGAGGCCGGACGGCTTCGCCTCCGCGGGGGCCTCGGCGGGAGCGTTCGCGGGCGCCTCGGCCGGGTCCGCCGCCGTGCCCGCGGCCGGAGCCGTGCCCGTCGCGGGCTCGGCGCCCGGGGCGGGCACGGCTCCGGGGGCGGGCTTGGCGCCGGGGGCCGGGGTGGTGGCCGGGGCGGGCTCCGGCGCGGTCAGGCCGGCGTCGGCGGGCTTGTTCGGGTCGGCCGGGGCGGCCGCGTCGGCCTTGACGTAGTCCTTGACCGACCAGCCGCCGAGGTTCACCAGCTCGACGAAGCCGTTGCGCTCCTGGCCGATCTCCACCTTCGTCCCGCGGTCGCAGACCGCGACGATCTTGGCGTTCGCCGCGGGCTCGGCGCGGACGTTGACGTTGTCGGTGCAGACACCGGGGGTGGCGGCGGACGCGGTACCGGCCAGGACGGCCATCAGTCCGGCGGCCCCGACGGCGACCGCGCCACCCACCGCCGCGGCGATGCGGCCGGGACGCTGCAGGCTTGCCTTCATGGGGAGCACTCTCCTGGGGATCATGGCCCGCCCGCGGGGGGTCCGGCGATCGGTGCCGGTCGCGGGGCGGTTCGCGATGTCATGGGGCCCAACGACCGGAACCGTGACCGATTCGCGACCCCGGAGGTGGACCACCCGAAGGAGTGCGCATCGCGACGCGTCGCCACGGTGCGTGATCGTCCGGGACTCCCGGACGCGAGCGGGGTGCCTCGGACCGGTCTCGGCGCCGCCATCGGTGACGTCCACTAGGCTCGGCCGGGTACAACTGCTAGAGCGCGCCCCCCACCTCGCAGCCGCGAACAGGGGTGCCGGACGAACGGAGTGGGGCGTGGCGAACGTGGGTCGTCGGCTGTTCACCAGCGAGTCGGTGACCGAGGGTCACCCGGACAAGATGTGCGACGCGATCAGCGACACGATCCTGGACGCGCTGCTCAAGGAGGACCCGAAGAGCCGGGTCGCCGTGGAGACCCTGGTGACCACCGGCCAGGTGCACGTCGCGGGCGAGGTGACCACCGCGGCGTACGCGGATATCCCCGGCCTCGTGCGGGACACGATCCTCGAGATCGGCTACGACTCGTCGTCGAAGGGCTTCGACGGCAACTCCTGCGGCGTCAACGTCGCGATCGGGGCGCAGAGCCCGGACATCGCCCAGGGCGTCGACACCGCCTACGAGAGCCGCGTCGAGTCCAGCGAGGACGAGATCGCCCGCCAGGGCGCCGGTGACCAGGGTCTGATGTTCGGCTACGCCAACACCGACACCGCCGAGCTCATGCCGCTGCCGATCTCGCTCGCGCACCGGCTGGCCCGGCGGCTGACCGCCGTCCGCAAGAGCGGCGAGCTGCCCTACCTGCGGCCGGACGGCAAGACCCAGGTGACCATCGAGTACGACGGCGACAAGGCCGTCCGGCTGGACACCGTCGTGCTCTCCACCCAGCACGCGGCGGACGTCGACCTCGACGGCATGCTCGCGCCGGACGTGCTGGAGAAGATCGTCCAGCCCGAGATCGCCGACCTGGGCCTGGACACCTCGAACGTGCGGCTGCTGGTCAACCCCACGGGCCGGTTCGTGATCGGCGGCCCGATGGGGGACGCGGGGCTCACCGGCCGCAAGATCATCGTCGACACCTACGGCGGGTTCGCCCGGCACGGCGGTGGCGCCTTCTCGGGCAAGGACCCGTCGAAGGTGGACCGCTCGGCCGCGTACGCCATGCGCTGGGTGGCGAAGAACGTCGTCGCCGCCGGCCTGGCCGACCGCATCGAGGTGCAGGTCGCGTACGCCATCGGCAAGGCGGCCCCCGTCGGGCTGTTCGTCGAGACCTTCGGCACCGCGCACGTGGACCCGGCGAAGATCGAGGCGGCCATCTCCGAGGTGTTCGACCTGCGCCCGGCCGCGATCGTCCGGGACCTGGACCTGCTGCGCCCGATCTACGCGCCCACGGCGGCGTACGGCCACTTCGGCCGCCCCGACCTCGACCTGCCCTGGGAGGACACCTCCCGCGCGGCGGCGCTGAAGTCGGCCGCGGGCGCCTGACCCCGCTCGTCGAACGGCACTCCCGGGTCCTCGTCCCGGGGGTGCCGTTCGTGCGTTCGGCGGGTGTGGACGGATGGGGACGAGCGGGCCGGGACTGTCGGGGCGGTCGGGTAGGACGGGTGCGTGAGTAGCGACGCGGAGCCGGGCGGCACCCCGGCCGTCGACGTGCGCCGGGCGGCCCGCCCCGGCGCCCGGTCGGGCGGCCGGGGGCGGGGCGCGTCGGCGACCGCGCAGACCCGCGGGGAGTGGTCGGCGGCCGAGACGGCGCCCATCGCCCGCGTCGCGGTGGACGTGCCGCTGCCGCACCTGGACCGCACCTTCGACTACCGCGTCCCCACCCACCTGGACGAGCAGGCGCAGCCCGGCGTGCGGGTGCGTGTCCGGTTCGCAGGGCGGCTGATGGACGGGTTCCTGCTGGAGCGGGCGGCGGAGTCCGAGCACACCGGGAGGCTGGCCTGGATCGACAAGGTCGTCTCGCCGGAGCCGGTGCTGGCGGCCGAGGTCGCCACGCTGTGTCGGACCGTCGCGGACCGCTACGCCGGGGTGTTCGCGGACGTCGTGCGGATGGCGGTGCCGCCGCGGCACGCGCGCGTCGAGGCGGAGGTGCCGCGGGAGCGGGAGCCTGCCACCGCGGAGCGGCCCGATCCGGCCGGGTGGGGCCGCTACCAGCGCGGCCCCGCCTTCATCGAGGCTCTGGCCGGCGGGCGGGCGGCGCACGCCGTCTGGCAGGCACTGCCGGGGGAGGCGTGGGCGCAGCGGTTCGCGGAGGCGGCCGCGGCGGCGCTGACGGCGGACCGTGGGGCGGTCGTGGTGGTCCCGGACCAGCGGGACGTCGAGGTGGCGCACGCGGCGTTGGTGGCGGTCCTCGGGGCGGACGCGGTCGTCGCGCTGACCGCCGACCTCGGGCCCGCCGAGCGGTACCGCCGGTGGCTGGCGGTGCGGCGGGGGGCCGTGCGGGTCGTGGTGGGGACCCGGTCGGCGGCGTTCGCCCCCGTCGAGCGGATCGGGCTGCTCGCCGTCTGGGACGACGGGGACGACTCCCACTCCGAGCCCCGCGCCCCGTACCCGCAGGTCCGGGACGTGCTGATCGCGCGGGCGCACGCCGCGGGGGCGGCGCTGCTGGTCGGCGGGTACTCGCGCACGGCCGAGGCGCAGCTGCTGGTCGAGTCGGGCTGGGCGGCGGCGATCGTCGCGGACCGGGCGGTCGTCCGGGCCGCCGCGGCGCGCGTGACCGCGATCGGGGAGACGGACACCCAGCTCGCCCGGGACCCGGACGCGCGCGCCGCGCGGGTGCCCGCGGTCGCCTTCGAGGCGGCGAGGCAGGCGCTCGCCGCGGGGCATCCGGTACTGGTGCAGGTCCCGCGCGCCGGCTATCTGCCGTGGCTGTCCTGCGCGGGCTGCCGCGAGCCCGCACGCTGCCGGCACTGCGCGGGGCCGCTCGGGCTGCCGCGCGGCGGGTCGGACGCCGACCCCGGGCTGCCGATGTGCCGGTGGTGCGGCCGGGTCGAGACGGCCTACCGCTGCGGGGGCTGCGGCGGGCGCAGGCTCCGGGCGGGTGTGGTCGGCTCGCGGCGCACCGCCGAGGAGCTGGGGCGGGCGTTCCCACAGGTCGCGGTGCGGACCTCGGGCGGGGGCGCACCGGTGCTGGACAGCGTGAAGGCCCGGCCGGACATCGTCGTCGCCACGCCGGGGGCGGAGCCCGCGGTCGAGGGCGGGTACGGCGCCGCGCTGCTGCTGGACGGCTGGGCGATGCTCTCCCGCGCCGACCTGCGCGTCCAGGAGGAGGCGTTGCGCAAGTGGCTCGCCGCCGCCGCGCTGGTCCGGCCGCACGCGGACGGCGGCCGGGTGGTGATCGTCGCCGACTCGGCGATCCCCGTGGTCCAGGCCCTGGTGCGGTGGGACCCGGCCGGGTTCGCCGCGGAGGAGCTGGCCGCGCGGGCCGAGGTCGGGTTCCCGCCCGCCGTCCGGATGGCCGCGGTGGAGGGGACGCCGGGGGCGGTGGCGGACGTCGTCGACCTGGTGCTCGCGGCCGAACCCCGGATCGAGGTGCTCGGGCCCGTCGAGATCGACCCGCCGGACGGCCCCGGCGAGCTGCCGGAGGTGCGCGAGCGCGCCCTGCTGCGGGTGCCGCGCTCCGAGGGCCGCACGCTCGCCCGGCACCTGCACGCCGTGCAGGCGCTGCGCAGCGGTCGCAAGGCGCCGGACCCGGTGCGGGTACGGCTGGACCCGGCGGAGGTCGGCTGAGCTCGCGGCCGGCCGGGTTTGGCAGAATCGAGGGCGTCGTCGACCCGTGGGGAGCTCCGTGTCCGTCCAACCCGTCCGTCTGTTCGGTGATCCGGTGTTGCGCACGCCCGCCGCGCCCGTCGAGACGTTCGACGCCGAGCTGCGCAAGCTCGTCGCCGACCTCACCGAGACGATGCACGCGGAGGGCGGGGCGGGCCTGGCCGCACCGCAGATCGGGGTGGGGCTGCGGGTCTTCACGTTCTCCGTGGACGGCACCGAGGGCCACCTGATCAACCCGACGTGGACGGCGTCGGACGCCGAGGAGCAGTTCGGGCCCGAGGGCTGCCTGTCCATCCCGGGGCTGCTGTGGGACTGCAGGCGCTGGCTGAACGTCGTCGCCACCGGATGGGACATGCACGGCGAGCCGATCCGGGTCGAGGGCACGGCCAAGCTGGCCCGGGCGATCCAGCACGAGACCGACCACCTGGACGGCGTGGTGTTCGTCGACCGGCTGGACGCGGACACCCGCAAGCGGGCGATGGCCGAGATCCGGGCGGCGCAGTGGTTCGGCGCCGAGCCGGTGGTGAAGGTCAGCCCGCACCCGATGTTCGGAAAGGCCCGATGAGGCTGCTGTTCGCCGGCACCCCCGAGCCTGCGGTGCCCGCCCTGCGGGCGCTGCTGGAGTCGCCGCGCCACTCGGTCGTGGGCGTTCTGACCAGGCCGGACGCCCCCGCCGGGCGTGGCAGGTCTTTGGTCCGGTCGCCCATCGGCGCGCTGGCGGACGCGGCCGGGATCGCGGTGTTCACGCCCGCGAAGCCCCGGGACCCGGAGTTCCTCGCTCGGCTGGCGGAGCTGGCGCCGGACTGCGCGCCGGTCGTCGCGTACGGGGCACTGGTCCCGCGGGCGGCCCTGGACGTACCGCGCTTCGGCTGGGTCAACCTGCACTTCTCGCTGCTGCCCGCCTGGCGCGGGGCGGCGCCCGTGCAGGCCGCGATCCGGCACGGGGACGAGATCACCGGCGCCACCACGTTCCTGTTGGAGGAGGGCCTGGACACCGGCCCCACGTTCGGCGTCGTCACGGACGCGATCGGGGACCGGGACACCACCGGTGACCTGCTGGGGCGGCTCGCCGTCTCCGGGGCGCAGCTGCTGCTGGCGACCATGGACGGGTTGGAGGACGGCACGCTGCGCGCCGTTCCGCAGCCCGCCGACGGGGTGTCGCTCGCGCCCAAGGTCACGGTCGCGGACGCCCGGGTCGACTTCGCCCTCCCGGCGCTGGCGATCGACCGGCTGGTGCGGTCGGTGACCCCGGAGCCCGGAGCCTGGTGCACCTTCCGCGAGGCGCGGCTGGGGCTGGGCCCGGTCACGCCGGTGCGGACCGGTGAGGTCGAGCTGAAGCCGGGGGAGCTGCGGGCGGAGAAGAAGCGGGTGCTGGTGGGAACGGCGACGGTCCCGGTCCAGCTCGGCGAGGTCCGTCCCGTCGGCAAGCGCGGGATGCCTGCCGCGGACTGGGCCCGCGGGGTCCGGATCGGCGAGGGCGAGACCCTGGCCTGAGCGTGGCGCCCTTCCCGATCGCCGTGCCCGGGGCGGAGCTCGCGGACCTGCGCAGGCGGCTGCGGGAGCCGGGAGGTTCGCCGCCCGGTGCGACGGCGACCCGGACGAGGTGCTGGGGCCACGGCGTTCCCACGGGAGAACCCGCCCCTCCCACCATCGGGCGGCCCGGCGGTTCCCGGACCCGCGCTGGTGGGGCGAGCCGGAGCGCGCCGGGCAGTCCGAGGCCCGGGAGCAGCCGGGGACCCTCGTGGCCGGAGCTCACCGGGTTCTTCGCGCCGGTCCGCTGAGCCTGCCCGGGGGCCGACCGACCGTGGTGCGTCCCGACCGACCTGGGACCATGGGGGCCGCACGGGCTCTCCCGTGCGGCAGGTACGGACGAGGAGTGTGTGTGAGCGAGCCCGACGGCGGACGACCCGAGCGGGACGACCGGGGCGAGGCAGGCCGCGGGGACCGCGGCGGCCGACCCGGGTCGGACTCCGGGCGCACGGGCGACCGGCGCGGATCGGGCTGGTCGGACGGCGGCCGCCCCGCGCGGGACCGCGGGAGGCCTGCGGGTGACCGCTCTCGGGACGACCGTCCTCGCGGCGATCGTCCTCATGGCGATCGTCCTCGCGACGACCGCTCTCGGGACGACCGTCCTCGCGGCGATCGTCCTCATGGCGATCGTCCTCGCGACGACCGTCCTCGGGACGACCGCTCTCGGGACGACCGGCGAGGGGCGGGGCGGGGTGGGGACCGCCCGGACCGCGGTGGGTACCGCCCGCGCGACGACCGTCCGCGCCGGGACGACCGTCCTCGCGACGACCGTCAGCGCCGCGATGATCGTCCCCGCGACGACCGTCCGCGCCGGGACGACCGGCCCCGCGAGGACCGGGCCCGCGAGGATCGGCCCCGCCGCGACGACCGTGCGCGGGACGACAGGCCCCGCCGGGACGACCGGCCGCGGGACGACCGCCCGCGTCGAGACGACCGGGACCGGTCTCGGGGTGACCGCGGCGACCGGCCCTTCGCCGCCGACCGGCGCGGCGGCTACGGGCGGGACGACCGGGGTGGGCGGCGCGACCGCACCCCCGGGCCCCGCAACGCGGGACCGCCGCGTCGGAACGCCGGGCCCAGCGCTCCGCCGTCCGGGGATCCGGCCCGCTCGGCGGCGTTCGACCTGCTCACGGCCGTGCGGGAGCGGGACGCCTACGCCAACCTGGTCCTCCCGTCGATCCTGCGCCGGTACCGGCTGAGGGACCGCGACGCGGCGCTGGCGACCGAGCTCGGCTACGGGACGCTGCGCGCCGCGGGCCAGCTGGACGT
The DNA here is from genome assembly GCF_039541715.1 of Pseudonocardia xishanensis. Lineage (NCBI taxonomy): Bacteria > Bacillati > Actinomycetota > Actinomycetes > Pseudonocardiales > Pseudonocardiaceae > Pseudonocardia > Pseudonocardia xishanensis. The sequence goes on from NZ_BAABGT010000012.1 coordinate 77,134, forward strand.
CGTGATCGAGGCCTGCGCGGACCGGCCGCTGCACCGCATCGAGGGTCCGCTCGTCGACGCCCTCCGGCTGGGGACCTACCAGATCCTGCGGATGCGGGTGCCGCAGCACGCGGCCGTCGCGACCACGGTGGACATCGTCCGGGGGATCGCGGGCTCGGCGTCCTCCGGTTTCGTCAACGCGATCCTGCGCAAGATCGCCGAGACGGCCGGGGCGAAGGGCGTCGACGAGTGGATCGCCGAGCTGGCGCCCCCCGAGGACGAGGACCCCGTCGGCAACGCGTCCTTCCTCCACGCCCACCCGAAGTGGATCGGGCAGGCCTTCGCCGACGCCCTGGGCTCGGTCGAGGAGCTGCCCGCGGCCCTGGAGGCGGACGACGCCCGCCCGGGGGTCCACCTGCTCGCCAAGCCCGGGGAGATCACCGCCGAGGAGCTCGCCCTGGTCACGGGCGGGACCGAGGCGCCGTACTCGCCCTACGGAGTCCACCTCGACGCCGGCAGCGGGGACATCGGCGAGCTGGACGTCATCCGCGAGGGCGTGGCTGCCGTGCAGGACGAGGGCAGCCAGCTGGTCGCTCTCGCCCTCACGAGGGTCCCCGTCGAGGACGACGCCGGTCGCTGGCTCGACCTGTGCGCGGGCCCCGGCGGCAAGGCGGCGCTGCTCGGCGGGATCGTGGCGATGGAGGGCGGCACGCTGGACGCCGTCGAGCCCGCGGAGCACCGCGCCGACCTGGTCCGCCGCGCCGTCGACGGCCTGCCGGTCACGGTGCACGTCGCCGACGGCCGCGAGGCCCCGCTGCCGGACGCCGCCTTCGACCGCGTCCTGGTCGACGCCCCGTGCACCGGGCTGGGCGCGCTGCGCCGCCGCCCGGAGGCCCGCTGGCGGCGCAAGCCCGAGGACGTGTCGAACCTCGCCAAGCTGCAGCGCGAGCTGTTGCTCGCGGCACTGCGACACGTGCGGGTCGGCGGTGTGGTGGCCTATGTCACCTGCTCGCCGCACCTGGCCGAGACGGTCGGCGTGGTCGGCGGGATCATCCGGCGCAGGGATCTCGGGGTCGGCGTCGAGCGGGTGGACGCGCGGGAGTTCCTGCCGGGCGTCCCGGACCTGGGAGAGGGCCCGCACATCCAGCTCTGGCCACATCGCCAGGGCACGGACGCGATGTTCCTGACCCTGCTGCGCCGCACGTCCTGACGTCGGCGCGGTCCCGCACGTCCCGTCAACCCGTCCGGACCGCACGCCTCGCGCGCCGGTGTCCGACCGGCGTGCGGGGGTGTCGGACCGGCGGGCGGTGGCGGGGGACTCGGTGTCCGAAGTGTCGGACTCGCGGCGCCGGAGTGCCGACTCGCGGGGAGTTGTGACAGGGGTCTCCCCTCCCTGTGGTCGGGAGACGGCGGCGGTGGCGCAGTAGCCTGCGTAGGTGCGTCCGCTGATCGCCCCGAGCATCCTCTCCGCCGACTTCGCCCGCCTCGCCGACGAGGCGGAGCGGGTGCAGGGTGCCGACTGGCTGCACGTGGACGTCATGGACGCGCACTTCGTCCCGAACCTCACGCTGGGCCTGCCCGTCGTCGAGTCGCTGCTGAAGGCGACCGGGACGCCGCTGGACTGCCACCTGATGATCGACGACCCGGACCGCTGGGCACCCGCCTACGCCGAGGCCGGGGCGTACAACGTGACCGTGCACGTCGAGGCCGCCCACGATCCGGTGATGCTGGCGAAGGACCTGCGGGCCGCCGGGGCGAAGGCCGGGCTGTCGCTCAAGCCGGGCACCCCGCTCGACGGGTACGTCGAGGTGCTCAAGCACTACGACACGCTCCTGGTGATGAGCGTCGAGCCGGGGTTCGGCGGGCAGTCGTTCATGCCCGAGGTGCTGGACAAGGTGCGCGAGGCGCGCAGGCTCGTCGACACCGGACACCTGACCCTCATGATCGAGATCGACGGCGGGATCGCCGACGCCACCATCGAGGCCGCAGCCGAGGCCGGGGTGGACTGCTTCGTGGCGGGCTCGGCCGTCTACGGCGCCGAGGACCCCGCCCGCGCGGTGGCGGCGCTGCGGGACAAGGCGACCGCCGCACACCCGCGGTGGGGCGGATGACCGGGTGGGCGGGATGACGGCCGAGCAGGCGATGCGACGGGCGCTGGCGGCGTCCGTCGCGGTGCACGGCCGGACCAGCCCGAACCCACCCGTCGGTGCCGTGGTGCTCGACGCGGCGGGCGAGGTCGTCGGGGTCGGCGCCACCGAGCCCGCGGGCGGGGCGCACGCGGAGGTCGTGGCGCTGCGCGAGGCGGGGGAGCGTGCCCGCGGGGGCACCGCCGTCGTCACGCTGGAGCCCTGTGCGCACCACGGCCGGACGCCGCCGTGCACGGACGCCCTCCGTGCAGCCGGTGTACAGGCGGTCCACATCGGTGCCGCCGACCCGAACCCGGTCGCGGCCGGGGGAGCGGAGCTGCTGCGCGCCGCGGGCGTGACCGTCACGTGGAGCGAGCTGGACGTCGCGGGCGGGCCGCTGCGCGCCTGGCTGCACAGCGTGCGCACCGGCAGGCCCCACGTCACGTGGAAGCTGGCCGCCACCCTGGACGGCCGCAGCGCCGCCGCGGACGGCACCAGCCGGTGGATCACCGGCCCCGAGGCCCGCGCCGAGGTGCACGAGTTCCGCTCCCACGTGGACGCGATCGTCGTCGGGACGGGGACGGCCCGGGCGGACGACCCGGCGCTGACCGCCCGGAACCCCGACGGCACGGACCGCCCGCACCAGCCCCTGCGCGTCGTGGTCGGCCACAGTGACCTCGCCCCGGGGTCGCGACTCACCGCACCGGACGTGCTACACCTGCGGACACAGTCACCCGACGACGTGCTGAAGGCGCTCGCCGACCGTGGCGTGGTCGACGTCCTGCTGGAGGGCGGTCCGCGCCTCGCGGGCGCGTTCGTGCAGGCCGGTCGGGTCGACCGGGTGCTGGCCTACCTCGCACCCGCGCTGCTCGGGGCCGGTCCGGCCGCGCTCGGCGCGGCGGGGGTGGGAACGATCGCCGACATCCGGCGGTTGCAGGTGGACACGGTGCGCGTCGTGGGCGCGGACGTGCTGGTCGACGCTCGACCGGCCTAGGGAGGAACGGCGGATGTTCACGGGGATCGTGGAGGAGGTCGGCGAGATCGTCGACGTCCGAGCCTCCGGCGAGGTGGTCGTGCTGACGGTACGGGGGCCGGTGGTCTCCTCCGACGCGCGGCACGGCGACTCGATCGCGGTGAACGGCTGTTGCCTCACCGTGGTGGAACCGGACGGCGGCGAGACCTTCCGGCTGGAACTGGTCCCCGAGACCCTGAAGCGGACCTCGCTCAGCGGCGCGGCGACGGGCGGCCGGGTGAACCTGGAGCGGGCGCTGCAGGCGGGCGGCCGCTTCGGCGGGCACATCGTGCAGGGCCACGTGGACGGCGTGGCCACGCTGCTGGAGCGCAGCCCCGGCGAGCGCAGCGACGAGGTGCGGTTCAGCCTGCCCGCCGAGCTCGCGAAGTACGTGGTGGAGAAGGGCTCCATCACCGTCGACGGCGTCTCGCTCACCGTCGCCGCCACGGACGGGGACACCTTCACGGTGGCACTCATCCCGACCACCCTGGCCGACACGACCCTCGGCCTGCGCAAGCCCGGCGATCCCGTCAACCTCGAGGTGGACGTGCTCGCCAAGTACGTGGAGAAACTCACCGCCGGGTACGTCGGCGGGCCCCGGAAGGACGGTGCGCAGTGACCGAGATCGCTCACCAGGGGGCCGCCGCGGCCGCCGGGCTGACGGGCGGCTTCGAGAGGATCGAGCGCGCGCTGCGGGACCTCGCCGAGGGCAAGGCCGTGGTCGTGGTCGACGACGAGGACCGCGAGAACGAGGGCGACCTGATCTTCGCCGCCGAGAAGGCGACGCCGGAGCTGGTGTCCTTCGTGGTCCGCTACACCTCCGGGTACGTGTGCGTGGCGCTCACCGACTCCGAGTGCGACCGGCTGGACCTCCCGCCGATGCACCACTCGAACGCGGACGCCTACCGCACCGCGTTCACGGTCACCGTGGACGCGAAGGAGGGCGTGAGCACGGGCATCTCCGCCGCGGACCGCGCGCACACGATCCGGCTGCTGGCCAACCCCGCCACGCAGCCCGCCGACCTGGTCCGGCCCGGGCACGTGCTGCCCCTGCGGGCCCGCGAGGGCGGCGTGCTGCGCCGCCCCGGGCACACCGAGGCCGCCGTGGACCTGACCCGGATGGCCGGGCTCTCCCCGGCCGGGGCGCTCTGCGAGATCGTGTCCCAGAAGGACGAGGGCGAGATGGCCCGCGGGGACGAGCTGCAGGTCTTCGCGGACGACCACGAGCTCACCCTGGTCACCATCGCCGACCTGATCGGCTACCGGCGGCGCTTCGAGAAGCACATCCAGCGCGTCGCGCAGGCCCGCATCCCCACCGACCACGGCGAGTTCGTCGCGTACGGCTACGACTCGCTGCTGGACGGCATCGAACACATCGCCATGGTCAAGGGGGACGTCGGCACGCCGGACGGCACCGGGGAGGACGTGCTGGTCCGGGTGCACTCCGAGTGCCTGACCGGGGACGTCATGGGCTCGCTGCGCTGCGACTGCGGGCCGCAGCTGGACGCCGCCCTGCAGGCCGTGTCGGACGAGGGCCGCGGCGTCGTGCTCTACATGCGCGGGCACGAGGGCCGGGGGATCGGCCTGCTGCACAAGCTGCAGGCCTACCAGCTGCAGGAGGCGGGGGCGGACACCGTCGACGCCAACCTGGCGATGGGCCTGCCCGCCGACGCGCGGGACTACGGCATCGGCGCGCAGATCCTCTCCGACCTCGGCGTGAAGTCCATGCGCCTGCTCACCAACAACCCGGAGAAGCGTGCCGGGCTGGAGGGCTACGGCCTGCGGATCCTCGAGCGCATCGCGATGCCGATCCGCCCGAACCCGGAGAACCTGCGCTACCTGCGCACCAAGCGGGACCGCATGGGCCACGACCTGCCGGACCTCGGCGAGTCGAGCGGCCCCGGCAACCTGTCCGACGGCCTGGCCTGATCCACCCCGTCCGCTCGCGCACCAGCCCGACGCCGCGCGTCGGCCCCGGGCCGGGTGCGCGAGCGGGTGTCCGGTGGACGTCCGCCGGATGGGAGGATGGCCGGGTGAGTGGTGAGGGACGGCCCGCCGAGGCGGGCGATCTGTCGGGCGCGGCCGGGCTGCGCGTGGGTGTGGTGGCGGCGACCTGGCACGCCGAGGTGGTCGACGCGCTGCTGGCCCGGGCCCTGGAGACCGCCGAGAAGGCGGGCGCCGTGCCCACCGTGGTGCGGGTGCCCGGCACCATCGAGCTGCCCGTCGTGGCGCAGGAGCTGGCCCGCACGCACGACGCGGTGGTGGCCCTGGGCGTGGTCGTCCGCGGCGGCACCCCGCACTTCGAGTACGTGTGCGACTCGGTGACCGCCGGGCTCACCCGGGTCTCCCTGGACGAACGCACCCCCGTGGGCAACGGCGTGCTCACCACGAACACCCTCGAGCAGGCCGTCGACCGCAGCGGCGTGCCCGGCAGCGCCGAGGACAAGGGCGCCGAGGCCACCGAGGCAGCGCTGCGCACCGCGATCGTGCTGGCCGAGCTGCGGGACCTGGCGTGAGTGCGGAGTCGTCCGACACCGCGGTCGAGGCGCCGATCGGGCGCGGGCCCGGGGCGGTCACGATCCGCCCCCGGCTGGCGTTCTGGCTGGGCTGGGGCTCCGCCGCGGTGACCGTCGTGGTGTTCGTGGTGATCGCGATCATCCTGCGCAACTCGGCCACCGGGGTGTTCTTCCGGCTGGCCGACCAGGTCGCCATGGTGCTGCTGGGCCTGTTCATCGGCGCCGGGCTGGCGTTGTTCGCCCGGCCCCGGGTCCGGGCGGACGAGCGGGGCATCGAGGTCCGCAACGTCGGCCTGGCGAAGACCCTGCCCTGGTCCGTGGTCGAGCGGGTCGCGTTCCCGGACGGCGCCTCCTGGGCCCGGCTGGACCTGCCGGACTACGAGTACCTCCCGGTCCTGGCGATCCAGGCGGTGGACCGGCAGCACGCGGTGGCGGCGATCCGCCGGGTCCGCGCCCTGCACGCGGCCGCCCACTCCTGACGGTCCCCTCCCGGCCCGCCGGGGGTAAGGCTTACCTTGGTCGTCATGTCGAGCGCGGTGGGACCGGACATGCGGGTCGTGGGCACCCTGGAGGAGCTGCGGGAGGTCGTGCCCGAGCCGCACGTCTCGCTGTGGGAGAAGGACATCGGGCGGATCGACCCCACCGCCCGCACCTTCATCGAGACCTCGCCCCTCGTCATGCTCGCGACCTCCGCCCCGGACGGCACCTGCGACGTGACCCCGCGCGGTGATCCCGCGGGCAGCGTGCTGGTGCTGGACGAGCGCACGCTCGTGCTGGCCGACCGGCGCGGCAACCGCCGGGTGGACGCCCTGCGCAACGTCCTGGCGAACCCGCACGTGGGCCTCCTGTTCGTGGTGCCCGGCCGCTCGGACACGCTGCGGGTGAACGGCACCGCGCGGGTGGTGAGCGACGCCCCGTTCTTCGACCGCCTCGTGGTGGAGGGCGCACGCCCGGTCCTGGCGCTGGTCGTGCACGTCGAGGAGCTGTTCCTGCACTGCGGCAAGGCCTTCCTCCGCGGCGGGGTCTGGGAGCCGGAGCGCTGGCCCGACGCCGACGCCGTGCCCAGCCCCGGCGAGATGGTCCGGTCGATGAAGGATCTCGAGCCCTCCGCGGTGCCGGAGATCGACGCGATGCTGGCGCACGACGCGGAGCACCACCGCTACTGAGCGTCGCCCGTTCGGTGCCCACGGGGACCCGTTCCCCACTCCGGTGAGCGACCGGCCGGCACCGCTGGGCGCGGATCCAGGACATCGGTTCGCCACAACGGTGTGGCGCCCGCCACACTTCCCGCGCACCGTGGTCACGCGGATGCGCGGAGCCGGGCAACGGCGCGCGGCGGTGAGGTGGACGGATGGCCATCGGGCTCGGCGGCGCCACGCGCCGGTCGTGGGGGAGCAGTCGCACCTCCGCGCCGGCCCGTGGCCGCGCGCGCACCCGCCCGGAACCGCCGGACCCCGCGGACCCCACGGACCCCGCGGAGCGCCCGCGCAGGCCCCGTGCCGTGCTGGTGGACGTCTACGGGACCCTGCTGCACGTCGAGGCGCTGCGCCGCCGGTTCCTCGACGTCGGACGGCCGGAGCACGAGTACGACCTGGTCCTCGCCCGCGCCCTGCGGGACTCGACCGGGCTCGCGCTGGCAGGCACCCCGGCGAGCTTCGCCGAGGTGCTGGGCGAGGCCGTGCGCGCCGTCGCGGGCCCCACCGTGTCCGACGACGCCGTGGACCACGTGGTGTCCGGCATGCACGACCTCCCGCGCCATCCCGACGCCGAGCCCGCACTCGCCGTGCTCGCCCGTTCCCGCATCCCCGCGTGGGCGATGGCCCAGGGCAGCGGAGCGCACACGACCGGCGCGCTGGACGGCAACGGGCTGCGCTCCTTCCTGCGCGGCACCGTGGCGACCGACGACCTGACCGCCGTGCCGCCGCAGCGGGAGGCCTACCGGCTCGCCTGCGCCGCGGCCCGGATCGAGCCCTCCACCACGGCCTTCGTGTCCAGCCAGCCCTATCTCGTGCACGGCGCGATGCGGGCGGGACTGGTCGGCGCGCTGGTGCTGCGCGGCGACGCGCGCCGCCCCGCGACCCTGCCGGCCCCGCACGCCTGCGGCACGACCCTGGTCACGGCCGTCGAGGCGCTGCTGGCGCTCCCCGCCTGAGCGGGCGCACCGCTCAGCCCGCGCCGAGCCCCGGGACCTCGGCGCGGTCGACCGCGCGCCCGCCGAGGTCCGCGCGCAGGCCCGCCTCCGCGCCGTCGGCGAAGCCGGTGCCGGACAGCGACGGGCGCCGCGCCCGGCCGAGCCCGGGGAACGCCTCGGCGTACGCCCGGTCCACCTGGCTGCCGCGGTCGGCGAGGATCAGTGCGGTGCCCGCGGACTCGCGGGCCGGGTCCTCCGCCGCACGCTGCTCGGCCGCGGCCAGCCGGGCGTGGACCTGGGCGGCGAACCCCTGCAGCCACGACCGGCGGTAGGCGGCCACCGACTCCAGCGGCGAGGCGGGCCGCAGCCGCACCAGCTGGCCCGTGGCCTGCAGCAACAGCGACGTGTAGAGCAGCTCGACCCGCTCGCGGTCGCTGGCGAACCCGAACACCGTGACCGCGGCGACCTTGCCGCCCGCGGCCCCGTGCAGGATCCACCGGCAGCGCAGGGCCGCCGCCGTCCAGCCCAGAAGCCTCGACTTGCCCGCCGAGTAGGGGTCCTCCATGGCGATCCGGACCGCGCCGATCGCGTCCCGCCGCGGATCGTCCGCCGACAGCGAGGCGGCGAGCAGCGCCTCGTCGATCCCGTGCCGGGCCATCAGCTCGACGGCCTTGGCGTTGTAGGTCTCCGCCTCCTCCGGGGTGCCCGCCCGCTCGGCCTTGGCCAGCAGCTTGCGCACCCGGTCCAGCCGGTCGGACCGGTCCGCGCGGGACGGGGTCGGGGTGCCGGGGATCGTCGTCGAGGTCACGGGGAGCTCCTTCGAACGCCTGTTCGTGGGTCGCGCCGGTTGTACCCGACGGGACCGACAGAATCCGTGCGCTCCACAGACCGTAGCGAGCCCGCGACGCAGGGCGACCGACGCCCCCGGGATACACCCCGGCCGCGCGGGCCGGGAGGGACGGGGGCGACGCGGAGTGTCGGTGCCCGGAACTACGCTGGGAGCCGCCATGCCCGACCCCGCCACCTACCGCCCGGCCCCGGGGACCATCCCCGAGGCCCCTGGCGTGTACCGCTTCTCCGACCCACAGGGTCGGGTGATCTACGTCGGCAAGGCCAAGAGCCTCCGGCAGCGGCTGAACTCCTACTTCGCCGACCTCTCGGGCCTGCACCCGCGTACCCGACAGATGGTGACCACGGCCGCGCACGTGCAGTGGACCGTCGTCGGCACCGAGGTCGAGGCGCTCCAGCTCGAGTACAACTGGATCAAGGAGTTCGACCCGCGGTTCAACGTCCGGTACCGGGACGACAAGACCTACCCCGTGCTCGCCGTCACGATGAACGAGGAGTTCCCGCGGCTGCACGTCTACCGGGGGCCGCGCCGCCGGGGGGTCCGGTACTTCGGCCCGTACGCCCACGCCTGGGCGATCCGCGAGACGCTGGACCTGCTGCTGCGCGTGTTCCCGGCGCGGACCTGCAGCGCGGGGGTGTTCAAGCGGCACGGCCAGATCGGCAGGCCCTGCCTGCTCGGCTACATCGACAAGTGCTCGGCGCCGTGCGTCGGGCGGGTGAGCGCCGAGGAGCACCGCGGGATCGTCGAGGACTTCGCCGAGTTCCTCTCCGGCCGCACGGACCGCATGGTCCGCGAGATGGAGCGCCGGATGCAGACGGCGTCCGAGGAGCTGGAGTTCGAGAAGGCCGCCCGGCTGCGGGACGACATCGGCGCCCTCAAGCGGGCCATGGAGCGCCAGGCCGTGGTGTTGGGGGACGGGACCGACGCGGACGTCGTCGCGTTCGCCCAGGACGAGCTGGAGGCCGCGGTCCAGGTCTTCCACGTGCGCGGCGGCCGGGTCCGCGGGCAGCGCGGCTGGGTGATCGACAAGACGGACGAGACACCGGACACCCCGGCGCTGGTCGAGCGGTTCGTCGTGCAGTTCTACGGCGAGCAGGCCGCGCTGGCCGAGCAGGCGGACGACGCCTCCCAGCCGGTGCCGAAGGAGATCCTGGTCCCCGAGCTGCCCCCGGAGTCCGCGGCGCTGCAGCAGTGGCTGACCACGCTGCGCGGCTCGCGGGTGAGCCTGCGGGTGCCCCAGCGCGGGGACAAGCGGGCGCTCGCGGAGACCGTGGAGCGGAACGCCGCGGAGGCGTTCACCCAGCACAAGCTCCGCCGGGCGGGAGACCTCACCGCGCGCAGCGCGGCGCTGCAGGAGCTGCAGGAGGCGCTGGGGCTGGACCAGGCGCCCCTGCGCATCGAGTGCATCGACGTGTCGCACGTGCAGGGCACGAACGTCGTCGCGTCGCTGGTGGTGTTCGAGGACGGGGTGGCGAAGAAGTCGGACTACCGGCGCTTCGAGGTGCGCGACGGCGCCGAGGGCGGGGACGTCGCGTCGATCGCCGAGGTGGTGCGGCGGCGGTTCCGGCGCTACATCGCCGAGAACGAGCCGGCGCCGAGCGACGAGATCGCCCCCGAGCCGGACTTCCCGGGCAAGGTGCGGACGGGGATCGACCCGACCACCGGCCGTCCCAAGAAGTTCGCCTACGCGCCCAACCTGCTCGTGGTGGACGGCGGGCAGCCGCAGGTCGAGGCGGCCGCGGACGTGCTGGCCGAGCTGGGCGTCCAGGACGTCGCGCTGTGCGGGCTGGCCAAGCGGCTGGAGGAGGTCTGGCTGCCCGGCGATCCGGATCCGGTCATCCTGTCCCGCACCAGCGAGGCGCTCTACCTGTTGCAGCGGGCGCGGGACGAGGCGCACCGCTTCGCCATCACCTATCACCGCCAGCGTCGTTCCAAGGGCATGGTCGCCTCCGAGCTGGACGGCGTGCCGGGTCTCGGTCCGGCACGGCGGCAGGCGCTGCTCAAGCACTTCGGGTCGATGCGGAAGCTCAAGGCGGCGGACGTGGACGAGATCGCGGGGCTGCCCGGGTTCGGGCGGCGGACGGCCGAGGCGGTCATGACCGCGCTGCATCCCGAGGGCGCGGCATGAGCGACGCCGGCATCGAGGTCGCGCTGGTCAGCGGGCTGTCCGGGGCGGGGCGCAGCACCGCGGCGAAGGTCCTGGAGGACCTGGGCTGGTTCGTGGTGGACAACCTCCCGCCCGAGCTCATCGCCACGATGGTCGACCTGGGCGCCCGCGCCAGCGGCGAGGTCACCCGCATCGCGGTCGTGATGGACGTGCGCAGCCGCGCCTTCACCCGCGACCTCGGCGCGGTCATCCGGGATCTGGACGCCCGCGGCTACAAGCCCCGGCTGCTGTTCCTGGAGGCGTCCGACGCCGTGCTGGTCCGCCGGTTCGAGCAGAACCGGCGCTCGCACCCGCTGCAGGGGGACGGGCGCCTCGCGGACGGGATCACCGCCGAGCGGGAGCTGCTGCGCCCACTGCGCGAGAACGCGGACCTCGTCCTGGACACCTCCACGTTGTCGGTGCACCAGCTGCGGGCGCGGATCGAGCAGGGCTTCGAGACCGGCGTCCCGGAGCCCACCCGGGTGCACTTCCTGTCGTTCGGTTACAAGTACGGCCTCCCGCTCGACTCCGACCTCGTGGTGGACATGCGGTTCCTGCCGAACCCGCACTGGATCCCGGAGCTGCGCGAGCACACCGGCCGCGAGCCCGCGGTCCGCGACTACGTGCTCTCGCAGGAGGGCGCGGAGGACTTCGTGGAGAAGTACCTGGACCTGTTGTCGCTGGTCGGCGCCGGGTACCGGCGCGAGGGCAAGCGGTACCTGACGGTGGCCGTGGGCTGCACCGGCGGCAAGCACCGCAGCGTCGCGGTCAGCGAGGAGCTGGCGCGGCGGCTGGCCGGAGCGGAGGGGGTCGCGGTGAGCGTCACGCACCGCGACCTCGGTCGAGAATGAGCGGCCGGGAGTGAGGGCCGTCGCGCTCGGAGGCGGTCACGGCCTCGCCGCGACGCTCGCCGCGCTGCGGCTGATGCCCGAGATCGCCCACGTCACCGCCGTCGTCACGGTGGCGGACGACGGTGGCTCGTCGGGCCGGATCCGGCGCGAGCTGGGCGGGCTCCTGCCGCCGGGGGACCTGCGGATGGCGCTGTCCGCCCTCGCGGACGAGCGGCGCTGGGCCGAGCTCGTCCAGCACCGCTTCGGCGGGACGGGGGCGCTGGCCGGGCACGCCGTGGGCAACCTGATGCTCGCCGGGCTGATGGAGACCCTCGCCGACCCGGTGGCCGCGCTGGACGTGATGAGCGGGCTGCTCGGCGTCCGCGGCCGGGTGCTGCCGATGAGCAGGGTGCCGCTGGACATCGAGGCGGAGGTCAGCGGTCTGGACGAGTCCGCGCCCGCCCGCAGGCACCGCATCCGCGGCCAGGTCGCGGTCGCCTCGACACCCGGCCGGGTCGAGCGGGTGTGGCTGCAGCCCGAGGAGCCGCCCGCGTGCGAGCAGGCGCTGGAGGCCATCCGCGCGGCGGACGTGGTGCTGCTCGGGCCGGGATCGTGGTTCACCAGCGTCCTGCCGCACCTGCTGATCCCGGCGGTGCGCACGGCGCTGCAGGAGACGGCGGCGCGCCGCGTCGTCGTGCTGAACCTGGCGCCCGAGCCGGGGGAGACCCCGGACTTCTCCCCTGAGCAGCATCTGGCGGTGCTGGCGGCGCACGCTCCCGATCTCCGTTTCGACGTCGTGCTCGCCGACGGGGCCGCGGTACCGGTACCCCATCGGCTGCGCCGAGAGGCACGGGCGATGATGGAGGCGGGCGGACGGGTGCACCTGGCCCCGGTCGCGGCGGCGGACCCGCTCGTGCCGAGGCACGAGCCCGCGGCGCTGGCGGTGGCGTTGCGGGAGGTTCTCGCGGTGGCGGGGAGCGACCGGTGAGCGGTCGGGCGGGCACGGAGAGCGAACCGAGGGGGAGGCGCAGGGCATGGCGATGACCGCGGCGGTGAAGGACGAGCTGAGCAGGCTCAGCGTGACCAAGCCGTCGTGTCGGCGGGCCGAGGTCGCGTCGCTGCTGCGCTTCGCGGGCGGCCTGCACATCGTGGCGGGCCGGGTCGTGATCGAGGCCGAGGTGGACACCGGCTCGGTCGCGCGACGGCTGCGCAAGGACATCCACGACCTCTACGGCCACCAGGTCGAGGCGCACGTCATCACCGCGGGCGGGCTGCGCCGGGGCAACCGGTACGTGCTGCGCGTGGTGCGAGACGGCGAGGGCCTGGCCCGCCAGACCGGCCTGCTGGACCAGCGCGGCCGCCCGGTGCGGGGGCTGCCGCCCGCGGTCGTCTCCGGGGACCTGGAGGACGCCGAGGCGGCCTGGCGCGGCGCGTTCCTGGCGCACGGCTCGCTCACCGAGCCCGGCCGCAGCTCCGCCCTGGAGGTGACCTGCCCGGGGCCCGAGGCCGCGTTGGCGCTCGTCGGCTCCGCCCGTCGGCTGGGGGTCACCGCCAAGGCGCGCGAGGTGCGCGGGGCGGACCGCGTCGTCGTCCGGGACGGGGACGCGATCGGCGTCCTGCTGACCCGGATGGGTGCGCACGAGTGCGTGCTGGCCTGGGAGGAGCGGCGGATGCGCCGCGAGGTCCGGGCCACCGCGAACCGGCTCGCCAACTTCGACGACGCGAACCTGCGCCGCTCGGCCCGGGCCGCGGTCGCCGCGGCCGCCCGGGTCGCGCGGGCCCTGGAGATCCTGGGCGAGGACGTCCCGGACCACCTGCTGGCCGCGGGTAGGCTCCGCGCGGAGCACACCCAGGCGTCGCTGGAGGAGCTCGGCCAGCTCGCCGACCCGCCGATGACGAAGGACGCGGTCGCGGGCCGCATCCGCAGGCTGCTGCACATGGCGGACAAGCGCGCCGCCGACCTGGGGATCCCGGACACCGAGTCCGCCGTCACCGCGGAGATGCTCGAGGAGGCGTAGGCCGACCCTCGGCGCCGGGCGTGAAGCGCAGGTCACGCGCACCGGCCGTGCCCTGCCTATAGGGTTGGGCCCGTTCGAGAGCAACGACCAGTGGAGGTACGTGTGACCGTCCGGGTAGGCGTCAACGGCTTCGGCCGCATCGGCCGCAACTTCTGGCGGGCGGTGGACGCCCAGCGCGCCGCAGGCACCACCGACATCGAGATCGTCGCGGTCAACGACCTCACCGACAACGCGACCCTCGCGCACCTGCTCAAGTACGACTCGATCCTGGGCAGGCTCCCGTACTCGGTGGAGCTCAAGGGTGACGACGAGATCCTGGTCGACGGCAAGCCGATCAAGGCGCTGTCCTTCCGCGACCCCGCCGAGCTGCCCTGGAAGGACCTCGGCGTGGACGTCGTGGTCGAGTCCACCGGCTTCTTCACCAAGCGCGAGGGCGCCTCGAAGCACCTCGAGGCGGGCGCGAAGAAGGTCGTGATCTCGGCGCCTGCCAGCGGCGAGGACCTCACCATCGTCAAGGGCGTGAACGACGGCGAGTACGACGGGTCGCAGTCGATCATCTCGAACGCGTCCTGCACCACCAACTGCCTCGCGCCGCTGGCCAAGGTGCTGGACGACCTGCTGGGGATCGAGAAGGGTCTGATGACCACGATCCACGCGTACACGCAGGACCAGAACCTGCAGGACGGTCCGCACTCGGACCTGCGCCGCGCCCGCGCCGCCGCGCTGAACATCGTCCCCACCTCGACGGGGGCCGCGAAGGCCATCTCGCTGGTGCTGCCGCACCTCAAGGGCAAGCTGGACGGGTACGCGCTGCGCGTGCCGATCCCCACGGGCTCGGCCACCGACCTCACGGTCGAGGTGCGCAAGGAGGCCTCCGCCGCGGAGATCAACGCCGCGTACAAGGCGGCCGCCGAGAGCGGCCCGCTCCAGGGCATCCTCAAGTACACCGAGGACCCGATCGTGAGCTCGGACATCGTCACCGACCCGCACTCCACGATCTTCGACGCCGGCCTGACCAAGGTCATCGGCAACCAGGTCAAGGTCGTCGGCTGGTACGACAACGAGTGGGGCTACTCCAACCGCCTCGCGGACATCACCGCGCTGGTGGCGTCGAAGCTGTGAGGACGGTCTCCGACCTGGTCGACGAGGGGGTGGCCGGGCGCGTCGTGCTGGTGCGCTCGGACCTCAACGTCCCCCTCGACGGCGGGACCATCACCGACGACGGGCGCATCCGCGCGTCGGTCCCCACGATCTCCGAGCTGTCCGGGGCGATGGCGAAGGTCGTCGTCACGGCACACCTCGGCCGCCCGAAGTCGCCCGCGGACACGCAGTTCTCGCTGGCTCCGGTCGCCGCGCGGCTCGGTGAGCTGCTCGGCGCGCCGGTGAAGCTGGTGCCGCTGGACGGGCCGCTGCCGAACCTGCACGACGGGGACGTGGTGCTGCTGGAGAACATCCGGTTCGACCCCCGCGAGACCTCCAAGAACGCGGACGAGCGGGCCGAGCTCGCGGACCACCTGATCCAGCTGACGGGCGCGGACGCGTTCGTGAGCGACGGCTTCGGCGTGGTGCACCGCAAGCAGGCCTCGGTGTACGACGTGGCCGAGGACCTCCCGGCCTACGCGGGCGGGCTCGTCCTGTCCGAGGTCGAGGTGCTCAAGAAGCTCACCGGGACACCGGAGCGGCCGTACGCCGTCGTGCTGGGCGGCTCGAAGGTCTCGGACAAGCTCGCCGTGATCGAGGCGCTGCTGCCGAAGGTGGACTCGCTGCTGGTCGGCGGCGGGATGTGCTTCACCTTCCTGGCCGCGCAGGGCTACGGCGTCGGCTCGTCGCTGCTCGAGTCCGACCAGATCGACAACGCCCGCACGCTCCTGGAGTCCGGCAGGATCGTGCTGCCCACGGACGTCGTCGTCGCGGACGCCTTCTCGGCGGACGCGAACACGAAGACCGTGCCGGTCGACGCGATCGAGGACGGCTGGATGGGCCTGGACATCGGCCCCGACTCCGTCGCCGCGTTCGCGGCGGTGCTCTCCGAGGCCAGGACGGTGTTCTGGAACGGGCCGATGGGCGTGTTCGAGCTGGCGCCGTTCGCGGAGGGGACGCGGGGCGTCGCCCAGGCGATCGTGAACGGTACGGCCTCGGGCGCCTTCTCGGTGGTCGGCGGCGGGGACTCCGCCGCGGCCGTGCGGGCCCTGGGCCTGCCCGAGGACGGGTTCTCGCACATCTCCACCGGCGGCGGGGCCTCCCTGGAGTACCTGGAGGGCAAGTCGCTGCCCGGAGTGGCGGTGCTCGATGCCTCGTAAGCCGCTGATCGCGGGCAACTGGAAGATGAACCTCAACCACCTCGAGGCCATCGGCCTGGTGCAGAAGGTCGCCTTCGCGCTGCCCGGCAAGTACTACGACCACGTGGACGTCGCGGTGATCCCGCCGTTCACGGACATCCGCAGCGTCCAGACCCTGATCGACGGGGACAAGCTCAAGCTCGTCCACGGCGCGCAGGACCTCTCGCCGCACGACTCCGGCGCGTACACCGGCGACATCTCCGGGTCGATGCTCGCGAAGCTCGGCTGCACCTACGTGGTGGTCGGGCACTCGGAGCGTCGGGAGATCCACGGCGAGGACGACCAGACCGTCAACGCCAAGGTGCACGCCGCGCTCCGGCACGGGATCGCACCGATCCTGTGCGTCGGCGAGGGGTTGGACGTCCGCGAGTCGGGCGCCCAGGTCTCGCACTGCACCGCGCAGCTGGTCGCGGCGCTGGAGAAGGTCACGCCCGAGCAGATCGGGTCCGTGGTCGTCGCCTACGAGCCCGTGTGGGCGATCGGGACCGGCAAGGTCGCCAGCCCCGCGGACGCCCAGGAGGTCTGCCACGCCCTGCGCGAGCAGGTCCGCGAGCTCTACGGCTCCGCGGTCGCGGACGGCCTCCGGATCCTCTACGGCGGCTCGGTGAAGGCCAAGAACGTCGGCGAGATCGTCGCGGAGTCGGACGTGGACGGTGCCCTGGTGGGCGGTGCGTCGCTGGACGGGGACGAGTTCTCCCAGCTCTGCGCCATCGCCGCGGGCGGCCCGCTGCCGTAGGCCCCTTTCTTCGGCACGAACGGCACTCTTGTGCGGACCTACCGCACGAGAGTGCCGTTCGTGCGTTTCGGGGGTGGGGAACCGGCGGGCCGCGTCGCACGTTGGTCGGGCGGGTCGTAACGGCGTGCGGTGTCATGACGACCCACCGGTACGACCCCTGCGGAGGGCGTCGGCGCGCAGCGGCTAGTCTGGTCTCTCCTGCTGAGCGTCGTGCCCACGCGGCTTGAGAGGGTGGAATGGTCCTCGCACTCCAGATCGTGCTGATCGTCTCCAGCGTCCTGCTGGTGCTGCTGATCCTGCTGCACCGCGGTCGCGGTGGTGGCCTGTCGAGCCTGTTCGGCGGCGGGGTGCAGTCCAGCCTCTCGGGGTCGTCCGTCGCGGAGAAGAACCTGGACCGGTTGACGCTGTTCACGGCGGCCATCTGGGTCGTCGCGATCATCGGCACCGGCCTGCTGGTGAAGGTCGGGGTCTGACCCACCCCCTGAGCAAGGAGACCACCTATGGCGATGTCCGGCGGTAACGCGATCCGGGGCACCCGGGTCGGGGCGGGCCCGATGGGCGAGTCCGAGCGGGGCGAGACCGCGCCGCGCGAGCGCATCCCGTACTTCTGTGCGAACGGCCACGAGACCCGGCCGTCCTTCGCGGCCGAGGCCGAGATCCCGGAGTTCTGGGACTGCCCGCGCTGCGGTCTGCCCGCGGGCCGCGAGCAGGCGGCACCCCCCGCCGCGCCGCGCAACGAGCCGTACAAGACGCACCTCGCGTACGTGAAGGAGCGCCGCAGCGACGAGGACGGCGCCGCCATTCTCGACGAGGCCCTGGCCCGGCTCCGCGCCAACCGCGAGCTCTAGACCCACTCCCCGGCGGCGCCGCGACCCACCGGTCGCGGCGCCGTCGTGCGTTCCGGGTCAGCCGCCCCAGATGTCCTCCAGGAACCGGTCCGCGCTCCGCAGCCCGCTCAGCCAGGCCCGCGCGTCCGCCTCGCCCGTCCCGGTCCTGGCGCGGAAGACCTCCTGCAGCGCCGACCGGACCGCGGGTGCCATGGTCGCGGCGTTGCCGCACACGAAGACCACGGCGTCTCGCTGCAGCAGCTCCCAGACGGTGTCGGCGCGGTCCCGCAGCGCGTCCTGCACGTAGCGGCGGTCGCCCACCCGGGAGTACGCGTACTCCACGTCCACGATGTCCGACCAGGCCGCCAGCTCGTCGCCGTAGAGCAGGTCCTCCGGCCCGCGGCAGCCGACGAGCAGCAGCGACCGCGCGACCGGACCCTGCTGGGCCGCGCGGTCCTGGAGGAACCCGCGGAAGGGGGCGAGGCCGGTGCCCGCCCCGATCATGATCATCGGGACCTGCGGGTCCGCGGGCGGGCGGAACGGTATCGACGGCTCCCGCACGAACACGAACGCGGTGCCCTCCTCCGGCAGCCCGGCGAGGTGCCCCGAGCACACGCCGGTGAAGGTCCCCGACCCCGACCGCGCAGGCCCCCGCAGGACACCCGCGGTCAGGGTGGCGACCCCCGCCTCCACCAGCGGGGACGACGAGATCGAGTAGTACCGCGGGCGCAGCGGCGGCAGCCGGTCGAGGAACTCGGCGAAGGGCAGCGTGCACTCCGGGAACTCCTCGAGCAGGTCGAGCAGCGAGCGGTTCGGCGCCACGATGTCCGACGCGTGGTCCAGCGCCTCCAGCTCGGCCCGGCGGTCCTCGGGCAGGTGTCGGGCCATCGCCTCGACGTCCGCCCGGGTCGCGGTGTCCTGCAGCTCCACACAGCTGCCGAGCACCCCGAGCAGCGGTGCGGGCTCGTCGATCGGGAGATGGGTGAACCCGCTGCCCGTGGGGATGATGGTCAGGTACTGCCCGGCGTCCAGCCCGAAGCGGGCGATCACCCGTCGGATCCGGTCGATCCCGTTCCGCGGCAGCACGCCCAGGTGGTCGCCGGCCCGGTAGCCCACGCCCTCGGGCAGCGCGACCTCGACGTGCCGGGTCGACCGCTCGGCGGGCTTGCCGTTCCCGTCCGGCAGCAGCTCGCGGTTCACCCGGACCCGGGCGGCCCGGGCGCGGTAGGACAGGATCACCGGGTTCGCGGTCTGGCGGTTGGTGAGCGTCACCGCGAGGCGTGGGCCGGTGTCGAGCTCGCCGCCCACCTCGGCGGGCAGGTCGAGCGCCTCGGCGAAGGCGGCCCAGAGGCGCGCGTGCCATTCGCGGTAGGCGGCGTCGGCGTCGCCGCGGGCGTCGGCCTCGCCCCGCGGGTGCACCCGGCGGCCGCCGCAGGCCGCCAGCCGCGCGTCGAGCAGCTGGGGGACGGCCTGGTAGGTGCTCGCCCACTCGGTGCTGCCGCAGCCGAAGACCGTGAACGCGGTGTCGGTGTGCACGTCCCCGGAGATCCACCGGCAGAACGCGGCGGCGTTGTCCGGCGGCGTCCCGTTGTAGGAGGAGCTGACGACGATCGTGGCGGCGGGGAGGTCGTTTCCGTCGTCGGGCACGTGGTCGTCGAGCGCACCGAGGGTCACGGCGAAGCCGCGGTCCGTCGCCTCGGCGGCCAGGGTGGTGGCCAGCGCCTCCGCCGTGCCCAGGTTGGAGCCGAACAGGACGGCGAGGGGCGTCCCGTGCCGGGCGACCGTCGGGGCCGCGGCGGCCTGTGGGCGGGCGGCGTCGACGGTCGGCTCGGCGCGCCGCAGCGTCCGCGCGCGCGGGCGCACTCGGATGTGGAAGTCGTCCGGCTTGACGGTCAGGGTCATCGTCGTGTGCAGCCGGTAGTCCCGGTGGTCGACCAGCTCGAACCGCTGCAGCACCATGGCCAGCACGATCACGGCCTCCTGCAGGGCGAACTGCCGCCCGATACAGGCCCGCGCGCCGGTGCCGAAGGGCTTGTAGGCGTGGGGCGGCAGCGCGGCCACCCGCTCGGCGCTCATGTGCTCGGGATCGAAGCGGTCGGCGTCCGGGCCCCAGGCGGCGGGATCGCGGTGCAGCGCCGGGATGAGCACGCTGGCCTGGGTCCCCGCCGGGACGTCGTAGCCGCCGAGGGTGGTGTCCACCAGGGCGTGCCGGGTGAAGGCGGGGGCGGTGGGCCAGAGCCGCAGCGCCTCGTCCAGGACCTGCCGGACGTAGGTCAGCCGCAGGACCTGGTCGAAGGTCGGTTCGGCGTCGTCGCCCAGCACGGCGTCGACCTCCGCGCGCGCCCGCTCCATCGCGGCCGGGTCCTTGAGCAGGTAGTAGATCGCGAACGAGAGCAGGCCCGAGGTCGTCTCGTGGCCCGCGATCAGGAACGTGATGCACTGCGATCGGATGTTGTCGTCGGGGAGGCTGCGGCCCTCGCGGTCGGTGCCGGTGAGCATCCGGCCGAGCAGGTCGGTGGTGTCGGCGTCGGCGCCCTCGGACAGCGCGGCGCGGCGTTCCGCGATCAGGCCGTCGACCAGCCCGTTCATGAACGCCAGGTCCTCCTCGGCCTGCCGCTGCGCCCGGATCCGCAGCCGGGTCGCGATCCGCGGCTGCCGCGCGCGGGTCTGCGCCTCGTTCAGCACGCGCACCATCGCGTCGACGAACGGGTGCGGGGTCTCCCGGTAGAAGGAGTTGAAGCGGTAGCCGAAACCGCAGAGCGCGATCGTGTCGAGCGTCAGCCGGGTCATGTCCGCGGGGACGTCGACCTCCTCGCCGGGGTTGACCCGCGACCACTTGTCGGTGAGCTGGTTCGCCACGTCGATCATCTTCGGCTGGTAGTCGCGCATGGACGGCAGGCTGAACGGTGACAGGAGGATCTGGTGCGCCCGCGCCCACAGCGGGTCGGTGGTCTCCGCGGTGAACAGGCCCGCCCCCGCGCCCACGTTGGACAGGCCGCCGCCCACGTGCTTGTCCCACAGATCGTCGTCGCACACCTGCGCGACCAGCTCGGCGCTGGACACCACGAGCCGGGTGCCCTGGGGCAGCGTGAGCCTGAAGAGGGGGCCGTACTGCTCGGCGAGCCGCATGAGCCCGCCGATGGGGTCGTGCGCGTCGATGTCGGTGATGTTGCCGAGCAGCGGGAGCCCGCGGGGCCCGGGTACCTGGTCGAGACTCATGGGGACACCCCTGACGGCGGGCGGACCAGCAGCAGGAGGCTCACCAGGAGCACCCAGGCCGGGAACACCAGCAGGATCGACGGATGGAAGGTGGTGCTGAGCAGCAGGAACGCCGCGGCCAGGTAGCCGAGCGCGGCCAGCGGCCCGCTCATCAGCCGGGCCCGTCGGGCGAGCCCGATCGTCGCGATCATGTACATCCCCGCGGCGCGGACGCCGAACACGAACACCAGCGAGTAGCCGAGGGAGGCGAGCGCGCGGGCGACGTCCGGGCCGGGCGCCGGGGCGTCGGAGAACCTCCCCAGCAGCGCGACGGCGCCGACCGCCGCGGCGCCGCCGAAGAGCATCGCGACGAACAGCACCCCGGACGCGAGCTGCAGCCACAGCGGCAGGGCGCTCGGGGCCTCGGGGGACAGGGTCTGCACGAGCGTCCGCGTGGCGATCATGTGCCAGAGGCAGGCGATCCCGGCGAACGGCACGAGGTAGAGCCCGACCGTGACCAGCAGACCCTGGTTCCCGGACGCGTAGAACGCCGCGTAGGCCGCGTCCGGGTCGGCCAGCCCGGGCCCCTTCCGGACCAGCACCAGCGCGACGACGAGCAGCGCCGCGAACACGATCCCGGACAGGCCTGCCGCCCGCGCGTGGCCCACGGTGGCGCGGTCGGGCAGGACGGATGTCGTCATGGTCGCTCCCGCGACGGAACCGCAGATGCGGCACGGGCGGCGGTGCCCGGGCCTGCGCGGACCCGTCCGACGGCCGTTCGTAGACCCGGCCGCAGTGGACGGTCAACGGTGCGCCCGGGTTTTTGGGCCGCCCGGACCTGCGTACGTAGCTCCGGGCGGCCCCGTGTGAGACGGGGATCGCGATTCACCGTCGGTGACCGCGGCTAACCTGGACACGGACCGAGGGGAGGGTCGGCATGGTCGCTTCGACCAGGGCGCGTTCCGCCCTGTCGTGGCCGCTGCGCCACGTGTCCTCGATCCTGCACTGGGTCCTGGTGCTCGCCGCCCTCGGCTACATCTCGTGGCAGCTGCCGGACATGATCGCCGCGGTCCGCAAGGCCGGGGACCCGCTCAGCCGGATGGACCTGGGCTGGGTGGCGACGGCGGTCGTGCTGGCGATCACGGCCCTGGTGCTCTACGGCGAGATGCACCGGGTGCTCCTGGTGCTCGGCGGCACCCCCGTGCGGGGAACCACCGTGCAGGCGATCACCTTCGCCGAGAACGCGATCTCGAACACGGTCCCCGTCGTCGGCGGGGCCGGGGCGCTCGCCTACTCGATCGCGCGGCTGCGCAGCCGGGGGGTGGACGCGGCGCTGGCCTCCTGGTCGGTGTTCCTGCCCGGGGCCCTGTCCACGGTGGTGCTGCTCATCGGCGGGGTGCTCGTGATCGGGGCCGTCGGGTGGACGCCGATGTGGTTCGCCGTCGTCGCCGCCGCGGCGATCGCGGTGGGCACGATGGGCTTCTGGGCGGTGCTCACGCACCGGTCGGTGCTGCACAGGCTGCTGCTGGGCACCGTGCACCTCTGGCGGCGGGTCCCGGGCCTGTGCCGGGCCTGCCGCGGCGGGTGGGCGGAGGACCCGGACGGCACCGCGGACGGGCTGGCGGGCAGGCTCGGCCTCCTGCACCCGTCGACCTGGCAGTGGGCCGGGCTGGTCGGGGCGGCCGTGCTCAGCTGGCTGGCGGACTACCTCGCGCTGCACGCCGTCGCCGCCGCGATGGACCTACCGGTGGCCTGGACCACGCTCGCGCTCGGCTTCCTCGCCGTGCAGCTGTCCATCGCGCTGCAGGTGCTACCGGGCGGCGCGGGGCTCGCGGAGACCGGGCTGCTCGGGGTACTGCTCGCCGCGGGGGCGCCGCCCGCCCCCGCCGCGGCCACGGTGCTGGTCTACCGGCTGATCACCTGGCTCGGGCTGTCGGTGATCGGGTGGATCGTCTACGCCTCGCACATCCACCTCACCCCGCCGCACCTGCACCGCCACCGCCGGGAGGAGTCGGAGATCCCCCCGGGCGCGGTGCCGAGCGCGGGCTGATCCCGACGATCCCCGCTCCGGGAGCGGCGCGGTCGCGAGTCGACCCCTCCGCTCCCGGCGGGTGGATCACTGCTCAGCAGCCGCAGGGGGCCGTCAGGGGGTCCGGCTCCTGCTCGCGGAGTCCGTCCGCGGTGGCGACGGCGAAGCCCTCCCGGACCCAGTACTCGATCCCACCGAGCATCTCCTTGACCCCGAACCCGGCTCGGGCGAGCGCGAGTGCCCCCCGGGTGGCGCCGTCGCAGCCCGGGCCCCAGCAGTACGTCACGACGGGGACCGCCGGGTCGAGGTCGCCGG
The DNA here is from genome assembly GCF_039541715.1 of Pseudonocardia xishanensis. NCBI lineage: Bacteria > Bacillati > Actinomycetota > Actinomycetes > Pseudonocardiales > Pseudonocardiaceae > Pseudonocardia > Pseudonocardia xishanensis. The sequence continues at coordinate 100,186 of NZ_BAABGT010000012.1, forward strand.
GCACCGCGGCCGTCGGCAGGTGGACCGCGCCGGGGACGTGTCCCTGGTCCCACGCCGCCCGGCTGCGGGTGTCGACGAGGACGAAGCCGGGCGCGCCGGTGGCGAGCGCGGCGTGCACGTCGGCGACGTCGGTGTGGAAGGCGAGCCGGGCGGCGAAGTAGGCCGCGGCCTCGGCGGGGGGTGCGGGCGGGGTGATCGTCATGTCCGGGACGCTACGAACGCGACGCCCGGAGCGGAAGAGACCTTCCACGGCGCGCAGCGCAGTGGGCCGTGGAATCCACGGTGGGATCCCTCAATCGGTGACGACTTGCACGGCGGCCGCGGCCCGCTTCGCCCGTGCTCGCGCCGTCTCGACATCGTCCGCCACGGCGACCGCGACCCCCATCCGGCGCTTCGTGAAGCTCTCCGGCTTGCCGAACAGACGCAGGTCGGTGCCGGGCACCGCGAGGGCCTCGGCGACGCCCTCGAACGCGACGGCCTTGGCGTCCACCCCGCCGTAGATCACCGCGGAGGCGCCGGGGGAGCGCAGCGAGACGTCCACCGGCAGGCCGAGCACGGCGCGGGCGTGCAGCTCGAACTCCGAGAGCCGCTGGGTGGCCAGGGTGACCAGGCCGGTGTCGTGCGGGCGGGGGCTGACCTCGGAGAACAGCACCTCGTCGCCCCGGACGAACAGCTCCACGCCGAAGATCCCGCGCCCGCCGAGGGCCTCGGTGACCCGCCCGGCGACGTCCCGCGCCGCCGCGGCGGCCGCCTCGGACATGGGCTGCGGCTGCCAGGACTCGACGTAGTCCCCGTCCTGTTGCACGTGCCCGATCGGCGCGCAGAAGTGCGTCCCGTCGGCCGCACGCACCGTGAGCTGGGTGATCTCGTAGTCGAAGTCCACGAAACCCTCGACGATGACCCGGGTCCCGGCGACCCGGCCCCCCGCCAGCGCGTAGTCCCAGGCCTTCTCGACGTCCGCCTCCGTGCGGATCACCGACTGCCCCTTGCCGGAGGACGACATCACCGGCTTGAGCACGCACGGCAGCCCGATCCCGGCGACCGCCGCCCGTACCTCGCCCAGGCTGTCCGCGAAGGCGTACGGCGAGGTGGGCAGGCCCAGCTCCTCGGCCGCGAGCCTGCGGATGCCCTCGCGGTCCATCGTGAGCCGGGTGGCGCGGGCGGTCGGGATCACCGTCGCGGTGCCCTCCTGCTCCACCTGCAGCAGCGCCGCCGTGGCGATCGCCTCGATCTCCGGGATGACGAACTGCGGCTGCTCCTGCTCGATGAGCGCGGTGAGCGCGACGGGGTCCGTCATGTCGATCGCGTGCGCGCGGTGGGCGACCTGGTGGCCCGGCGCGTCCGGGTACCGGTCCACGGCGACGACCTCGACGCCGAGCCGCTGGAACGCGATCACGACCTCCTTGCCCAGCTCACCCGCCCCGAGCAGCATCACGCGGGTGGCGGACGGGCTGAGCGGCGTGCCGATGCGCATGCCGCCCAGCGTAGGAGATCAGCCCTCGTAGGCCTTCCGCAGCGCCTCGATGTCCAGCTTGCCGTGCTGCTGCAGCATCGCGGCGATGGTCCGGCCCGCCTTCTCGGGGTCCGGGTCCCGCATCCAGGCGTCCGCCTCGAGCGGGACGACCTGCCAGGACACCCCGAACCGGTCCTTGAGCCAGCCGCAGGGCTGCTCGGAGCCGCCCTCGACGAGCGCGGCGTAGTACCGGTCGTTCTCCTCGCTCGACTCCACGGGCACCACGAACGAGACCGCTTCGGTGTGGGGGAACTGGGGCCCGCCGTTGAGGCCCGCGAACTCGCGGCCGTCGAGGGTGAACTCGACGTACATGACCTGCCCGGCCTGCCCCGGGGTCCCCTCCGGATAGTGCTGGACGGAGGTGATCTCGGAGTTCGGGAAGACCGAACAGTAGAACTCGGCGGCCTCCTGGGCCTGGCCGTCGAACCACAGGCAGCTCTGGATGCTCTTCATGCCCGGGTAGACGGCGTGCTGCGGCGGTTCTCATCGGTCGTGGCGGATTCCACGGCTAGTCTGCCGCAGTGACCGTGGAATCGTTGGGCGATACGGACTGGCGTCTGCTGGAAGCCCTGCAGCGGGACGGCCGGGCGAGCTACGCGGACCTCGGAAGGCTGGTGGGCCTCTCGCCGAGCGCGGTGACCGAGCGGGTGCGCAGGCTCGAGGAGTCCGGGGTGATCACCGGCTACGGCTGCGAGGTCGACGCCGAGAAGCTCGGCCTGCCGATCATGGCGCTGGTGCGGCTGCGGTACCCCAGCGGCAACTACACGCCCTTCCGCGACCTGCTGGGCACCACGCCGGAGATCATCGAGGCGCACCACGTCACCGGCGAGGACTGCTTCGTGATCACCGTGCGGGCCCGGTCCATGCGGCACCTGGAGGAGGTCACCGGCCGGATCGCGGGCCTCGGCGGCGTGACGACGAGCGTCGTCTACTCCAGCCCGCTGCCCCGACGGTCGGTGGTGGGCAGCGCGGTGCGCTCCAGCGCCGCGGCGGCCGCGACGAGCAGGCGGCGCTGACCGAGATCGCGCTGTGAGCACGAAACGTGCGGCTAGTGTCCTTGATCGCCGGGCAACAGCGCGAGGAGGGCACCCGGTCGCACGGTGCGGGCGCCCAGGGCCTGCAGCAGCCTGCTGAGCTCACGGTCGGCCGTCACCACGGTGACCTCCTCGGGGGAGTCGTGGGCCAGCTCCACCATCGCGGAGTCGCCGTCTCGCGGGGCGAGCAGGACCTCGAGGTCGGAGGGCACCGTCGCGGCGCGAGCCGCACCCTCCAGGACCAGCACGACCCGGTCGGCCAGCCCGGCCAACGCCCCCGACCGCTGAGCCTCGGCCAGCCGCGCGGCCAGCCGGGACGCGGCCCCGGCCCGGTCCCGCCACCAGCCGTCGGGACGGGAACCCACCACGTTGGCCCCGTCGACGACGAGCAGCATCAGCCTCGGTGCACCGACGCAGGCAGCTTCGACGCCGCCGCCCGGTCCAGCAGCCACCGGGTCCGCGTGCGGCCCCGCGCGCCCGCGACCGGGATCGCGACCTCGCCGGCTCCGCCGAGGGCCATCGACACCGCCGCCGCCTTGGCCTCGCCGCCGGTGATGACCCACACCTCCTGCGCCGCGCGGATGGCGGGCAGCGTGAGCGACACCCGGGTGGGCGGGGGCTTGGGGCAGTTGTAGACCGGCACCACGCTGCGCTCGGTCTCGTACACCGCGGGCGACTCCGGGAAGATCGACGCGCAGTGCCCCTCCCCGCCCATGCCGAGCATCAGCACGTCGAACGCGGGCACGTCCCCGTGGTCCTCGGGGCGGGCCTTGCGCGCCAACAGGTCCGCGTACTCCGCCGCCGCCTCGTCCGCGCCGGTCGGCCCGGTGCCGACGTCCGCACCCATGGCGAACACCAGCGACGGGTCGACGTCCACGTGGTCCAGCAGCGCCGCGCGGGCCTGGGTCTCGTTCCGCTCGGGGTCCCCGGCGGGCAGGAAGCGCTCGTCCCCCCAGTAGAACTCGATCCGCGACCAGTCCACCGCCGCGCGGGCGGGGGAGTCCCGGATGTGCTCGAGCAGCGCGATCCCGACCCCGCCGCCGGTCAGCCCGATGCGCGGCACCGAGCCGCCTGCCTGCAGGTCCACGAGCCGGGTCACCAGCCGGGCCGCGGTGGCCGCGGCGAGCACGTCCGAGTCGACGTGGACGGCGATCTCGGGGTCGGTCACACCTTCACCGCCGTCCGGCCGCGCGAGACCAGCTCGACCCCCGCGAGGGCCTCGCCGTAGGTCTCGTCCGGGTCCAGCCTGCGCAGCTCCTCGGCCAGGCAGTCCGGCACCCCGCGCCGGGCGAGCGCGATCAGCCGGTCCGGCTGGCCGGGCTGCGACAGCGTGGCCGTCTTGCCGTCCGGCCGGTTCAGCTCGACGGCCCCGGACGCTCGGGTCAGCCGGATCAGCGACATGCCCTCGCCGCGCGAGGCGGGGGAGCGCTTGACCTTGACCCCCAAGCGCGTGGCGAGCCAGCCCGCCAGCAGGTCCGTCGACGGCGACACCCGCTCGCCCGCGACCACAGCGCCGGTGACCTCGTCGTGCGGGGGGAAGTCCAGTGCGGCCGCCAGCAGCGCGCGCCACTGGGTGAGCCGGGTCCACGTCAGGTCGGTGTCCCCGGCGACGTGGTTCGCCCGGCGCTGCTCGAAGGCCTTCACCGGGTCCCTCGCGGAGAGCGCGTCGGTGATCCGGCGCTGGGCTAGGACGCCGATCGGGTCCTCGGCGGGCACCGCGGGGGCCTCGCCGGGCCACCAGGCGACGACCGGTGCGTCCGGCAGCAGCAGGGGCATGACCATGCCCGCGCCCGCGTCTCCGCCGGCCAGCGGCCCGTAGCCGCGCAGCACGATCACGTCGCTGGCGCCGGCGTCCCCGCCGACGCGGATCTGGGCGTCCATCCGGGCCGCGGCCTTGCGCTGCCCCCGGGCCAGCACGATCACCCGGCAGGGGTGCTCGCGGCTGGCCGTGTTGGCCGCCTCGATCGCGCTCTCGATCCCGGCGCCGTCGTCCGTGACGACGACGAGGGTCAGCACCCGCCCCAGGGCGAGGACACCGCCCGCCTCGCGGAGCTCGACGAGCCTCTTGTTGACCGCCGAGACGGTGCTCGACGGAAGATCGACGATCACGTGGTACTCCTTCGGGACTCGGCCGATGCGGCCGTTCGCACGCTCACGGCCGGCGCCACGTGCGGCCGGTGCGCGCCAGCATCGCGTTCGCCTGGTCGGGCCCCCAGCTCCCCGCGGGGTACGGCGGCGGGCCCTCGGGCAGCTCGTGCCAGTGCTCGATGACCGGGTCGAGGATCTCCCAGGACCGCTCGACCTCCTCGTTGACCGGGAACAGCGAGGGCTCGCCCAGCAGCACGTCCAGGATGAGCCGCTCGTACGCCTCCGGGGACGCCTCGGTGAACGCGGTGCCGTAGCCGAAGTCCATCGTGACGTCCCGGACCTCCATCTGGCTGCCCGGCACCTTGGACCCGAAGCGCATGGTGACGCCCTCGTCCGGCTGCACCCGGATGACCAGTGCGTTCTGCCCGAGCTCCTCGGTCATCGTGGAGTCGAACGGCAGGTGCGGGGCCCGCTTGAAGATCACCGCGATCTCCGTGACGCGGCGGCCCAGCCGCTTGCCGGTGCGCAGGTAGAACGGCACGCCGGACCAGCGCCGGGTGTCGATCTCGCAGGTGATCGCGGCGTAGGTCTCGGTGGTGGAGTTCGGGTCGTAGCCCTCCTCCTCCTTGAGCCCGCGGACGAGCTCCCCGCCCTGCCAGCCGCCGGTGTACTGGCCGCGGGCCGTGGTCTCGTCGAGCGGGTACGCGAGCTTGGTCGCGTTGAGCACCTTGATCTTCTCGGTGCGCAGCTCGTCCGAGGTGAAGGACGTCGGCTCCTCCATCGCCGTGAAGGCCAGCAGCTGCAGCAGGTGGTTCTGGATGACGTCCCGGGCCGCGCCGATGCCGTCGTAGTACCCCGCGCGCCCGCCCAGTCCGATGTCCTCGGCCATGGTGATCTGCACGTGGTCGACGTAGTGGCTGTTCCAGATGGGCTCGAACAGCTGGTTGGCGAAGCGCAGCGCGAGGACGTTCTGCACCGTCTCCTTGCCGAGGTAGTGGTCGATGCGGAACACCGAGTCCTCGGGGAAGACCTCGTTGACGATCGCGTTGAGCTCCTTGGCCGACGCCAGGTCGTGGCCGAAGGGCTTCTCGATCACCACCCGGCGCCACTGGTCGGCGTCCTGGGCCGACAGCCCGGACCGCGCGAGCTGCTTGCAGACGACCGGGAACGCGCTGGGCGGGATCGACAGGTAGAACGCGTGGTTGCCGCCGGTGCCGCGGACCCGGTCCAGGTCGCGGACGGTCTGCTCGAGACGGTCGAACGAGTCGTCGTCGTCGAACGTGCCCTGCACGAACCGGAAGCCCTCGGCGAGCCGGTCCCAGACCTCCTGGCGGAACGGCGTGCGCGCGTGCGCCTTCACCGCCTCGTAGACGACCTCGCCGAAGTCCTGTTCGTCCCAGTCCCGGCGGGCGAAGCCGGTGAGCGCGAAGCCCGGCGGCAGCAGCCCCCGGTTCGCGAGGTCGTAGATCGCGGGCATCAGCTTCTTGCGGGACAGGTCGCCCGTCACACCGAAGATCACCAGGCCGCACGGGCCCGCGATCCGGGGCAGGCGCTTGTCCCGGGCGTCCCGCAGCGGGTTGACCCAGGCCGCCGTGTGCGCCGGGATGCCCTTGGTACCGCTGGTCATCTCCTCAGACTCCCACTCTCGGGTCCATCGTGGTCACTGGTCCTCGCCCGCCGCACCCGGTCGGGGGCGCAGTCCCTGGATCGCGCGGGCCAGCAGGACGAGCCCGGCCACGCGGTCGGTGAGGTGCAGCCGCAGCACGGGGACGCCCCGCGCGGCGACCTCGGCCGCGACGATGCCCGCCTCGGTGAGCGCCAGACTAGCCGGCAGCGGCCCGGGGTCGGGAACGAGATCCTCCGGTGCGTCCCCGGTCAGCACGCACAGCACGCCCGGCCGGGGCTCGGCGGCCCGGAACGGGGCGGTGAGCGCGCGGTCCCGAGGCGCCCAGCCGAAGGTCACGGGCACCTCGGCGCGGCGGGCCAGCTCGCCGCGCAGCACGGCGATCGACGCGTCGTCCGACGGGTCGAGCCACCCGGAGACCGCCAGGTGCCCCCCGTGGGGCACGGCGTCGACGAGCGCCTGCAGCGCCTCCGCCGCCGTCGGCGAGCCGGTGAGCCAGTCCCCGGCGAACACCGTGACGATCCCGTCCGACGAGCGCTCCTCCTGCGGGGCGGCGGGGGGCGGCGCGGGCAGGCCGCCGGGGGCGTCCGCGAAGGGGTCCCCGTCGAGCAGCCGGGCCGCGGCGGCGGCCGCGTACTGCCACAGCAGCAGCTCGGCGCCCAGCGGCCCGCCGGTCGCGACGACCTCGTCCGGGTCGTCGGGGTCCGGCACGGGATCGGTGTAGCCGGACAGCTCGTCGTCCGGCATCCGGCGCGGGGCCGGGGCGGGGCCGAGCAGCTCGGACAGGTCGTCCGGCGCGGCGGTGGGGTCCGCGGCGGTCGCCGGGGCGAGCGTGGGGCCCGCGGGCAGGCCGTCCGGGTCCACGGGATCGAGCAGCACCGGCGTGCCGCCCGCGACGGCGACCAGCGACGCCACCCACTCCGCGAGCCCCGGCGGGCCGAACTCGGGGTCCAGCCGGACCGGCCCGCTCCCGCACGCCACCAGCACCCCGGCGAGCTCCAGCGCGGGGTTCTGCGGGTCGTCCGCGGTCAGCAGCTCGGCGACGGCGCGGGCCTCCGCCAGCACCTCGCCGACGGGGGCACCCGCCAGCCCGGCCGGGACCAGCCCGGGCGCGCCGAGGACGGAGAAGGCCGCGGGCACGTCCCGTTCGGTCGTGACCACCGTCGAGCCCGCCGCCCGCGCCCACTCGTCCAGCGGGGACCCGGCGTCGGTGAGCACGACCGTGCGCTCGGCGGCGCGGCGCGGCCCGATCTCCTCCGCGACGGCGGCGGCGAGCAGCCGGTGCACCGCCGCGATCCACTCGGTGGTCCCCATCGGGTCCACCACGACGAGCACGGTGCCGGACAGGTCCCCGGCCAGCGCGTGCGCGACGACGCCGGGGTCGGGGGAGTCCAGCACCTTCAGCAGCGAGTCCGTGCCCGCGCTCGCGAGCACCTCCGCCCCCAGGGTCCACCGCGCGTCCCCGACGAGGAGCACGCGGGCCGCGCCGTCGACGCGGAAGGCCTCCCGCAGGGCGTCGACCTGCCCGATCAGCGGGCGCGAGGTGCGGGGGAGCGCGGCCCAGCCGAGGCCGTCCGCGGCACCCGAGGTCTCGGGCCCCCAGGCCGACGGGTCGGCGTCGGTGATGCGGGACGCGACGGTGTCCGCGGCCAGCTCGGCCGCGATCCGCCGCGCCTCCGCGGACAGTGAACCGCCGCCGAGCTCCACGACCGGGAGCCCGACGGCGGGCCGTGACGTCACGGGCCGGTCGCCTACTTCTGGGCCGCGTCGAGCTGGCCCTGGACGGACTCCTGCAGCTCCGACCAGGACTTCTCGAACTTCTCGACGCCCTCGTTCTCCAGCGTCAGGAACACGTCCGTCAGGTCGATGCCGACGCCCTCGAGCGCGTCGAACACCTCCTGCGCGGCCGGGCCGGTGCCGGTGACCCTGTCGCCGGAGACCTCGCCGTGGTCCGCGAAGGCGGCCATGGTCTTCTCCGGCATCGTGTTGACGGTGTCGGCGACGACCAGCTCGGTCACGTAGAGCGTGTCCGAGTACTCCGGGTTCTTCACCCCGGTCGACGCCCACAGCGGCCGCTGCGGCTTGGCGCCCTTGGCCTCCAGGGCCTTCCAGCGGTCGCTGGTGAAGACCTTCTGGAACGCGTCGTAGGCCAGCCGGGAGTTCGCGACGCCCGCCTTGCCCTTGAGCGCCTTCGCCTCGTCCGTGCCGATCGCGTCCAGCCGCTTGTCGATCTCGCTGTCCACGCGGGACACGAAGAAGGACGCGACCGAGGTCAGCGAGCCGACCGCGATGCCGTTCGCCGCGGCCTGCTCGACGCCGTCCAGGTAGGCGCCCATGACGGCCTCGTACCGCTCGACCGAGAAGATCAGCGTGACGTTGACCGACACGCCCTCGGCGAGCGCCCGGGTGATCGCGGGCAGGCCCGCCTCGGTGGCCGGGATCTTGACCAGCAGGTTCGGCCGGTCGACGGCCTTCCACAGGTCCAGCGCCTGCGCCACGGTGGCCTCGGTGTCCCGGGCCAGGGTCGGGTCGACCTCCAGGGAGACCCGCCCGTCCACACCCCCGGAGGACTCCCAGACGCCGGAGAACACGTCGCAGGCCTGCTGCACGTCCGCGACGGTGACCTCGCGGATGGTGGCCGCGACGTCCGCGCCGCGGGCGGCGAGCTCACGGACCTGCGCGTCGTACGCGGCGCCGTCCGACAGCGCGCCCGCGAAGATCGTGGGGTTGGTGGTGACGCCGACGACGCTCCACTCGTCGATCAGCTGCTTCAGGTTCCCGGACGTGATGCGCTCGCGGGACAGGTCGTCCAGCCAGATCGACACCCCCGCCGCGGAGAGCGCGGCGAGCCTCTCGTTGACACTCATGACAGCTCCTCAGCTCTTGCCCAGGCTCGCCTTGGCGGCGTCGACGACCGCCTCCGGCGTGAACCCGAACTCGCGGAACAGGGTCGCGGCGTCCGCGGAGGCGCCGTAGTGCTCGATGGAGACCGCACGGCCCGCGTCCCCGATGAAGCGGTACCAGGGCATCGCGATGCCGGCCTCGACGGAGACGCGCGCCTTCACCGACGGCGGCAGCACGGAGTCCCTGTAGGCGGCGTCCTGCGCGTCGAACCACTCGACGCACGGCATGGACACCACTCGGGTGGGAACACCCTCGGCCTCCAGGGTCCTCCGGGCCTCGACGGCCAGCTGGACCTCCGAGCCGGTGGCGATGAGCAGGACCCGGGGCTCGCCGTCCGAGGCGTCCGCCAGGACGTAGCCGCCCCTCTTCACGCCCTCGACCGACGTGCCCTCCAGCACCGGCAGGTTCTGCCGCGAGAGCGCCATGCCGACGGGCCCGTCCTGCCACTCCAGGGTGGCCTTCCATCCTGCGGCGGTCTCGTTCGCGTCCGCCGGGCGCAGCACCGAGAGGTTCGGGATGGCCCGCAGCGCGGTGAGGTGCTCGATCGGCTGGTGGGTCGGGCCGTCCTCGCCGAGGCCGATGGAGTCGTGCGTCCAGACGAAGATCGCGGCGGTCTTCATCAGCGCGCCGAGCCGGACCGCGCCCCGCATGTAGTCGCTGAACTGCAGGAACGTGCCGCCGTACGGGCGGGTCGGGCCGTGCAGGGCGATGCCGTTGAGGATCGCGCCCATCGCGTGCTCGCGGACGCCGAAGTGCAGCGTGCGGCCGTAGGGGTTCGCGTTCCACATCTTCGTGGCCGCGTCCTTGGGCCCGAAGGAGTCGGCGCCCTCCATCGTGGTGTTGTTGCTCTCGGCGAGGTCGGCCGAGCCGCCCCACAGCTCCGGCAGGACCGGCGCGAGGGCCTTCAGCGTCTCGCCGGAGGCCTTGCGGGTCGCGATGCCCTTGGGGTCCGGCTCCCAGGTGGGCAGCGCGTCCGCCCAGCCCTCGGGCAGCGCGTTGGCCAGCAGCCGGTCGAACAGCTGCTTGCGCTCGGGCTCGCGCATCGCCCAGTCGTCGAACGCGGTGCGCCACGCCGTGACGGCGCCGCCCTGCCGTGCGCCGACGTCCCGGGTGTGCTCGAGGACCTCCGCCTCGACCTGGAAGCTCTTGTCCGGGTCGAAGCCGAGGACCTTCTTGACCTCGGCGACCTCCTCGTCACCCAGCGCGGCGCCGTGCGCCTTGCCGGTGTTCATCTTGGTGGGCGCCGGGAAGCCGATGATCGTGCGCAGCAGGATGAACGACGGCCGCGAGGTCTCGGCCTTGGCCGCCTCGACCGCCTCCAGGATGCCGGTGACGTTCTCGCCGCCCTCGACGACCTGGACGTGCCAGCCGTAGGCCTCGTACCGGGCCGCGGTGTCCTCGGACAGCGCGATCGCGGTGTCGTCCTCGATGGAGATCTTGTTGTCGTCGTAGAAGACGATGAGGTTGCCGAGCGCCTGGCGGCCTGCGAGCGAGGACGCCTCGCTGGTCACGCCCTCCTCGATGTCGCCGTCGGAGGCGATGACGTAGATGAAGTGGTCGAACGGCGAGGAGCCCTCGGGGGCGTCCGGGTCGAACAGCCCGCGCTCGCGCCGCGCCGCCATGGCCATGCCGACGGCGGAGGACAGGCCCTGGCCCAGCGGCCCGGTCGTCATCTCCACGCCGTTGGGGGTGGCCTCGAGCTCCGGGTGGCCGGGGGTCTTGGAGCCCCAGGTGCGCAGCGCCTCGAGGTCCTCGAGCTCCATGCCGTAGCCGGCGAGGTAGAGCTGGATGTAGAGGGTGAGGCTGGAGTGGCCCGCGGACAGCACGAACCGGTCCCGGCCGACCCAGCCCGGGTCGGCGGGGTCGTGCCGCATGACGCGCTGGTAGAGCGCGTACGCCAGCGGCGCGAGGCTCATCGCCGTGCCGGGGTGGCCGCTGCCGCACTTCTGGACGGCGTCCGCGGCGAGCACCCGGACGGTGTCGACGGCGCGGCGGTCCAGCTCGGTCCAGTCCGGTGGCACCTCGGCGCGGGTCAGCGCGGCGAAGTCGGGCTCCGTATCAGACACGGCTGAAACTCCTGTCCTCGAGAAGATGGGGGTGTGGCGACGCCCGTGGGCGCGTGCCGCCACGTCTGCGTGGACCGAGCGATCGGCGGTCCGGCTCGCCAGGACTCTAGTCCGCTCGGCGGCGTCGTCGCCCGCTCCGGGACGATCGGACACGGACTGCTCATCATCCGGACTACCCGGCGACCCCGCCCGTCACTCCAGGAGCTAGCATCGACGCGCTGTAGAAGTAGGGTGGTCCCCGGGTCCACCCGGGTCCGCAGTCCCACCACGGTCCACGTCCGGCGAGCGAGGTAGCAACTGGTGAGCGCACCCGTGTCACACCGCGGAGCAGCGACCCTTCCGCCGAGCCGCGGGCTCGTGGACACCGTGCGCGCCTACGTGGGGCTCACCAAGGCGCGGATCATCGAGCAGCTGCTCGTGGTCACCGTCCCGGCGATGATGCTGGCCCAGCGGGGGATCCCGTCGGTCTGGCTGATCCTCGCCACGCTGGTCGGCGGCACGATGGCCGCGGCCTCGGCACACGCGCTGAACTGCGTGGCGGACGCGGACATCGACGCGAAGATGAAGCGCACCGCCCGCCGCCCCACCGCGCAGGGCTCGGTCTCCCCGCGGAACGCGCTGGTCTTCGGCCTCGCGCTCGGGGCGCTGTCGGCGGTGTGGCTCTGGCTCACCACGAACCTGCTCTCCGCGCTGCTCTCGCTGGCCGCCATCGCGTTCTACGTGCTCGTCTACACGCTGCTGCTCAAGCGGCGGACCTCGCAGAACATCGTGTGGGGCGGGGCGGCGGGCTGCATGCCGGTCGTCATCGGCTGGTCGGCGGTCACCGGGACCGTGGAGTGGCCCGCGCTGGTGATGTTCGGGATCATCTTCTTCTGGACGCCGCCGCACTTCTGGGCGCTGGCCATGAAGTACAAGGACGACTACGCCGCGGCCGAGGTGCCGATGCTGCCGGTCGTCGCGACCCCGCGGCAGGTGTCCGTGCGGATCGTGGCCTACGCCTGGGTGATGGTCGCCTGGACGCTGCTGCTGGCCCCGGTCACGTCCTGGATCTACCTGGGGTTCGCGCTGGTGGCGGGCGCGTACTTCGTGGTGATGGCGCACCGCCTGCACACCGGCGTGAAGGCGGGCCGGGAGGTGTCGCCGATGCGGCTGTTCCACCTCTCCAACCTCTACCTCTGCGGCCTCTTCCTGGCCGTCGCCGTGGACGCCGCGGTCGGCCTCCCCACCGTCATCTGAGCAGGTCGGGGGTCTCCCAGTCCTGGTCCAGCACGTGGTGGGCCAGGAAGGCGAACACCGTTTCATACCAGAGCGCAGCGTGCTGCGGGCTGAGGATCCAGTGGTTCTCGTCCGGGAAGTACAGGAACCGGTGCGGGTTCTCGGCGGGGTCGGTGGGATCGCCGCAGACGCGGGACTGCAGGTCCCACCACAGCCGCAGCGCCTCGCCGATCGGCACCCGGTAGTCCTTGTCGCCGTGGATGACGAGCATCGGCGTGCGGATCGCGTCCGCGTGCAGGTGGGGGCTGTTGGCCGCCGCCATCTCCGCCGTCATCTCGATGAGCCAGTAGTCCGCGAAGTCGGTGGTGGGGCCGAACTGGTCCAGCGCCCACAGGCTCGCGTGCGTGACGATCGCCCGGAACCGGTCGGTGTGCCCGGCGATCCAGTTCGCCATGTAGCCGCCGAAGGAGCCGCCCATCGCCGCCGTGCGGGCGGCGTCGATCTCCGGCAGGGCCACGGCGGCGTCGGTGAGCGCGAGCAGGTCCGTGTAGGGCGGGCCGCCCCACGCACCCCAGCCGCGCTGGACGAACCGCTGCCCGTAGCCCGTCGAGAGGGCGGGGTCCGGCAGCAGGACGGCGTAGCCCCGCGCCGCCATCAGCCACGGGTTCCAGCGCCACTGCCAGGCGTTCCAGCTGCCCAGCGGGCCGCCGTGGACCCAGAGCAGCAGCGGGGCCGGGCCCGCCGCGTCCTCGGTGGCGGGCAGCACCAGCCAGGCGCGCAGCGGTGAGCCGTCCGCCGCGGTGGCGGTGACCTCGGTGAGCGTGCCCGGCAGCTCCGGCGGCTCCGCGGGCCCGGGGAGCGGCGTGGGCTGCTGGTCGGGGCTGTGCGCGTCCAGCCGGACGGGGAGGGGCGGGCAGTCCACCGCCGAGCGCAGGGCGTAGACCGTGCCCCCGTCCGGGGAGACGACGGCGTCGGTGTACGCGCCGTGGTCACCGGTCAGCCGGGTCACCGCGTCGGAGCGCAGGTCGATCCGGAACAGCGGGCTGCGGCCCTGCTCGTCCGCGGACACGACGAGCGCGGCCGAGTCCGGCGACCAGGTGAGCGCGGCGGGCCAGCGGTCCCAGTCGGGCGCGACCGGTCGGGCGTCCCCGCCGGTGAGCGGGAGCACGACCAGCTCGGTCCGCGGGGCGGTGTCCGGTGTGGACCGGCGGGTCCGCAGCACCGCGACGGCCGCGCCGTCCGGGCTGACGCGGGCGGTGCCGTAGTCGTGGTCGGGGTCGTCGAGCAGCGTGCGCCGGTCCCCGGTGGCGGTGTCGATCGCCACCAGGACCGAGCGGGTCGCCCCGTGCGGGAGCTGCCGCGCCCAGGTGCTGACGACGGTGCGGCCGTCCGGTGAGAGGGTGGCCGAGGCGTCGTCGAGGGCGCGCCCGGGCGTGGGGGTGAGGTCCCGCCAGCCCGCCCCGGTGTGCACGAGCAGCCGCGGCTCGTCCGGGCCCACGTCGCTGTCCCAGTTCCGGACCGGGTAGCCGGCGTGCAGGATCGCGGACACCTTCCGGTCCTTGCGCGCCCTTCGTCGGGTGGTGTCGGACTCGTCGTCCCCGGACCCGGGCAGCGTCGGCGAGGTGACCAGCACGGTTCCCGCGTCCCTGGCGACCGCCACCGCGGCCACGCCCCCGGCGCGGGTGGCGACGCTTCGAGCCTCGCCGCGGGACGGCAGCCGCCACAGCGATGCCGTCTCGGGGGCGTCCTTCGTCGCGGGGTCCTGCCGACCGGTGACGAACAGCAGATCGCCCGAGGGGGTGAACCGGGGCTGCGACTCGCCCTTCTCCCCGAACGTCAGCCGCTGGGCGGGCGCCTGTCCGGTCGGGTCGATCTCCCACAGCGCCGGGCGCCAGGCGGTGCGGTCGCGGTCCAGGCCGGCGGCGGTCGTGACCAGCCGGGTGCCGTCCGCCGACAGCGTGAGGTCGGCGAGCCGGGGGAGCGCGAGGTAGGACTGGAGGTCGGTGAAGTCGGCCACGACGCCATGCCTACACGCTCCGGGCGCGGAACGTGATCCACCCCTCCGTCGGGAGGGGACGCACCGGGCGCCCGGGGGCGTTGGCCACCACCATGGGCGGTGTGCGGACCGAGACGCGAGTGGGGCCGACCGCGGCGGTCGCGGCCGCCTTCCTGGTGACGATGATCGGCACCACCCTGCCGACCCCGCTCTACCCGCTCTACGCGGAGCGCTTCGGGTTCGGCGGCTTCGTGGTCACCGTGGTGTTCGCGACCTACGCAGTCGGCGTCGCCGCCGCGCTGGTGCTGTTCGGGGGCCTGTCGGACCGGATCGGCAGGCGGCCCGTGCTCGCGGCGGGCCTCGCGTTCGCGCTGCTCAGCTCGCTGGTGTTCCTGGTCCCCGCGGAGTGGGCGCTGTTCGTGGGTCGGTTCCTGTCCGGGCTGTCGGCGGGCATCTTCACCGGCACCGCGACGGCCGCGATCCTCGACCTCGCCCCCGGCGACGTGAAGCCGCGGGCCGGGCTCGTGGCCGCGGCGGTGAACATCCTGGGCCTGGGGCTGGGCCCGGTCGTGGCCGGTGCGCTCGCCGAGTACGCCCTCCGGCCGCTGGACCTGTCCTACCTGGTCCACGCCGCGGCGGTGGTGGTCGTGGCCGCGCTGCTGTGGTGGGTGCCGGAGACGGTCACCTCCCGCGGCTTCCGGATCGAGCCGCTGCGGGTCGGCGGGGTGCCCGCCGAGGTGCGGGGGACGTTCGTCCGCGCGGCGATCGGCGGCTTCGCCGGGTTCGCCGTGCTCGGCCTGTTCACCGCGGTGTCGCCCAGCCTGCTCGGGCAGGAGCTGGGGGTGACGAACCACCTCGCCGTCGGGCTGGTGGTCTTCTCGATGCTCGGCAGCTCCGCGGTGGGTCAGGTGCTGTCCGCCCGGGTGTCCGAGCGGATCGCGCTGCCCGTCGGCTGCGCGGTGCTGGCCGTCGGCGCGGTGCTGATCGGCGCCGCGGTCGGCGCGGGCGTGCTGTGGCTGCTGGTCACCGGCGCGGTGGTGGCCGGGGCGGGGCAGGGGATGAGCTTCCGGGCCGGTCTGGGCGCGGTCGGCGCGGCGGCCCCGGCGGACGTGCGGGGCACCGTCGTGGCGACGTTCTTCGTGGTCCTCTACGTGGCCATCTCGATGCCGGTGGTCGGCGTCGGCGCCGCAGCGCAGGCCGTCGGGCTGGTGCAGGCGGGCGTGGTGTTCGCCGGGCTGGTGGCGCTGCTCGCGGCCGTGGCCGCGGTGCTCACCCTCCGGGCGGCCCGGCGGGTCTGACCCCGCCGCCGCGGGACACCGCCGCCTCCGCCCCGGTCAGCCGTTCGCGGTGCGGGGTGCGGACGTCCGGGAACGCCTCGGACCACGCGACCTCCTCCACAGCGCGCCGTGGGGCGGAGCCGAGCCCCGGTTTCGCGGTCGGTGGGGTCGGACTCGCGGGCGGGTGTGTGCTCCCCGGCGTGGCGGAGACGCGGGTCAGGCGCGGACGGGGGGGTGCTGCTCGGTCTGCGGGGTGGGGGTCGGGAGAGGGGCGGGGGAGCGGTGGGTCGTGCCCGCCCGGACCGAGGCGGCGGCGGCGGTGGTCAGGGCGGCGCCGAGGACGTGGAGGGCCACCAGGACCTCCGGGACGCCGAGCGAGTACTGGATCCCACCCAGTGCGCCCTGGGCCAGCACGACGATCACCAGGACCCCGAAGCGCCGCTTGAGCCGCCGCGGCGCGCCCACCGCCCACAGCGCGAAGCCCAGTCCGGCGGTCAGGCCGAGGTAGGCGAAGAGCAGGTCCGCGTGGACCTGCGCCAGCGTGGTGACCGGGACGTCCAGCCGGGGGGTCGCGGCGTCTCCCGCGTGCGGACCGGCGGCCGTGACCAGCGTGCCCGCGGTCAGCAGCCCGGCCAGCACGGCGGCGGAGACCACCGCGAGGCCGCGGACCGCCCGCGGCACCGTCCGGGTCACCGGACCGCCCGCCGTCGCCTCGTCGACCAGCTCGACGGCCAACCAGACCAGGATCGTCGACGCCAGGAAGTGCGGCATCACGCTCCACCAGGCCAACCCGGCGAGCACGGTGAACCCGCCGATCACGGCCTGGGCGACCACGCCGAGGGGCATCGCCAGCGCGAGCCGGGTGAGCCGGGGCCGCCGGGGCCGGGTGTTCAGCGCGGCCAGGAAGGTGGCCGCGGCGACGATCGTGAGGAACACCGCCAGCAGTCGGTTGCCGAACTCGACCCACTGGGTGAGCGCCGCGATCTCCGGGTGCGGCTCGGGGACGAGCGAGCCGGGGAAGCAGTCGGGCCAGGTCGGGCAGCCCAGGCCGGAGCCCGTGACTCGCACGACCGCGCCGGTGACCATGATCCCCGCCTGGCCGACCAGGGACAGGATCGCGAGGCGCCGCATCCACAGGGGCGAGGTCGCGGGGATCCGGTTCCACATACTACGCATCGTAGAACAGAGGCGGTCGAAGGCGCCGCGACCTCCCGCGCCGCACGACGGTCGCGACGGCTCCGGCAACCCCTCTCACCGGAGCTTCACCGTGCGGACCGCCACCCCGCCCGCCACGACCGCCCACGCCGCCAGCACCAGCACCGGGCCCACGCCGGGCCCGGTCCCGTCCACCAGGGCGGCGCGCAGACCCTCGGCCAGCGCGCCGGACGGCAGCAGGGAGGCGACCGCGCCGAGGCCCGCGGGCAGCTGGTCGACCGGGATCACGATCCCGCCCGCGAGCAGCAGCACGAACCAGACCAGGTTGGCCACGGCCAGCACGATGTCCGAGCGCAGGGTGCCGCCGAGCAGGATGCCCAGCGCGCCGAAGGCGGCGCAGCCGAGCAGGATCGTGAGCAGCGCCCAGCCGAGACCCGCCACGCTCGGCTGCCAGCCCAGGACCGCCGCGATCGCGCCGAGCAGCACCATCTGCACCACGACGACGGCGAGCACCGCGGCCAGCCTGCCCGCCACCAGTAGCCACCGGGGCAGCGCGGTGGCCGCCAGCCTGCGGATCACGCCGTACCGCCGATCGAAGCCGAGCGCGATCGCCTGGCTGGTGAAGGCCGTGGACATGACGGCCAGCGCGAGGATCGACGGCACGACGGAGGCCACCCGGGGCTCCGGCAGCGGCACGACCCGCAGCACGGTCAGGCCCACGAGCAGCGCGATCGGGATCAGCAGGGTGAGCAGCGCCTGTTCGCCGTGGCGCAGCGCCAGCCGGGTCTCGGTGCCTGCCTGGACCAGCAGCATGCGGCCGAGCGAGCCGCGGCCGGGGGCCGGGGTGAAGGTGCCCGGGGGGAAGGCCGTGCCGTGCGGAGGGTCCGCTCGCCGAGGCTCGCTCACGAGCGGAGCTCCCGTCCGGTCAGGTCGAGGAAGACGTCCTCGAGGCTGCGGCGGGCGACCTGGACGTCGTCCGCGAGGGCGCCCTGCCCCGCGCACCAGCCGGTGATCGCGGAGAGGACCTGGGGGTCGATCCGGCCGCGCACGACGTACCGCCCGGCGACGGTCTCGGCGGCCCGGTAGCCCGCGGGCAGCGCCGCGGCCAACGCCGAGACGTCCATCCCGGTGCGGGCGCGGAAGCGCAGCTCCTGCTCCTCGCCGGTGGAGGTCAGCTCCGCGGGCGTGCCCGCGGCGACGACGGCCCCGTGGTCGATGATCACGACCTGGTCGGCCAGCGCCTCGGCCTCCTCCATCAGGTGCGTGGTGAGCAGTACCGCGACCCCGTCCCGGCGCAGGGCCGCCACGAGGTCCCAGACCAGCCTGCGGGCCTGCGGGTCCATGCCCGCGGTCGGCTCGTCCAGGAACACCAGCTCGGGACGCCCCACCAGGGCGCAGGCGAGCGCGAGCCGCTGCTGCTGGCCGCCGGAGAGGCGCTTGTAGGGGGTGTGGGCGGAGGACTCCAGGCCCAGCACCGAGATCAGCCAGTCCGGGTCCAGCGGGTGGGCCGAGCAGGCGGCCACCACGCGGAGCATCTCGCCCGCCTTGACCCCGGGATAGGCCCCGCCGCCCTGCGGCATGACGCCGATCCGGGCGCGCAACGCGTCCGGGGCGCCCGCCGGGTCGACGCCCAGGACGCGGACCTCGCCGGCATCGGCGCGCTGGAACCCCGTGCAGACCTCGACGGTCGTGGTCTTGCCCGCCCCGTTCGGCCCGAGCAGGGCCAGCACGCTGCCGTGGTCCACGGTCAGGTCCAGGCCCGCGACGGCCGTCCGCGCGCCGAACCGCTTCACGAGCCCCCGCACGGAGACCGCGGGTCCGCCGGCCACAGGGATCTGCACAACCGGGGAGTCTACGAAGCGGGGCCGACGGGGGCGCGGGGACCTGCCTCCCGGCGCACGAGCTCCCGGACCGCGGCCAAGGCGACCAGCAGCATCACCACGCCCGCCACGATCGCGAAGGGCAGCTGGTAGGCGCGGAAGTTGAAGTCCGCCCCGGTCGGCGGGACCATCACCGCGATCACGGCCGACGCCGCGAGGGCGACGCGGCGGTACCGCGGCATGCCGCGCGTCGCCGCGAGCGGGATGGCCGCCCAGAGCAGGTACCAGGGGTGCACGACGGGCCCGAGCAGCACGACCGCGCCGAGGCCCGCGCCCACCCCCGTCACGGGGTCCACCCGGCCCTTCAGGCAGCTCCAGAGCAGCCAGGCGACGGCGGCGGCGGCGGCCAGCCCACCGAGCCCGCGCGTGATCGTCAGCGTGGTGTCGGTGTGGTCGCCGAGCCCGGCGAGGATGCCGACCTGCCCCGAGAGCTGGCCGATGTCGGTGGACAGCGACATCCAGCTGCGGATCGAGTTCGCCGTGCCCTGCGTGCCGATCCACCCGAAGCCCAGCCCGGTGCCGAACCCGATGACCACGTAGACCCCGACGGCGACGAGGCCGAGGGCCCCGGCGGCCGCGGCGACGTCCCGGACCCGGCCACCCCGCGGAGGCGGAGCCTGCGGATCCGACCACGGGCTCCGCCTGGCCAGGTCGACCCCGACGAACCCGAGCGCGAGCAGCGCGGGCAGCTTCACCGACGCGCCGAGCGTGATCAACGCGGCGCCCGCGACCCAGCGCGGCCAGGGCACCGGTTCGTCCGGGTCGCCGAGGGCGAGGTGCAGGCCCGCGAGCAGCAGCCCGATCATCAGCGCCTCGTTGTGGATCCCGCTGACCAGGTGGAACAGCACCAGTGGGTTCGCCACGCCGAGCCACAGCGCGAGGCCGGGCTCCATCCCGCAGCGCCGCGCGAGCTTGGGCAGCGCCCACAGGATCAGGGCGACGCCGCTCAGCGCCAGCGCGCGGTGGGCCAACACGCCGAAGACGACGTCGTTGCCGGTCAGCGCGGTGATCCCGCGGCCCACCATGAGGAACAGCGGGCCGTAGGGGGCCGGGGTGTCCCGCCAGATCGTGGGGATCGTGCGGGTCAGCGGATCGTCGACACCCAGCGCCGCGGCCGGGCCGAGGACGTAGGGATCGAGGCCGCGGGCGGTGATCGCGGACTGCGCCAGGTAGCTGTAGACGTCCTTGGAGAACATCGGCGGTGCCATGGCCAGTGGGATCGCCCACAGCACGGCGGTGCGGCCGATCGAGACCCGGTCCGGGGCGGGCGCGACCGCCCCGCGCGCCGACAGCATCCGACCGATCCACAGCCAGGCCAGCACGACCATGCCCATCCCGGCGTAGGTCAGCGCGATGGCGAGCGTGGCGTTGCGCGCGGGCAGCCCGATCAGCCGCAGCCCGTTCAGCGGGTTGGGCACGGGCAGCGCCCCGGCGCCCAGCGACCCGATGGCCATGAGGAGCGCGCCGGTCAGCCCCAGGCGCCGGGCGAGGCGCGCCGGATCACGCCCCGCCCCGACGGTGCGGGGACGGAGAACGGGGGCGGCCACGCGGACGAGGGTATCGACGCCCGTCGAGGGGGTTCGCAGGCCGCACCCGATGTGGGCGTGCTCACCCGGAGACGGGGGTCCCTTTGCCGTGGCAGGCGATATAAGCAACACTGGTGTTGTGAAAACAGCGGCGGGACACGACACCGGGGTGCACACCCCGCCCGTCGGCCTGCCCGCGTCCGGGGAGGGGCGCACGCGGATCGCCGTCGCGCGGCTCCTCCTGGAGCAGGGCCCGATCACCGCGGCCGAGGTCGCGGCGGAGCTGGAGCTGTCCGCCCCGGCGGTGCGCAGGCACCTGGACGCGCTGATCGCGGACGGGGAGGCCGAGACCCGGGACGCACCGCGTCGCGGGCGCCGGACCCGCGGCCGCCCGGCCAAGCACTTCCTGCTGACCGACGCCGGGCGCGTCCGCTTCGGCCACGGGTACGACGACCTGGCCACCTCCGCCCTGCGCTTCCTCGCCCAACACGCGGGGGAGAAGGCACTGGGCGACTTCGCCCGGACCCGGGTGCACGACCTGATCGGCCCCTCGGCCGAGCGGATCCGCGCCGCGGGCGGGCCGGGCGAGCGGGCCGAGGCCCTCGCGCTCGTGCTCAGCGACCGCGGCTACGCTGCGGCCGCCCGGGAGGCGGGGCAGGGTGTGCAGCTCTGCCAGCACCACTGCCCGGTCGCCCACGTCGCCGCCGAGTTCCCCGAGCTCTGCGAGGCGGAGACCGAGGCGTTCGCCGAGATCCTGGGCACCCACGTCCAGCGGTTGGCGACCATCGCACGCGGCGACTCCGCGTGCACGACACACGTACCCGCCCGGGCACCCGAACGCCCGGGCGGTCCGCAAGTGACCACCACGTCCCCGAGAGGGAGGCAGCATGACGACCACTCCTGAGGTCCAGCAGTCGCTGACGCAGGAGGAGACGCTCGCGACGCTCGGCCGTTACGACTTCGGCTGGGCCGATTCGGACGTCGCCGGGTCCACTGCGCGCCGCGGGCTCTCCGCGGACGTGGTGGCGGACATCTCCCGCCTGAAGAGCGAGCCCCAGTGGATGCTCGACTTCCGGCTGAAGGCGCTCGACCTGTTCGAGCGCAAGCCGATGCCGCGCTGGGGTTCGGACCTCTCCGGCATCGACTTCGACAACATCAAGTACTTCGTGCGCTCCACGGAGAAGCAGGCGACCTCGTGGGAGGAGCTCCCCGAGGACATCAAGAACACCTACGACAAGCTGGGCATCCCGGAGGCCGAGAAGGCCCGCCTGGTGTCCGGTGTCGCGGCGCAGTACGAGTCCGAGGTCGTCTACCACCAGATCCGCGAGGACCTGGAGGAGCAGGGCGTGATCTTCCTGGACACCGACTCCGGGCTGCGCGAGCACCCGGAGCTGTTCAAGGAGTACTTCGGCTCGGTCATCCCCAGCGGTGACAACAAGTTCTCCGCGCTGAACTCGGCCGTGTGGTCGGGCGGGTCGTTCATCTACGTGCCGCCGGGCGTGCACGTCGACATCCCGCTGCAGGCCTACTTCCGGATCAACACCGAGAACATGGGCCAGTTCGAGCGCACGCTGATCATCGTCGACGAGGGTGCCTACGTGCACTACGTCGAGGGCTGCACCGCGCCGATCTACAAGTCGGACTCGCTGCACTCGGCGGTCGTCGAGATCGTCGTGAAGAAGGGCGGCCGCTGCCGCTACACGACCATCCAGAACTGGTCGAACAACGTCTACAACCTGGTCACCAAGCGCGCCAAGGCCGAGGCGGGCGCGACCATGGAGTGGGTCGACGGCAACCTCGGCTCGAAGGTGACCATGAAGTACCCGGCGGTGCTGCTGATGGGCGAGCACGCCAAGGGCGAGGTGCTGTCGATCGCCTTCGCGGGCGAGGGCCAGCACCAGGACGCGGGCGCGAAGATCACGCACCTGGCGCCGAACACGTCGTCGACGATCATCTCGAAGTCGGTGGCGCGCGGCGGCGGGCGGACCTCGTACCGCGGCCTGATCCGGGTCAACCCGCGGGCCACCGGCTCGCGGAGCACCGTGAAGTGCGACGCGCTGCTGGTCGACTCGATCAGCCGCAGCGACACCTACCCCTACGTGGACATCCGCACGGATGACGTGTCGATGGGCCACGAGGCCACGGTCTCCAAGGTCTCGGACGACCAGCTGTTCTACCTGATGAGCCGCGGTCTGACCGAGGACGAGGCCATGGCGATGGTCGTGCGCGGGTTCGTCGAGCCCATCGCGCGCGAGCTCCCCATGGAGTACGCCCTCGAGCTCAACCGCCTGATCGAGCTGCAGATGGAGGGTTCGGTCGGATGACCGGGAGTCTTCGGAGCCTGCGGAGAAGGGCTCACGCATCATGACCGAGGTTGCTGGACTGGCACCCGAGCTGAAGGGCGCCAAGAAGGGCCAGGGCGAGATCCCGGTCGCCAGCGCGGGCGAGCGCTTCACGTCGGTCGACGTCGAGGCGTTCGAGATCCCGGGCGGCCGCGAGGAGAACTGGCGGTTCACCCCGCTCAAGCGGCTCAAGGGCCTGCACGACGGCTCCGCCGACCTGTCCGGCTCCGCCACGGTCACCGTGGCGGGGGCGGCGCAGGTCGAGAAGGTCGGCCGGGACGACGCGCGGATCGGCGAGGGCGGCACCCCCGCCGACCGCGTGGCGGCACAGGCCTGGTCGGCGTTCGACGAGGCCACGATCGTCACGCTCGAGGGCACCCCCGAGCCGGTCGTGATCACGGTCGAGGGTCCGGGCGCGGGCGCCGCGGCGGCGGGGCACCTGCAGCTGCGCACCGCCACGCACGCCGAGGCCACGGTCGTGATCGAGCACCGCGGCTCGGGCGTGCTGGCGGACAACCTGGAGCTCGTCCTCGGGGACGGCTCCCGGCTGACCGTGATCGTGACCGAGGAGTGGGCGGACGACGCGGTGCACGTCTCCGCGCAGCACCTGTCCATCGGCCGGGACGCCGTGCTCAAGCTGGTGTCGGTCTCGCTGGGCGGCGACCTCGTCCGGATCAGCCCGACGGTGAGCTACCGCGGCCCCGGCGGCGAGGTCGACCTCGCCGGGCTGGGCTACGCCGACGCCGGGCAGCACCTGGAGCAGCGGCTGCTGGTGGACCACGCGGTCCCGCAGTGCAAGTCCAACGTGCTCTACAAGAACGCCCTGCAGGGGCGGGCCGGCGTGCCGGACGCCCACACGGTCTGGATCGGCGACGTGCTCATCCGGGCCGCCGCGGTGAACACCGAGACCTTCGAGTTCAACCGCAACCTGGTGCTCACCGAGCACGCGCGCGCCGACTCGGTGCCGAACCTCGAGATCGAGACCGGCGAGATCGTCTCCGCCGGGCACGCCTCGGCGACCGGCCGGTTCGACGACGAGCAGCTGTTCTACCTGCAGAGCCGCGGCATCCCGGAGTCGGCCGCGCGCCGGCTCGTGGTCCGCGCGTTCTTCGGCGAGATCCTGCAGCGCATCCCGTCCGCCACCCTCCCCGAGCTGCGCGAACGGCTGGAGGCGGCCATCGAGGCCGAGCTCGCCGTCGTCGGCGTCTGACCCACCACCACGGAGTAGCTGAAGAATGTCCACCCTGGAGATCAAGGACCTGCACGCCTCGGTCCGCACCGAGGACGGCCCGAAGGAGATCCTGCGAGGGGTCGACCTCACCGTGAAGGCGGGCGAGACCCACGCGATCATGGGGCCGAACGGCTCCGGCAAGTCCACGCTGGCCTACGCCATCGCGGGCCACCCCAAGTACGAGATCACCTCCGGTGAGGTGCTGCTGGACGGCGAGTCCGTGCTGGACATGTCGGTGGACGAGCGCGCCCGCGCGGGCCTGTTCCTCGCCATGCAGTACCCGGTCGAGGTGCCCGGCGTGTCCATGGCCAACTTCCTGCGCTCCGCCGCCACCGCCGTCCGCGGCGAGGCGCCGAAGCTGCGGACGTGGGTCAAGGAGGTCAAGGGCGCCATGGCCGACCTCGACATCTCCGACGAGTTCGCGGACCGCTCGGTGAACGAGGGCTTCTCCGGCGGGGAGAAGAAGCGCCACGAGGTGCTCCAGCTCGCGCTGCTGAACCCGAAGATCGCGATCCTGGACGAGACCGACTCCGGCCTGGACGTGGACGCGCTGCGCGTGGTCTCCGAGGGCGTGAACCGGTTCCGCTCGCCCGAGAACGGCGTCCTGCTGATCACGCACTACACGCGGATCCTGCAGCACATCACCCCGGACTTCGTGCACGTGTTCTCCGCGGGCCGGGTCGTCGAGTCCGGCGGTCCCGAGCTGGCGGACGACCTCGAGAAGAACGGCTACGAGCGGTTCGTCAAGGCGACGGCATGACCGCGGTCCAGGCCCCCCAGGGTCTGGACCTCGCCGCCCTGCGCGGTGACTTCCCGATCCTGTCGCGCACGGTCCGCGAGGGAAAGCCGCTGGTCTACCTCGACTCCGGCGCGACGTCGCAGCGGCCCCGCCAGGTGCTCGACGCCGAACGGACCTTCCTCGAGACGCGCAACGCCGCGGTCCACCGCGGGGCGCACCAGCTGGCCGAGGAGGCCACGGACGACTACGAGGCCGCGCGGGCGAAGATCGCGGTGCTCGTGGGCGCCGAGCCCGAGGAGCTGGTGTTCACCAAGAACGCCACCGAGGGCATCAACCTGGTCGCCTACGCGTTCTCGAACTCCTCCATCCGGACCGGGCTGGGCCCGGAGTCCGAGCGCTTCGCGCTCGGGCCCGGGGACGAGATCGTCGTGACCGAGCTGGAGCACCACGCGAACCTGGTTCCCTGGCAGGAGCTCTGCCGGCGCACCGGGGCGACCCTGCGCTGGTACGGGATCACCGACGACGGGCGCATCGACCTGGACTCGCTCGAGCTGACCGAGCGCACCAGGGTCGTCGCCTTCGCGCACCAGTCGAACGTCACCGCCGCGATCGCGCCGGTGGCCGAGCTGGTCCGCCGGGCCCGCGCCGTCGGTGCCCTCACGGTGCTCGACGCCTGCCAGTCCGTCCCGCACATGCCGGTGAACCTGACCGAGCTGGGCGTGGACTTCGCGGCGTTCTCCGGGCACAAGATGCTCGGCCCGTCCGGCGTCGGCGTGCTCTACGGGCGCTCCGAGCTGCTCGACGCGATGCCGCCCTTCCTCACCGGCGGCTCGATGATCGAGATGGTCCGGATGGAGGGTTCGACCTACGCACCCCCGCCCCAGCGCTTCGAGGCGGGCGTGCCCATGACCTCGCAGGCCGTGGGCCTCGGCGCGGCGGTGGACTACCTGTCGGCGATCGGCATGGAGCGGGTCTTCGCGCACGAGCAGGAGCTCGCGAAGGTCGCCCTGGACACCCTCGCCGAGGTCCCCGGTGTGCGGATCGTGGGCCCCACGGACCTGAAGGAGCGCGGCGGCGCCGTGTCCTTCGTGGTCGACGGCGTGCACGCGCACGACGTGGGCCAGGTGCTGGACGACCGCGGCATCGCCGTGCGGGTCGGCCACCACTGCGCGTGGCCGCTGCACCGCCACTTCGGAATCGCGGCGACCGTCCGAGCGTCCTTCCACGTGTACAACACACCTGCGGAGGTGGCTCAGCTCGCCGAGGGCGTGCGGGCCGCCAAGGACTTCTTCGGGGTCGCATGAAGCTCGAACAGATGTACCAGGAGATCATCCTGGACCACTACCGACAGCCGCACGGCGCGGGCCTTCGGGAACCCTTCGACGCCGAGGCGCACCACGTCAACCCCACGTGCGGGGACGAGGTGACGCTCCGGGTCAAGCTCGAGGGCGATGAGATCAAGGACGTCTCCTACGAGTCGCTGGGCTGCTCGATCAGCCAGGCCTCGACGTCGGTGCTGACCGATCTCGTGGTCGGCAGGAGCGTGGCCGAGGCGTTCCGGATCCTGGAGTCGTTCCAGGAGATGGCGCAGAGCCGCGGCACGGTCGCGGGGGACGAGGACGTCATCGGGGACGGGATCGCGTTCGCGGGCGTCTCCAAGTACCCGGCGCGGGTGAAGTGTGCTCTGCTGGGTTGGATGGCGTTCAAGGACGCCGTGGTGCGGGTGAAGGAGGAGGCGTCATGAGCTCTGAGAACAGCGCTGCAGAGGCCGAGGTCGTGCGGGGTGCCGCCGGCATGCCGGAGCCGCCCGCCGCGACGGACGGGCCCTCGATCGACGACATCGAGGAGGCCATGCGGGACGTCGTCGATCCCGAGCTGGGGATCAACGTCGTCGACCTGGGCCTGGTCTACGGGCTGAAGGTCGAGGACAGGAAGGCGATCATCGACATGACGCTGACGTCCGCGGCCTGCCCGCTGACGGACGTCATCGAGGAGCAGGCGCGCTCCGCCCTCACCGGCCCGTCGAACGGCAGCCTGGTCGAGGACATCGCGATCAACTGGGTCTGGATGCCGCCGTGGGGCCCGGAGAAGATCACCGAGGACGGCCGCGAGCAGCTGCGCGCCCTCGGCTTCCGGGTCTGACCCCGAGCACCTCGAACGCCCACCCTCGCGTGAGGGTGGGCGTTCGTGCGTTCAGGCGCGGAAGAAGGTCCGGAGGTCCTCGGCGAGCAGCTCCGGGACCTCCAGCGCCGCGAAGTGCCCGCCCGTGTCGTGGTCGGCCCAGAACGTGATCGTGTTCGACTGCTCGGCGTAGCGGCGGATGGCCACGTCCCCCGCGAACACCGACACCCCGGTCGGGGTCGCGGAGCGCTGCGGCCACCGGCCCGAGTGCGTCATCTCCCAGTACAGGTTGGCCGCGGACCCGGCTGTGCCGGTGAGCCAGTAGAGCATCACGGTGGTGAGCAGCACGTCCCGGTCGACCGGTTCGTGCGCCCATGCGTGGAACTTCTCGCCGATCCAGGCCAACAGCCCGACGGGGGAGTCGGTCAGCCCGTGGGCGAGCGTCTGTGGGCGGGTGGCCTGGATCTCGAAGTAGCCGTGTCCGTCGGCCCGGAAGTCCCGCAGCATCGCGAGCCTGCGCTTCTCCACCTCGTCGTGGTCCTCGTCGGCGACCTCGCCGAGCGGGATGAACCCCAGGGTGGCCGCGCTGACGTGCACCCCGACCACGTGCTCCGGATCGACGCGGCCGAGGTCCGGCGCGACGAACGCGCCCCAGTCCGTCCCGTGGGCGCCGTACCGGTCGTGGCCGAGCCTGCGCATGAGCTCGGCGAGCGCCGTGGCGATGCGGTGGCTGTCCCAGCCCGCCGCCGTCGGGCCGGAGAAGCCGAACCCGGGCAGGGACGGGACCACCAGCTCGAAGTCCTCGGCGAGCGGGTCCAGCAGGTCGAGGAACTCGACGACCGAGCCGGGCCAGCCGTGCAGGAGCAGCAGCGGCAGCGCCTCGGGCCGCGGCGAGCGGACGTGCAGGAAGTGGATCCGCTGCCCGTCGATCTCGGTGGTGAACTGGGGGAAGTCGTTGAGCAGGGACTCCTGGGCGCGCCAGTCGTATTCGGTGCGCCAGTGGTCGGCGAGCGCGCGGAGCTCGTCGACCGGAATGCCCCGCTCCCACGGCGGGCCGGGCAGCTGCACGCCCCATCGGGTGCGCGAGAGGCGGTCGTGCAGGTCGTCGAGGGCGAGCTCGGGGACCTCGATGCGAAACGGTGAGATCATGCGGACCACGCTAGGAACCGTTGCGGTCGGTTCCCGTCCTCAATCCCCGGTGCGCAGGAGATAGGGGTGGAGGTTGCGGTAGCCGCGGACCTGGACCGGGCGTAGCGGGCGGATCGGGAGCTCGGGATCGTCGCGCAGCGCGTCGGCCACCGTCCGGTCGACGAGCACGGTGTCCGGGCGGGCGTGCGTGGTGAGCCGGGCGGCGATGTTCACGGTCTCGCCGTAGACGTCCCCGAAGCGCTGCAGGACCTCGCCCGCGGCCAGCCCGATGCGCAGGGCCGGGAGCGCGGGTTCGGCCCGCACCGCCGCCCGCAGCGCGACGGCCACGCGGGCGGCGGTCCGCGCGTCGTCCGCCACGAACAGCACCTCGTCGCCGACCGTCTTGACGATCCGCCCGCCGTTCCCGGTGATCGCCTCGGTGGTGGCGGCCTCGAACCGCTCGATCATCTCGGCCAGCTCGGCGGGGGAGCGCCTGCGGGTCGTCCGGGTGAAGCCGACCATGTCCGCGAACCCGACGGCGAGGGGGTGGGTGCGGGCGGACTCGCTCTCGTCGAGCGGGCCGACGATGAACCGGGACACCGCGGCCGCGACGTGCCGCCGCCAGATGTAGGTCTGCGCCCGCTCGAGCAGCGGGAGCAGCGCAGCCGCGTCGACCACCGCGGACCGCGACGCACCGCCCGCGGCGACACCGTCCGCGACCATCCGGGCCAGCATCCCGACCTGCCAGTCCGCGAGCCGGGACATCGACTGGGCGATGGCCCGGATGACCGTCTCCCGGACGTCCTCGGGCAGCCCCGCGGCGACCGGGTCGGTGGCGAGCAGCTGCGCGGCGTCGACGTCCGAGTCGGTGAAGAAGCGCTGGTCGTCCGCGACCTCGGGGAAGCCGAGGGACCGCCACAGCCGCAGCCCCTCCTCCTCCGCCACGCCCGCCCGCTCCAGGACCTCGGCCCGGGTGTACCGCCGGGGGCCGTCCAGGACGAGCTCCTCCAGGGCCGTGACCAGCGCCGACGACTCCGAGAGCCGTCGGCGCTCGCCGTGGGCGGCGGCGTCGAGGAGATCGGCGAGATCGCCCTCCCAGGACACGTCAGGTGGTGTGCACGATCAGGACGTCCACTCCGGACCGCCGCGCGACGTCCGACGGGACCGACCCGAGGATCCGCCCGCTGAGCGTGTTGAGCCCCTTGTTGCCCACCACGAGCAGGTCGGCGCCGTGGTCGACGACGGCCTTGCGCAGCACGTCGACCGGGGCGCCGTCCTCCGCGACCTTGGTGATCGTGCGCGCGCCGACGGCGGCGGCCTTGTCCTCGGCGGTGCGCAGCGCCTCCTCGGCGGGCGTCCAGCCGCGGACCTGGTAGGCCTCGGCGCCGAGGGCGTCCTCCGCCTCGGCGGTGTCCTCGCGGGAGGCCGGGGTGTAGGCGGAGACGAGCACGAGCTGGGCGTCCGAGTCGCGGGCGACCGCGGCGGCGCGCTCGACGGCGACGTACGAGGTGGGCGATCCGTCCGTGCCGACGACGACGGTGGTGTAGGCGGACACGAGGCCTCCGTGGGGAGTCGGTGACTGTGGAAGGAGATTACCGGCTGGTAGCCGTGCCGCCGCGCGGCGTCACCCGGTGGTGGCGGGGCGCGCGGCGGGCAGCAGGGCGGGCCCGACGAGCCGGGCCCGCAGCGGCCATCCCGCCCGGCCGTACAGCGCCCCCATGGCGGCGGCCGTGGCGGCGAGGTCCGTGCGGCCGGTGAGGTAGGCCCACCGGTGGCGGGCGGGTAGCGAGAGGAACACGTCGAAGAACGCCGGGACCTCGGCGCCCGGCATCCGCAGCAGTGCCTCCAGCCCGCGGCGGCGCAGCGCGTGGACGGCCAGCGCCGCGGCGGGCCAGACGACCCGACGGGCCGCGGTGAGCGGATCCGTGCCGGTCAGCGCCGCGGCCAGGCGGGGGGCGAGGGTCAGCGCGGTGGCGACCGAGAACCCCGTCGCGGGATGCACGAGCGGCGCGGCGGCGCCGAAGCCGACGACGGGGCGACGGTCGCGCGCGCCGAGCCCGACGGGTGCGTCCACCGGGAAGCGGACCCGTTCCGCGCGGGCGCCCGCGGGCACCGCGATCCCGCGGTGGGCGAGCCGCGCGTGGAGCCGCTCCCGCAGCTCGGGCAGGGGCAGGCCGGGCCTGCGGGCCAGCGAGGTCTCCTCCAGCAGCACGGCCCCGCCGCCGAGGGGGACGGCGTAGAGGAAGCTCGGCCAGCCGTCGCGGCCGTGGTCCTGGCGCCAGTCCATGAACACCGCCTGGCCGGACCCGACGACCGGTTCAGCCGTGGCCTCGTCCACGACGATCCCGTGCGCCGTCTGCTCGGCGGCCACCCGGCCGCGGCGCGGGGCGGGGTGCCCGGTCGCGTCGACGACGATCCGCGCCTGCACCCCGCCGGGCCGGTCCAGGTGCGCCACACCGTCCGCGGACCCGACCAGCCGGCCACGGTGCACCTCGACGCCTGCCAGCCCCTCGTCGAGGTGCGCGCGCAGGCAGGCGGTGTCCAGGACCGCGTACTCCCAACCCAGGTCGTGCTCGGTCACGGCGACCGCGCGGCCGCGGGACCGCGAGGCGACGACGGAGGCGGGCAGCGCGGGCAGCTCGTCCGACCACGCCGCGAAGGTCGAGCGCCACGGTCGGTCGGGAGCGGGGTCGGCGAGGGCGGTGCGCAACCCGAGCGCGGCACAGGCGCCCGCGAGCGCGCGACCGGCCGGTCCGCCGCCCGCGACCAGGACGTCCAGGGTGGTCATGGGGTCACCCGTCGACCCGCGCCGCGACGGGCGGGCCGGTGAGATCGGTCATGGCGGGCACCCTACGTGCGCAATCCGGTCGCGCCGACCGGTAGCCTGGTGACGTGATCCTGATCGAGTAGGCGCCGCGCCCGGTGCACCCCCGTCCTCGTGGCGGTGCCCGCAGGTCGCCCCCCTTCTCGTCACCCTCCCCTGGAGTTCCTCGTGATCACCGCCTCCGACCTGGAGCTGCGCGCCGGGTCCCGCATCCTGCTGTCCGGCGCGAACCTGCGCGTCCAGCCCGGCGACCGGATCGGCCTCGTCGGCCGCAACGGTGCGGGCAAGACCACCTCGATGCGTGTGCTGGCGGGGGAGGGCGAGCCCTACGGCGGCGCCGTCACCAGCAACTCGCCCATCGGGTACCTGCCGCAGGACCCCCGCGAGGGCGACCTCACGGTCACCGCGAAGGACCGGGTGCTGTCCGCCCGCGGGCTGGACGAGCTGCTGCGCAAGCTGGAGAAGGTCCAGACCCGGATGGCCGAGCTGATCGACGGCCCCGAGAACGAGAAGGCCGTGCGCGAGTACGGGCGCCTCGAGGAGCGGTTCTCCGCACTCGGCGGGTACGCCGCGGAGTCCGAGGCCGCCCGGATCTGCACCAACCTGGGCCTGCCGGACCGGGTGCTCAACCAGCAGATCGAGACGCTCTCCGGTGGGCAGCGCCGTCGCGTCGAGCTGGCCCGGATCCTGTTCGCGGCGTCGGACGGCGGCTCGCAGAGCGCCACCACGCTGCTCATCGACGAGCCCACGAACCACCTGGACGCGGACTCGATCACCTGGCTGCGTGGGTTCCTCCAGCAGCACGAGGGCGGGCTCGTGGTGATCAGCCACGACACCGAGCTGCTCGCCGCCGTGGTCAACAAGGTCTGGTTCCTCGACGCCACCCGCGGCGAGGTCGACCAGTACAACATGGACTGGAAGCGGTACCTCGAGGCGCGGTCGACGGACGAGAAGCGCCGCCGCCGCGAGCGCGCGAACGCCGAGAAGAAGGCGGCGGTCCTGCACACCCAGGCCCTGAAGATGGGGGCCAAGGCCACGAAGGCCGTCGCCGCCAAGAACATGGCCCGCCGCGCGGACGAGCTGCTGGCCGGGCTGGAGCCGGAGCGCCAGGCGGACCGGGTCGCCAAGATCCGGTTCCCCACGCCCGCGCCCTGCGGCCGCACCCCGCTGACCGCCGAGAACCTGTCCAAGGCCTACGGGTCGCTGGAGGTGTTCACCGGCGTCGACCTCGCGATCGACCGCGGCACGAAGGTCGTGGTGCTGGGGTTCAACGGCGCGGGCAAGACCACCCTGCTGCGGATGCTGGCGGGGGCCGAGTCCTCGGACTCCGGGGAGGTCGTGCCCGGCCACGGGCTGCGTACCGGGTACTTCGCCCAGGAGCACGACACCCTCGACATGTCCGCGAGCGTCTGGGAGAACATCCGGCACGCCTCGCCCGACGCACCCGAACAGCAGCTCCGCACGGTGCTCGGCACGTTCATGTTCTCGGGGGAGCAGCTCAAGCAGGCCGCGGGCACCCTGTCCGGCGGCGAGCGGACCCGGCTGGCCATGGCGGGGCTGGTGTCCAGTGCCGCCAACGTGCTGCTGCTGGACGAGCCGACGAACAACCTCGATCCCGCCAGCCGCGAGCAGGTGCTGGACGCGCTGCGCCGCTTCGAGGGCGCGGTCGTGCTGGTGACGCACGACCCCGGTGCCGTCGAGGCACTCGAACCCGACAAGGTGATCGTGTTGCCGGACGGTACCGAGGATCACTGGTCCGCGGACTACCTGGAACTCGTTCAGCTGGCGTGATTCGTCCGGTTCGTCACTCTCCGGATACGGAAAGCTGTGATGTGCGCCACGACGATCACCCATTCGCGTGATCCGTTCGGGGGAACCGTTCACCGATCATGAGTGATGTTGCGCTGGCCACATCCGTGGCGGTGGATCATCATGGCCCCACCGACGCGCCGAGGGCCGGCTCGCGGGGATCAGAGGAGGTCAACCGTCGTGGCCGACCTGAAGAAGGGCGCCCGGATCACGGGCACCCAGCGGGACAAGCTCGCCACCGACCTGAAGAAGAAGTACGAGAAGGGCGCGAGCATCCGTGCCCTGGCCGAGCAGACCGGCCGCTCGTACGGCTTCGTGCACAGGGTGCTCAGCGAGACCGGGGTGACGCTGCGCGGTCGCGGCGGCGCCACCCGTACCAAGAAGAAGTAACCCGTCGGAGCGCGCGCCCGCCGACGTCAGCAGCGGACGGCGGCGGGCCGGCGCGCAGGGTCCACCGGTTCGGGCGCACCATGTGCGTATGGACAGGCCCCTCACGATCATGCGCGGCGCGATCCGGGCCGGGGACACCCCGCACTCGGTCGCCAGGGGGACCGTACCGAGGATCTGGGGCTTCGCCCGGCCCTACCGCGGGTGGTTGACGGCGTTCCTGCTGCTCACGACCTGTACCGCCGTGATCGGCGTGCTCACCCCGATCCTCGCGGGTCGTGTGGTGGACGCCATCGTGGGCGGCGCGGCGGACGCACCCTCGCGGGTCGTCACCCTCGCCCTGGCGATCGCCGGGCTGGCGGTCGCGGAGGCGCTGATCGGGCTCGGTGTCCGGTGGTTCTCCTCCCGCATCGGTGAGGGGCTGATCGTCGACCTGCGCACCGCGGTGTTCACCCACGTGCAGCGGATGCCGGTCGCGTTCTTCACCCGCACCCGCACCGGCGCGCTGGTCTCGCGGCTCAACAACGACGTGATCGGGGCCCAGTCCGCCATCACGACGACGTTGGCCAGCGTGCTGTCCAACGTCATCCAGCTGACCCTCGCGCTCGCCGTCATGATCGGGCTGGCGTGGCAGGTCACCGTGCTCGCGCTCGTCCTGCTGCCGATCTTCGTGCTGCCCGCCCGCCGGATGGGCCGCCGGATCGCGGACCTGCGGCGGGAGGCCGCGGACCTCAACGCGGGCATGAGCACCCAGATGACCGAGCGGTTCTCCGCGGCGGGCGCCACCCTGGTCAAGCTGTTCGGGCGGCCGCGCGAGGAGGCGGCGGAGTTCACCGGCCGGGCCGAGCAGGTGCGCGACATCGGGGTGCGCACCGCGATGGTGTCCCGGGTGTTCGTGGCCTCGCTCGCCCTGGTCTCGGCGCTGGCGCAGGCCCTGGTCTACGGGCTGGGCGGCTGGTTGGCGGTGACGGGCCGGATCGAGGCGGGCACCGTCGTCACGCTGGCGCTGCTGCTCACCCGGCTCTACACGCCGATGACCGCGCTGGCGAACGCGCGGGTGGACGTGATGTCCGCGCTGGTCGCCTTCGAGCGGGTCTTCGAGGTGCTGGACCTGCCGCCGATGATCGACGAGCGGCCCGGCGCCCGGGATCTGCCGCGCGGCCCGGTCTCCGTGCGGCTGCGGGACGTGCACTTCTCCTATCCCACCGCCGAGCAGGTCTCGCTCGCCTCGCTGGAGGACGTGGCCGTGCTGGACCGCCGGGCGCCCGGCGAGGTGCTGCACGGGGTCTCGCTGGAGGCGACTGCCGGATCGCTGCTCGCGCTGGTGGGGCCCTCGGGCGCGGGCAAGTCGACCATCGCCGCGCTGCTCCCGCGGCTCTACGACGTCGACTCCGGGGCCGTCGAGCTGGCCGGGGTGGACGTGCGCGACCTGACCTTCGCCGCGCTGCGCCGGACCGTCGGCGTGGTTACCCAGGACGGGCACCTGTTCCACGACACCATCGCCGCGAACCTGCGCTACGCCGCGCCGGAGGCCTCGGACACCGACCTGTGGGACGCCCTGCGTCGCGCTCGCCTGGCCGAGGTGATGGCCCAGCTGCCGGACGGCCTGGACACCGTGGTCGGCGAGCGCGGCTACCGGCTCTCCGGCGGCGAGCGCCAGCGGCTCACCATCGCGCGGCTGTTGCTGGCCCGGCCCCCGGTCGTCGTGCTGGACGAGGCGACCGCCCACCTGGACTCCGAGTCCGAGGTCGCCGTGCAGGAGGCGCTGGCCGAGGCCCTGGCGGGCCGCACCGCCGTCGTGATCGCGCACCGGCTGTCCACGATCCGCGCGGCGGACCGGATCGCCGTCGTCGAGGCGGGGCGGATCGTGGAGCAGGGCACCCACGCGGAGCTGCTGGCCGCGCGCGGCCGGTACGCGGCCCTGCACCGCACCCAGTTCGCGGCGCAGGCGGGCGAGCTGAGCTGCCCGGTCCCGGGCTGCACCGAACCGCACCCGGCGCACCTCTGACGGCGGTTCTACCGGCGCCGCACGCTCTGCTCGACGACGTCCAGCACCCCGTCGAGCGCGTCCGCGGGAAGCCCCATGGCGAGGTGGCTGACCAGGCCCTCCAGCACCAGCTCGAGGTACTGGGCGAGGACCGCGGCGGGCACGTCGTCCCGCAGCGCGCCGGTGGCGGCCAGCCGGTCCAGGCGCTCCCGGGTGGCGGCGGTGAGCTCGGCGGAGTGCTGCTGCCACCGCCCGCGGAACTCCGGGTCCGTCCGCAGCCTGCGGGAGACCTCCAGCCGGGTGCCCAGCCAGCTGCTCTCGTCCCCGGACCCGTCCCCGTCCTTGCGGGCGGTATCGAGCAGGTCCCGCATGACCTGGACCAGGCCCTGCTCGGCGACGACGTCCGCCATCCGCCGCGCGTCCTGCTCGGCGAGGGCGAGGAACAGCGCGTCCTTGTCCCGGAAGTAGTGGAAGATCGCGCCGCGGGACAGCCCGGTGCTCTGCTCGAGCCGCCGGACGGTCGCGCCCTCGTAGCCGTACGCCGCGAAGCAGCGCCGGGCACCGTCGAGGATGTGCTGGCGCCGGGCGGCGAGCTGGTCGGTACTCACGCGGGGCACGGGACCAGTATCCCGTACGTACGTCTTGTGGCCCAGGAGAACCCCGGTACCAGGAGGTTCGTCCGGAACCTCCGGTGATCTGCGCGGGCGGCCCCGGTTCGGGCATGTTTTTGTCGGACCCCGCGGGTAGCGTTTTCCCCGTGGTTCCCGAGACGGGGTTCGCCCCCGTGAGCGCCGAGCCCGCGGCCTCCCCCGCCGCGGCTCCGATGGTGCTCCGCTCCCGGGCGGAGGCCGAGGCGTACGTGGCCTCCGTCTGCTTCAAGCACGGGCCGCCCCGGCTCGTCGGCGTCGAGCTCGAATGGGTCCTGCGCGCGGGCGGTCCTCCCGATCTGGGGGAGCTGCTCGCCGCGCTCGGACCGCACGCCCCCGTCTCCCTGCTCCCCGGGTCGCCCGCCGCGCCGCTCCCCGGGGGGTCGCTCGTCACCATCGAGCCCGGTGGCCAGGTCGAACTGGCCAGCCCGCCGCTCCCAGACCTCCGCACCCTGACCGCCACGGTCGAGGCCGACTCGGCGCACCTGCACCGGCTGCTCGCCGATCGTGAGCTCACCCCCGAACCCCGCGCCGCGGACCCCTGCAGGCCCGCCCGGCGCCTCGTCCAGCTCCCGCGGTACCGGGCCATGGAGCAGGCCTTCGACCGGAACGGGGCCTTCGGCCGGACGGGCATGTGCTCCACGTCCGCCGTGCAGGTCGCGCTGGACGCAGGCGAGGAGCACGAGGTGGCCGCCCGCTGGGCGGCGCTGCACGAGCTGGGCCCGGTGCTGCTGGCCGCGTTCGCCAACTCGCCCGCCCTGCACGGGCGAGGTACCGGCTGGCGGTCCAGCCGGTTCGCCGCCTGGCTCGCCTCCGACCCCGCGCGGACCGGTCCACCCACCCCGACCGAGCTGGCCCGGCCCGATCCCGCGCAGGCGTGGGCGGAGCGCGTCGTCGGCACCCCGCTGCTGTGCGTGCGGGGGCCGGGGGAGTGGGTCGTGCCCGTGGGCGTCACGTTCGCGGACTGGATCGGGGGAGCGCTGCCCGGCACCCCCACCACAGCGGACCTCGACTACCACATCTCCACGCTGTTCCCGCCGGTCCGCCCGCGCGGTTTCCTCGAGGTCCGCTACGTCGACCAGCAGCAGGGCGCCGACTGGGGGCTGCCGGTCGCGGTGCTCGCCGCGCTGACCGCCCGCCCGGAGACCCTCGACCGGGTCCGCGAGCTGTGCGAGCCGGTCCGGGAGCACTGGCTGGCGGCGTGCAGGCTGGGCCTGGCCGATCCGGACCTCGCCCGCGCCGCGCGTGCGGTGTTCGGGCTGGCCTGTGCGGCGCTGCCCGACCTCGATCCGCCGCCCGCGCTGGCGCAGCGGCTGGTCGCCGTCACCGAGGGCCGGATCGCCGCGGGCCGCAGCCCGGCGGACGATCCGCTGCCCGGCGAACCGACCGTCCTCGACCCGATCGACATCGTCTCGCTCCCGACGGAGGGACTCCTCCCGTGACACTCACCCCGGACCACCCGACCACGGAGGACCTGCGCGCGCGGGTCGTCGACCAGCTCGAGACCGCTCGCCGCCGCAGCACCGTGCTCACCTCGGTGGACGACGGCGACCTCGTCGCCCAGCACTCCCCGCTGATGTCCCCGCTGGTCTGGGATCTCGCGCACATCGGCAGCATGGAGGAGCTGTGGCTAGTGCGGGAGGTCGGCGGCCGCGAGGCGCTGCGTCCCGAGATCGACGGCCTGTACGACGCGTTCCAGCACTCCCGTGCCGAGCGCGTCGAGCTGCCGCTGCTCACCCCGACCGAGGCCCGCGCCTACGTCGCCGAGGTGCGGGACAAGGCGCTGCACGTGCTGGACCGCCACCCGCTGTCCGGCCGCAGGCTGGAACAGGCCGGGTTCGTGTTCGGCATGATCGCCCAGCACGAACAACAGCACGACGAGACGATGCTGGCCACCCACCAGCTGCGCGCGGGCGGGCCGGTGCTCGCGGCCGCCGAGCCGCCGCCCGGTCGGGTGCTCCCGGCGCGGGAGGTGCTCGTGCCCGCGGGGCCGTTCGTGCAGGGCACGTCGACCGAGCCGTGGGCGCTGGACAACGAGCGCCCGGCGCACACCGTCACGCTGCCCGCGTACTGGATCGACGCCCACCCGGTCACCAACGCCGAGTACACGGCGTTCGTCGAGGCGGGCGGGTACACCGACCCGCGCTGGTGGAGCCCGGTCGCCTGGCGGCACGTGCAGGAGGAGGGGCTGGTCGCGCCGCGGTTCTGGTCGCGGGACTCGTCGGGGACCTGGTGGCGGCGGCGGTTCGGCGTGGTCGAGCCGGTGCCCGCGGCCGAGCCCGTGGTGCACGTCAGCTTCCACGAGGCCGCGGCCTACGCCGCGTGGGCGGGTCGGCGGCTGCCCACCGAGGCCGAGTGGGAGAAGGCCGCGCGCTGGGACCCGGAGGCCGAACGCAGCCGCCGGTTCCCGTGGGGGGACGCCGACCCCGGCCCCGAGCACGCCAACCTCGGGCAGCGTCACCTGCAGCCGGCGCCGGTCGGGGCGTACCCGGCCGGGGCCTCCCCGCTCGGGGTGGAGCAGCTGATCGGAGACGTCTGGGAATGGTGCGACTCCGGGTGGGACCCCTACCCGGGCTTCGAGGCGTTCCCGTACCGGGAGTACAGCGAGGTGTTCTTCGGCGGGGACTACAAGGTGCTGCGCGGCGGGTCGTTCGGCACGGACGCGGCGGCGATCCGCGGCACCTTCCGCAACTGGGACCACCCGGTCCGACGGCAGATCTTCGCCGGCTTCCGCTGCGCCCGGGACGCCTGAGTGTGCCGTCACCTGGCGTGGATCGGGGTGTCGCGGCGGGTCTCGGACCTGGTCCTCGACCCGCCGCACTCCCTGCTGCACCAGTCGTACGCCCCCGCGGACATGCGCGGCGGCGGCACGGTGAACGCGGACGGGTTCGGTGCCGGCTGGTACGGCGGAGGTGCCCCGGTCCGGTACCGCTCGGCCCGGCCGATCTGGTCGGACGCGGGGTTCGCGTCGGTCGCCGAGGGGGCGTCCTGCACCGCGCTGCTGGCGGCCGTCCGCTCGGCGACGACCGGGATGCCGGTGACCGAGACCGCCGCGGCCCCGTTCGCGGCCGGTCGATGGCTGTTCAGCCACAACGGGGTGGTCCGCGGGTGGCCGGAGTCGGTCGCGGACATCGCGGCCCGCCTCCCGGTGAGGGACCTGCTGACCCTGGACGCCCCCACGGACGCCGCCCTGCTCTGGGCCCTGGTCCGACACCGCCTGCGGGCGGGGGAGGAGCCGGGCGCGGTACTGGCGGAGACCGTGGTGGAGGTGGCCGCGGCCGCGCCGGGCTCCCGGCTGAACCTGCTGCTGACGGACGGCACCGCGATCTGGGCCACCGCCTGGGACCACGCCCTGTCGGTCCGCGTCTCGGACACCGAGGTCACCGTGGCCTCCGAACCCACGGACACCGACGAGGCCTGGAGACCCGTCCCGGAGGCCCACCTCGTCACCGCCGCCCCCGGCGCGTCGACCCTCACCCCCCTCCACCCCTGATACCCCGGCACGGCACCGCCGCGTTCCACCCGCCCGCGCCGCTGCGGGACCTCGATGCAAGGAGCACGTCATGAACCGCCTCACCGCGCTGGACGTCCACCTCACCCCGGCGGACGCCGAGCGGGCGCTGCGGGAGGACGCCCGGGCGGGGCTCACCGCCACGCCCAAGGAGCTACCGCCGAAGTACTTCTACGACGCCCGGGGCAGCGAGCTGTTCGAGGAGATCACCGCGCTGCCGGAGTACTACCCCACCCGCACCGAGCGGGCCCTGTTGGCGGAGTCGGTCGGGGCGATCGCCGAGGCGTCGGGGGCGGACACCGTCGTCGAACTGGGATCGGGGTCGAGCGCCAAGACCCGCCTGCTGCTGGACGCCTTCCGCGCCCACAGCACCCTGCGCCGCTACGTCCCGCAGGACGTGTCCGAGGCCGCGTTGCGCGGGGCGCTGGAGGCCCTCGGCGCCGAGTACCCGGACCTGGAGC
The DNA here is from genome assembly GCF_039541715.1 of Pseudonocardia xishanensis. Classification (NCBI taxonomy): domain Bacteria; kingdom Bacillati; phylum Actinomycetota; class Actinomycetes; order Pseudonocardiales; family Pseudonocardiaceae; genus Pseudonocardia; species Pseudonocardia xishanensis. The sequence continues at coordinate 139,651 of NZ_BAABGT010000012.1, forward strand.
TGCACGGGGTCGTCGGGGACTTCACGAAGGACCTCCGGTTCCTGCCCAAGCGGGGCCGCCGCATGATCGCCTTCCTCGGCGGCACGATCGGCAACCTGCGCCCCGCTGAGCGCGCGGCGTTCCTCGCGCACGTCCGCGAGGTGCTCGAGCCCGGCGAGCAGCTGTTGCTCGGCACCGGACTCGTGATCGACGAGCCCACCCTCGTCGCCGCGTACGACGACGCGCAGGGCGTCACCGCGGAGTTCAACCGCAACGTGCTGCACGTCCTCAACCGGGAGCTGGGCGCGGACTTCGTGCCGGAGGACTTCGCGCACGTCGCTCTGTGGGACGCCGAGAACGAGTGGATCGAGATGCGGTTGCGGGCCGAGCGCGCGATGCGCGTCCGGATCCCGGAGCTGGACCTGGAGATCGACTTCGCGGCGGGGGAGGAGCTGCGCACCGAGATCTCCGCGAAGTTCCAGCCGGTGAGCGTGCGGTCGATGTTGCGCGAGGCCGGGTTCGACCTGGTCCGCTGGTGGGCCGATGCCGACCGGAGGTTCGCCCTGAGCCTGGCCACCGCGGTCTGAGCGTCGCCGGGCGGGCGCCGACAGGCGGTTCCGCACCCCATGCCCGCGGGCCTACGGTCCGGCCATGCCGATGAACGCCCTCCACCGCAGGCTGTGCCGCTCGGACTCGTGGGCGCAACGGATGCACGAGCAGGTGCTCCCGTGGGCGCTGGACGGCGTGGACCTCGGCGGGCGGGTCCTGGAGATCGGCCCCGGGTACGGCGTCACCACCCGCTGGCTGCTCGGGCGGGCGGGCCGGGTCACCGCCGTGGAGGTCGACCCGGACCTGGCCGCGGACCTGGGCCGGGAGTTCGCGGGTCGGGTGGACGTCCGCGCCGGGGACGGGGCCGACCTGCCGTTCGCCGCGGAGACGTTCGACGCCGTCGTCTGCTTCACGATGCTGCACCACGTCCCGTCCGCGGCCGAGCAGGACCGGCTGTTCGCCGAGGCCGCTCGCGTCCTGCGCCCCGGGGGCACGTTCGCGGGCTCGGACAGCAGGCTGAGCCTGCGGTTCCGGGTCCTGCACGTGCGGGACACCATGGTCGTCGTCGACCCGGCCGGGCTGCCCGCCCGTCTCCGCGCGGCCGGTTTCACCGACGCCGAGACCGCGCTCGGCGGGAGATCGTTCCGCTTCCGCGCCACGGCGGGCTGAGACCCGGTCCCACTCTGCGCGATCCGTCCACTCCGGATAGCGTTTTCGCATGGGGGTCTCGCGCCGCGACGCGCTCCGCCTCGGGCTCGGGACAGCGGCACTGGGGATGCTCTCCGCCTGCGCGCTGGACACGTCCGGGGCACCCGGCGGCGTCGGCTCGGGCGGGCTGGTCTTCTACTCGACCCAGCTGTCGACCACGGCCGAGGCCGAGTCCGTCCGGCGGCAGATCCTGGCCGGGTTCGGCGAGGAGGTGCAGTTCACCGCCGACCCGTCGACCACCAAGCTCCTCGACCGGGTACGGGCCGAGGCGCAGGCCGGGACCTCGAACCTCGGGCTGGTCGGCGCGCTGCAGGGCGAGTTCGCCACCCTGTGGAAGGAGGGTCTGCTCCGCGACATGACCGACGTCGTGGAGTCACTCGGCGACCGCGCCTTCACCTCCCGCTACCTCGACCTCGCCCGGTTCGACGGCCGCTACGCCTTCGTCCCGTGGATCTCCGCGAGCTACATCATGGCCGCCCGCCGCGAGGCGCTGGACTTCCTGCCCGCGGGCGCCGACCTGCAGAACCTGACCTACGCCCAGCTCCTGGACTGGACCCGGGCGATCCAGCAGGCCACCGGATCGGCCCGGTTCGGCCTGCCCGCGGGGGAGAACGGCCTGCTCAAACGGTTCCTGCAGGGCTACGCCTACCCGAGCTTCACGGGCGGGGTGAACACCACCTTCGCGAGCCCCGGCGCGGTGACCATGTGGGAGTGGCTGCAGCAGGTCTGGGCCACCGCGAACCCGCAGTCGGTCACCTATGGATTCATGCAGGAGCCGCTGCTCACCGGCGAGGTGTGGGTCGCGTGGGACCACGCCGTCCGGCTGGTCGACGCCCTGCAGACCCGGCCGGAGGACATCGTCTCCTTCCCCGCGCCCACCGGCCCGCGCGGGCTCGGCTACCTCCCGGTCCTCGGTGGACTGTCGATCCCGAGGGCGGTGGCCGACCCGCAGCCGTCGATCGAGCTGATCCGGCACCTGACGGACCCGGCGCGCGCCTCGACCACCCTGCGGACCGTCGCGTGGTTCCCGCCGCAGGACCTGGGGGCGATCCCCGGCGGGCTGCCCCCGGGCGTCGGGCAGGAGGCGGAGACGTTGCAGCGCATGGTCGGCACGCCCGGTGCGCTCGCGTCGTCGCTCGCGGTGGGACTCGGCGGGCAGAGCGGGGCGTACGACAAGGTCTTCACCGACACCTTCCGGCGGATCGTGCTGGACGCGGGGGAGGTGCGCGGCACGCTCGCGACCCAGGCCGCGGCGTTGCAGGGCGTGCTCGACACCGCGCAGGCCCGGTGCTGGACACCCGATCCGCTGGGCGAGGGGGTGTGCCGTGTCGGTTGAGGGCCCGCGGCGGCGGAGCGTGCGTAGCCGACCATCGACGCTGCTGCCGTACCTGCTCCTCGTCCCGTCCGTCGCCTACCTGCTGGTCTTCTTCGCCTCACCGATGGTCCAGGCGTTCGGTCTCGCCTTCACCAGCACGACGGGGGAGTGGGGTCTGTCCTCGCTGTCCGCCATGGTGTCCGACGACCGGTTCCGGCCTGCCGTATGGACCACCCTGATCCTGCTCGTGGTGCTGCTGCCGATCCAGCTCGCCCTCGCCCTGGCGATGTCGATGATCATCACGGGTCGCCTGCGCGGCAAGGGGTTCTGGCTCTACGTCTTCCTGCTCCCGCTCGGCGTGTCCGAGCTCGGCGCAGGCATCCTGTGGTACTCGATCTTCGTGGAGCAGGGCTGGCTGAACACCGCGCTGCAGTCCGTCGGGATCATCGACCGGCCGGTGCTGTGGCTGGACTACCGCGAGCCGTGGCGGGTGATCGGGACGATCGTGGTCGCCGAGGCGTGGCGCTCGACGTCGCTGCTGGTGATCATCCTCGTCGGCGGCCTGCGGGCGATCCCGAAGGACTACCTGGAGGCCGCGGACGTCTTCCACGCCGGGCCCTGGCAGCGGATGCGGCACGTGGTGCTGCCGATGCTGCGGCCCACCATCCGCACCGCGCTGATCGTGCGGGTGGTCCTGGCATTCGAGGTGTTCGCCACCGTGATCGCCCTCGGCGGCACCGCCACGGACACCCTCGCCACCCAGGCCAACCGCGCGTACACCGAGTTCCAGGACGCCCACCTGGCCTCGGCGTACGGGTTGGTCATCCTCGTCGTCTCGCTCGTGGCGGTGGGGATCGTGCTCGCGGCCCTGCCGACGAGAAGGGAGCGCGGCGAGTGAGGCGCGTGCTCTCCTACGGCGGCGCGGTGCTGCTGGCGGGCTGGATCCTGGTGCCGATCTGGTTCGTGGTCGTCGGCGCCTTCTCCACCGCGGACTCGGCGTACACCTACCCGCTGGCCGTGTGGCCGGACTGGTCGCTGGAGTCCATGCGCTTCTTCGTGACGTCCGCGGGCGTCCCGCAGGCGCTGCTGTCCAGTGTCGTCGTCGCGCTGATCACCGGGGCGCTCACACTGCTGCTGGCCGCCCCGGCGGGCTACGCGTTGGCACGTTTCGTGTTCCCGGGCGCGTCGGCCTACCGGCTGACCGTGCTGGCCACCCGCGCGTTCCCGGTGGTCGTGCTGTCGATCCCGCTCGCGGTGTTCTTCCTGCAGTGGGGGATCTACGACACCGTGTGGGGCGTCGCGTTCATGCACACCGCGCTCGCGCTGCCCTTCGTGGTGCTGATGGTCGCGGGGGTGTTCGCCGGGGTGCCCGTGGACATCGAGGAGGCCGCCCAGATCTTCGGCTGCTCCCGGGTCGGGGCCTTCCGCCGCGCGGTGGTCCCCAACGCGGCCCCCGGCCTGGCCGCCGCGGGCACCTTCGCCGTGCTGCTGAGCTACAACGAGGTCTTCGCCGCCTCGATCCTCACGCTGCAGGACCCCACGCTGCCGGTGTTCGTCCTCACCGGACTGACCCAGGCGCCGCTGCCGTTCCGCTACGCCGGGGCCCTGTTCCTGCTCGCCCCGGCCTTCCTGTTCATCCTGCTGATCCGCAAGCGCCTGATCGGTGTCGGCGGACCGACCCTCCGGTAAGGGGACCCGTTGTCCGACATCCGGCTCACCGGCATCACCAAGCGGTACACGCGCGGCTCCGCACCCGCCGTCGACGACGTGTCCCTCACCGTGGCGGACGGCGAGTTCATGGTCCTGCTCGGACCCTCCGGCTGCGGCAAGACCACGCTGCTGCGCACGATCGCGGGGCTCGAGCACGCCGACATCGGCACCGTGCACCTCGGGGACCGGGACGTCACCGCGCTGCCGCCCCGTAGGCGCGACCTCGCGATGGTCTTCCAGGGGTACGCGGTGTTCCCGCACCTCACGGTGGCCGAGAACATCGGCTTCGGGCTGCGGATGCGCAAGGAGCCGGGGATCGAGGAGGCCGTGCGCCACGCCGCGGGCCTCGTGCAGCTCGACGACTACCTGGACCGCTACCCGAGTGCCCTCTCCGGCGGACAACGACAGCGGGTCGCGGTGGCGCGCGCGGTGGCCGTCCGACCGTCGGTGCTGCTGATGGACGAGCCTCTGTCCAACCTGGACGCGCTGCTGCGGCTGTCCTTCCGCTCCGAGCTCAAGGCGCTGGCCAAGGAGCTGAACACCACCATCGTCTACGTGACCCACGACCAGGTCGAGGCGCTCTCGCTCGGGGACCGGGTCGCCGTCATGCAGGCGGGGCGGATCGTGCAGTCCGGCACCCCGATGGAGGTCTACGACAAGCCGGTGAACCGGTTCGTCGGGGGCTTCCTCGGCACCCCGCCGATGAACATGCTGCCCGCGCGGCGGGGTGCGGACGGCTGGACCGTCGCGGGCCACCCGTTCGCCGTCCCGCACGACGGGGACCACCTGCTCGCCGGGATCCGCGCCGAGAACATCGAGGCCTCCACCACCGCACGCCCGGGAGCGCTGCCCGGCCGGGTCCGGCTCGTCGAGCCGCTGGGGTCGCAGCTGCTCGTCACCGCCGCGGTGGGGGAGGAGGACGTGAAGATCCTCACTCCCACGGACTTCCCGGCCGCCGACGGTGCCGAGCTCTGGCTGCACGCCGCCCCCGAGCGGGTGCGCTGGTTCGATCCCGCCACGGAGCGCGCACTCGGTCGGTGAGCAGGCGCTCCGTGTCCGTCCGGTGTGGATTTCCGGGTCGCACGCGAAACATCCTGGACGTTGATCCGGAATGAGTCGGCAATATCTGCGGGCATCCGCGCCGGCGTCTCCGACGCATCGTGAGCGCGCCGAGGTCGTTCTCCACTCGAACGCGTGAGCCGGACGGCGTAACGCCGTGCCGGTGGCTCCGATGTAGCCGGCACCGGGTCTTGAGATCGTCCACACCCGTTGTTACTGTGGAGTTAAGTACGAGACGGACCGAAATGGCGTCGACAAACGCCGGAAGGATGCGCATCCCCCGTGAGCACGGACTCCGACCATCGCTCCCCCCTGACGCCCTCCACCTACGGTTCCGCCCTCACCGACGTCCGTCTCGGTGTCCAGGCCGCGGACGTGCTCCGCATGAACGACATGGGCGGGTGGACGAAGGCCGCGCCGCTGCTCTACCCGCACCAGTGGAGCTGGGACAGCGCGTTCGTGGCGATCGGGTGGGCGCAGGTGGACGTGCGCCGTGCGATGACCGAGCAGCAGCGCCTGTTCGAGGCCCAGTGGGCCAACGGGATGGTCCCGCAGATCGTGTTCAACCCGCTCGCAGGCCCGGAGTCGTACTTCCCGGACCCCGCGCGCTGGGCCGTCGAGGTGTCGCCGGACGCGCCGGTCGGCGTCGCGGAGACCAGTGGGATCTGCCAGCCGCCCGTGCACGCGATCGCCGTCGCGCGGATCTGGGAGGTCGCCCGGGGCACGGAGGCCGAGGAGGACGTGCGCCGCGAGCTGCGCGCACTCTTCCCGAAGCTGATGGCCTGGCACCGCTACCTCGCCGAGGACCGGGACCCGTCCGGCAGCGGCCTGGTCACCACTTACCACCCGTGGGAGGGCATCGACAACTCCCCCCGGTGGGACGCGGTCCTGGAGCGGCTCGAGGTCGGCGACCTGCCGCCGTACGTCCGGCGCGACCTCTCGCACGTCGCGGACGCGGGCCAGCGCCCGTCGAACCTCGCGTACGACCGGTTCCTCTGGCTGCTGGAGCTGCTCAAGCGCCACCGCTACGACGACGCCGCCATCCACGAGTCGTACCCGTTCCTGGTCAAGGACGTCTTCCTGACCTCCGTCCTGGTCATGGCCAACCGCGCGCTGCTCGCGGTGGCGGACGCCGTCGGCGCCACCTCCGAGGCGCGGGACACCGTCCGCCGGTGGATCGACCGTGGCCGCGCGGGGATCGCCGCCACAGTGGACCCCGCGACCGGCATGACGTACGACGTCGACATGGGCACCGGCCGTCCCATCGAGATCGCCACGTTCGCGGGCATGTGCACCCTGCTGGACGCCGAGGCCCCGGCCGCACAGCGGGCCCGCGCCCTGCAGCTGTTCGACTCCGCGGAGTTCGCGGGCCACCCGGCCCTGCGCTGGGCGATGCTCCCCAGCACCAGCCCGACCGAGGCCTGCTTCGATCCGCGCAACTACTGGCGCGGCCCGGTCTGGCCGATCGTGAACTGGCTGTACTGGAAGGGCCTGCAGGAGGGCGGGGAGGTCGAGCGCGCCGCGCAGCTCCGGGAGGCCGCGCTGGACTCGCTGCGCCACGTCGGGTTCGCGGAGTACTTCCACCCCATGACCGGCGAGGCCCTGGGCTCGGCCATGCAGTCCTGGACCGCCGCCGTCGCCCTGGACTGGCTGGCGGCCTAGCTCCCCTCGCGAAGATCCCTGTCCCGGGAGTGGGGCGGTCGGATTCCGACCGCCCCGCTCCCGTGTGGTGGATCGTGGTGTGGGCCCGGGCCCGCCGGCGATGATCCACTCGTGGGGAGCGGGGCGGTCGGAGTTCGACCCGTCGCGTCCCGGAGTGTGGATCATGGAGAAGCGGACCGACCATGATCCTCTACTCGGGCGGTCGGCGGTCGGAAACCGACCCCTCCGCACCCGAGGCGTGGATCATGGTGACGTTGCACGAGCACGGTCTGTCGTCCGGGCCCTGTCCACATGATCCACTCGACGGTCGCGGGGAGGTCGCTCTCCGACCTCTCGGCGCCCACGGTGTGGATCATATGACGGGTCGCTCGACGGGGTCAGGCGGTGGCGCCGCGTGGGGGCGCGGCGAGGACCCGGCGGATGCGGGCCACGACCGCGCCCGGTTCCGTGGTGATGTCCTTCCAGGTGAAGCGCAGGACCGTCCAACCCTCCTCCACCAGCGCGTTCTGCTTGCGGCGGTCCGTCTGGAAGCGGTCGGGCTCGACATGCCAGGCCCAGCCGTCGGTCTCGATCACGAGTCGCGCCTCGACGAACGCGATGTCCAGGAACCAGCCGCGGAAGGGCACGTTCCGGGTCCAGCCGGTGATCCCGGCCGCGCGCAGCAGCTGGAACAGCATCCGCTCGAGCCGCGAGTCCGCGCGGTCCGCGGCGGCGACGACCAGTTCCCGCATCCGCGCGGAGCCGGTGGAACCCATGGCGCGCCGGTAGGCCGAGAGCAGGTCGTCGAAGCCGATCCGGCGTCGGAGGGCGCTGTCCACCAGTGTGGCGCCGTCCGGGACCGCGATCGCGACCTCCAGGACCGCGAGCGGGGCGGCGAGCACAGCCATGCCCCGCCGTCGCGTGACATCCCGCGGATCGAGATCGCGGCGGCGCACCCGCACGCCCTCGACGCGCCCGGGGTGACGGCTCCGTGACACCGTCACCTCGACGATCGGGCCGGGCCGGTCGACCAGGTCGTGGCACCACGCCGCCGCCATCCCGCAGACGACTCCCTCGCTCCACAGGGACGCGGCCCGCACGCGCACGGCCGGTGCGAACCGTTCTCCGTGCACGAGATGGACGCGCGGCGCGACCCGGGTCCACACCCCGGACTCGACCCGCCGCCCGACGGATCGACGCGAGATCCCGTGCTCAGCGGCCTGTGCGAGGGTGATCAGCCCGTCCTGGCGGGCGAGAAGTCGGGCGAGCGGGGTCGAGGCCATGGCCGCAGCCTCCCCATCCGTGGCGATCGGCGAGGCGTTTCCCGAGCCCGCGTTCACCATCGTGAAGCGCGGACGATCCACGAGCGGGGAGCGGTGCGGTCGCATCGCGACCCCTCCGCTCCCGAGGTGGGGATCGACGAGGCCGGTCTGCGTGATCCACCCGTGGGGCGGACCCCGGTCGTTCAGCGACCGCCCCGCTGCCGAGGTGTGGATCATGGCGGGTGGTCCTACGACTCGACTCCGCTGATCCACGTCCCGGGCGCGGGACGGTCGCTCAGCGACCCCTCCGCGCCCGAAGCGTGGATCATGGTCATAGGTAGGGGCGGGTGATCATCTCCAGGAAGTGGCCCGCGGGGTCGCGGAAGTAGACGCCGCGGCCGCCGTGCTCGGTGTTGGTCTCGCCGGGGCGGCGCATCTGCGGATCCGCCCAGTGCTCGGCGGCCCGGTCCTGGAGCCGCCGGTAGGCGCGGTCGAAGTGGGCGTCGTCGACCAGGAAGGCGTAGTGCTGGTTCTGGATCTCGGGGTACGCCTCGACCGGCAGGTCGGCGAACTGGATCAGCACGCCCCCGTCGAGCAGCAGGTTGGTGAACGGGCCCCAGGACGGGGCGTCCGCGGCCTCGAAGATCTCCTGGAAGAAGCGGGCGGACTCGGTGCGGTCGCGGGCGGCGACGATGGTGTGGTTGAACGACGCGGGCATGTCTCTCCTCTCGGTGGTACCGCGAGGGAGCGCGCCCGGGGCCGACGAGGAGCGCCCACGCGAGAGGACCGGGAGTGCGCCGCGGGCCTGCTGCGGGAGTGCTCGGCCCGACGTGTGTCGGGGCCGGCTGGTACAGCCGCTCCTTCCCGGTAGGCCCATGGGGGCGCGTCGGCGAGGGTAGCGGACGCACGGCGTCGTCCGCGACGCCCCGCTCAGCGGCGCGACGACTGGCCGGTCACCCGTCGGTCGCGACGAGAGTGCGCTCCACGGGCGGGGACGCGCTGAGATCGGGCAACGCCGCGGTGGTCACCGGGGGAGGGTCCGGCCATCGGCGAGGCACCCGCCCACCCCTCCCACCGTGGGCCTGGCCCGGACCCGTGAGCGGCCCTGCTGGACGCTCCCGCCCGTGCGTCACCGACGGCGGGACGGTCGACACCCGGCGGGCGAAGTGTGTGGCGTGCAACGCGACCGGGCGGTGTCCGCACTGCAAGGGACGGCGAGACGGCAGGCTGCCGCGGAAGGGGTGCATCTGGCTGTAGCCCTGCCCGCCTGCAAGGGAACCCGCGAGATCTGAGACGACGACGGGCCCCGCACCTCGGACGAGGTGCGGGGCCCGCGGCGTCGAGCGTGGGTCAGGAGGCGAGCATGCCCCGCAGGACGTACTGCAGGATGCCGCCGTTGCGGTAGTAGTCCGCCTCGCCGGGGGTGTCGATGCGGACGACCGCGTCGAACTCCACCGTGTCGCCGGACTCCTTGGTCGCCGTCACGTGGACCGTGCGGGGGGTGGAGCCGTCGTTCAGCTCGGTGATGCCCGCGATGTCGAAGGTCTCCGTGCCGTCCAGGCCCAGCGACGAGGCCGACTCACCCTGCGGGAACTGCAGCGGGATGACGCCCATGCCGATGAGGTTGGAGCGGTGGATGCGCTCGAAGGACTCCACGATCACGGCCTTGACCCCCAGCAGCGCGGTGCCCTTGGCCGCCCAGTCGCGCGACGAGCCGGAGCCGTACTCCTTGCCGCCCAGGACGACCAGCGGGATGCCCGCCGCGGCGTAGTGCTGCGCGGCGTCGTAGATGAAGGCCTGGGGGCCGCCCTCGACGGTGAAGTCGCGGGTGTAGCCGCCGGACACGTCGTCCAGCAGCTGGTTCCTCAGCCGGATGTTGGCGAAGGTGCCACGGATCATGACCTCGTGGTTGCCGCGCCGGGAGCCGAAGGAGTTGTAGTCCTTCCTGTCCACGCCGTTCTCGTCCAGGTACTGAGCGGCCGGGGTGCCCGGCTTGATCGCACCGGCCGGGGAGATGTGGTCGGTGGTGACCGAGTCACCCAGCAGTGCCATCACGCGGGCGCCGGTGATGTCCTCGACCGGGGTCGGCTCCGACGCCATGCCCTCGAAGTACGGGGGCTTGCGGACGTAGGTGGACTGCGCGTCCCACTCGAAGGTCCGCCCCTCCGGGGTGGGCAGCGAGCGCCAGCGGTCGTCCCCGCGGAAGACGTCCGAGTAGGACTTGGTGAACATGTCCTCGTCGATCGCGCCGTCCATGACGGTGTTGACGTCCTCGGTGGACGGCCAGATGTCGCGGAGGAAGACGTCGTCCCCGTTCGTGTCCTGCCCCAGGGGCTGGGTCTCGAAGTCGAAGTCCATGGTCCCGGCCAGCGCGTACGCGACGACCAGCGGCGGCGAGGCCAGGTAGTTCATCTTGACGTCCGGGTTGATCCGGCCCTCGAAGTTCCGGTTGCCCGAGAGCACCGAGACGACGGTCAGGTCGGCCTCGTTGACCGCGGCGGAGATCTCCTCGGGCAGCGGGCCCGAGTTGCCGATGCAGGTGGTGCAGCCGTAGCCGACGAGGTTGTAGCCCAGCTTGTCCAGGTACGGCCAGAGGCCGGCCTTCTCGTAGTAGTCGGTGACGACCTGCGAGCCCGGGGCCATCGACGTCTTGACCCACGGCTTGACCGTGAGGCCCTTCTCGACGGCCTTCTTCGCCAGCAGCGCCGCCCCCAGCATCACGCTCGGGTTCGAGGTGTTGGTGCAGGAGGTGATCGAGGCGATCACGACCGCGCCGTGGTCCAGCACGAACTCGCCGCGCTCGCCCTTGACGGTGGTCGGCTTGGACGGGCGGCCCTCGCAGCCCTCGGCGGCCGAGAAGACGACCGGGGCCGCCTCGTGGCCGTCGGTGGAGGTCGCGGGGGCGTCGCTGGCGGGGAAGGACTCGTCCGAGGACTCGTCGACGCCCTCGAGCTGCTCGGCGACGGCGTCGTCCGTGTAGTCCAGCACCGACTTGCGGAAGGCCGCCTTCGCGGAGGTCAGCTCGATGCGGTCCTGCGGGCGCTTCGGCCCGGCGATCGACGGGACGACCGTGGACAGGTCGAGCTCCATGGTCTCGGAGAAGACCGGCTCGGCCGACGGGTCGTGCCAGAGGCCCTGCTCCTTGGCGTACGCCTCGACGAGCGCGATCTGCTCGGCGGAGCGGCCGGTGAGCTTGAGGTAGCGGACGGTCTCCTCGTCGATCGGGAAGATCGCCGCGGTGGAGCCGAACTCCGGGCTCATGTTGCCGATGGTGGCGCGGTTGGCCAGCGGAACGGCGGAGACGCCCGCGCCGTAGAACTCCACGAACTTCCCGACGACGCCCTGGCGGCGCAGCATCTCGGTGATCGTGAGCACCACGTCCGTGGCGGTGACGCCGGTGGGGATCTCGCCGGTGAGCTTGAAGCCCAGCACCTTCGGGATCAGCATCGAGACGGGCTGGCCGAGCATGGCCGCCTCGGCCTCGATGCCGCCGACGCCCCACCCCAGCACGCCGAGGCCGTTGACCATGGTGGTGTGCGAGTCGGTGCCGACGAGGGTGTCCGGGTAGGCCTGCAGCACCGTGTCCCCGGTGCCGACGGGCACGTGACGCGCCATGACGGTGCGGGCCAGGTGCTCGATGTTGACCTGGTGCACGATGCCGGTGCCCGGGGGGACGACCTTGAACTCGTCGAACGCGCCCTGGCCCCAGCGCAGGAACTGGTAGCGCTCCTTGTTGCGGCCGTACTCGAAGTCGATGTTCTTCTCGAACGCGTCCGCGGTGCCGAAGAAGTCGATCATCACCGAGTGGTCGATGACCAGCTCGGCCGGGGCCAGCGGGTTGACCTTGGCGGGGTCGCCGCCCATCTCGGTCACGGCCTCGCGCATGGTGGCCAGGTCGACGACGCAGGGGACGCCGGTGAAGTCCTGCATGATCACCCGGGCGGGGGTGAACTGGATCTCGGTGTCCGGCTCGGCGGCGGGGTCCCAGTTCGCCAGCGCGCGGACGTGGTCCGCGGTGACGTTGGCGCCGTCCTCGGTGCGGAGCAGGTTCTCCAGGAGGACCTTCAGGCTGTACGGGAGCTTCTCGGCGCCCTCGACGGCGGAGAGCCGGAAGATCTCGTAGGAGTTCTCACCGACTTCGAGGGTTCCCTTGGCTCCGAAGCTGTCGGTACTGGCCACTGTCCGGCTCTCCTCTTCATCGCTGCTGTGGTGGGCGCTCGAAATGACGCGTCGGCTCGTGCGGGAGTCTCGCGCACCTGGTTCACCACGGCAGCGTGACCCCCGTCCCGACCCAAACAGTACGCCTGTCCTATTTGGGAGTCGAGACGGGGGTGACCCAGCTGTCAGTTGCCGCCCGCGGCGATCAGGGCGTCCAGGTCGCCGGGCTGCATCGCACCGAGCAGGTCGGCGTAGAGCTGCACGACGGTCTGGCCGGGGGACACGTACCACTTGCCGTCCACCTCGGAGGCCACGACCTTGACGTCGAGCATCGCGGTGACCAGGCGCGGGGCGAACTCGGCGAGTGCGGGGGAGTTCCCGACCTCGGACAGACCCGCCTGCGCCAGGTCCGCCGTGCACAGCCGCTGCTCGCCACCGCCCTGCGGGGACGACATCAGCAGGCAGTCGCCCTGACGCTTGACGTCGATCAGCACGCCGTCGGGTGTCTGGACGGTGACGCTCGCGAGCGAGAGCCCCGTGTGGCCGCGGACGTCCGTCTCGGTCGTCTGCAGGTCGACCAGCTTCGCGCCGGAGGGCTGGGCGCCCGCGGCGGCCTGGACGAGTGCGGGCCCGGCGTCGTGCAGGGCGGCGGCCTCCTCCGGGTCGGTCAGCTCGATCACGCGCTGGACGTCCGAGTCGAGCGCCGCGGTGACCATGTCCTTGAGCGCGTCCTGGGCGGAGGCGGCGCCGTTCGCGGGCACCGACGTCGTCGGCCAGGGCTCGTTCTCCGACTTCAGCGCGTAGTCCGCCGCGGTGTAGAGGCCGCTGACGTACCACTCGCCGTCCACCTGCACGGTGGCGATCCGGATCGGCCCACCCTCGTCCCGCACGACCTCGGCGATGTCGATGGTCTCCGGGGCGCCCGCGGGCGGCTGGCCGTTCGGGAACACCTTCTGCTTGAAGGAGTCCGTGAACGGCAGGTTCGCCGTGTCGCCGGTGGTGGTGATGGTGCCGGCGACGAGCTTGGTGATGGTCACGTTGGGGCGGACGGTCTCCGCGCCCGCCTCGTCGAACCGCAGGCCGGAGAACGTGACCGTGTCGAGGCTCTGGTTCGCCGCGGCGTCCGGCTTGAGGATCTGGAGCCGGACCAGCTCCTTGGTCATGACGTCGCCGAGGTCGGTGAGCAGGACCGTCTCGTTCGGCGCGATGCGGCTCGCCGCGCGCAGGTAGTCCTTGCCCTCGAGGTCACCGGCGAGCGCGGTCACGACCTCGGTGGGGGAGCTCGCCCCGCCGGAGTTCCCCAGCAGGGCCCAGGCCGTGTACCCGCCACCCGCGAGGACGGCGACGATCGCGACCACGGCGGCGATCAGCGGCCACCGACGCCTCCTCTTCGGGGGCTCCCCGCCGCCCTCGCCGCCGTAGCCAGCAGGGGGCGTCCAGTTCGGGGGCGGGCCGCCCGGTCCGCCCTGCGGCGGGCCGTACTGCTGGGGTGGGTACTGCTGGGGTGGGTACTGCTGGGTGGGCTGCGGGCCCTGCTGGGGGTACGGGGCGGTCTGGCCCCAGCCCTGCGCGGGCGGCGCGCCCGCGCCCGGGCCCTGGGCCCACTGTCGGTCGCCCTGGGGTGCGCCCTGCGGACCCCACCCGCCCTGCTGCGGGCCCTGCGGCCACTGTCCGCCTTCGGTCACGACGTCGTACCCCCTCATCGGGCGCCCCCGTGTGGGCGCTGTGAACTGCTCGCAGGCACTATCGCCGATGATCACGGATCTGGAACAGGGTGGAAGTACGGAGACGCGGTGGTGCCTGCCCCGCCCCCCGACTGGGCCGTCCGGAGCAACGGATCGGTGACGACGCCGGATCGGGCGTCCTCCGTGTGGTGGAAGTAGCGCAGCGTCCCCGGCGTGGCGACCCAGCGTGACCGTCGCGGGGTGCCAGGGTTCCGGCCGTCGGTCAACGATCTTGGGAGTGACGTCGTGCGGGTCCTGCGTGCCCTGCTGGTGGTGCTGCTCGCCGCGCTGCTCGTCGGCACTTCGACGGCGGTGGCGGGCGCCCAGCCGACGCCGCCGCCCAACCCGAGCAACGACGAGCTGCAGCGCAGCCGGGACGCCGTGGACCAGCGGGCGTCGTCGGTCGCGCAGCTGACCGCGCGGCTCGGCGATCTGCAGGCCGAGGCGGACGACCTGCAGATTCAGGTCGCGGAGCAGCACGAGGCCGCCAACCAGGCGCTCGACGTGCTCAGCGGTGCCCAGGCCGAGGCGGACGCGGCGGCGCGGCGCGCGGAGAGCGCCCTCGCCCAGACCGCGGCGGCGGGCCGGGCCATCGACGCCGCCCGCACCCGGCTGGACGACTTCGTCGCCGGCACCTACTCCCAGGGGCTCGACCTCGGCCCGATCGGCCTGCTCACCACCGCGACCGGCCCGGACGACCTGGTCGACCGCGCCCAGCTCACCGACGCGCTGGCCCAGCAGCAGGCCTCGGCGCTCGACGGGCTCGAGCGCGCCCGCGTGCAGAAGGCGAACGCCGACTCCACTGCGCGGGCGGCGCAGGAGGAGGCCGAGCAGCGCAGGCAGGCCGCGGCGGCCGCCAAGACCGCCGCCGACCAGGCCGTCGCGGGCGCGGAGCAGAACGCGCAGGCGCAGGCCCAGCGGCTCGCCGCCGTCGCCACCGAGCAGCAGCAGGTCCAGGCCCAGCTCGACGCCGCCGAGAACGCCGACGCCGGGCTCCGCGCCCAGCGGCAGCGGTTCCGGGACTGGCAGCGCGCCCAGGAGGAGGCCGAGGCCGCGCGGCAGCGGGCCGCCCAGCAGGAGGCGTCGGCACGGGTCGGGACCGCGCCGCCGCCCACGGTCCGCAAGTCCGGCTCCGGGGCCGTGCAGACCGTGATCGACCGCGCGATGTCCCAGCTCGGCGTGCGGTACTCCTGGGGCGGCGGCAACTCCCGCGGACCGACGATCGGGGTGCGGGACGGCGGCGTCGCGGACTCGTTCGGCGACTTCCGCAAGGTGGGATTCGACTGCTCGGGGCTGATGCTCTACGCCTTCGCGGGCGTCGGGGTGAACCTGCCGCGGTGGAGCGGCAACCAGGCCACCTTCGGGCGGCAGGTCCCGCGGTCCCAGATGCAGCCCGGCGACATGCTCTCCTGGGCCCGCAACGGCAGGACCTACCACATCGCCCTCTACATCGGGAACGGACAGATGATCGAGGCGCCGTACTCCGGGACGTCGGTCAAGATCTCTCCGGTGCGGTACTCGGGCGGGTTGTCGCCCACGGTCTCGCGGGTGCTTTAAGGGCGCTTCACCCCCCGTGGTGTCTGATGGAGGGGTGCCCGACTCCACTCCCAAGTCCGACGCCGAGCTCCTGGAGCGGGCGGTCTTCGAGATCAAGCGTGTGATCGTCGGCCAGGACACGCTCGTCGAGCGGATGCTGGTCGGCCTGCTCGCCAAGGGTCACCTGCTGCTGGAGGGCGTGCCCGGGGTCGCGAAGACACTCGCCGTGGAGACGGTGGCGAAGGTGGTCGGGGGGTCGTTCTCCCGGCTGCAGTTCACCCCGGACCTCGTCCCCGCGGACATCCTCGGCACCCGGATCTACCGCCAGGGGCGCGAGGAGTTCGACGTCGAGCTGGGCCCGGTGGTGGCCAACTTCGTGCTGGCGGACGAGATCAACCGCGCCCCGGCGAAGGTGCAGTCGGCCATGCTGGAGGTGATGGCCGAGCGACACCTGTCGATCGGCGGCCGCACCTTCCCCATGCCCGATCCCTTCCTCGTGCTGGCCACCCAGAACCCCATCGAGAACGAGGGCGTCTACCCACTGCCCGAGGCGCAGCGGGACCGTTTCCTGTTCAAGATCATCGTGGAGTACCCGGGGGTCGAGGAGGAGCGCGAGATCGTCTACCGGATGGGCGCCCGGCCCCCGGTGGCCGAGCAGGTGATGGACCCGGCCGAGCTCGTCCGGCTGCAGGACGTCGCGTCCGAGGTGTTCGTGCACCACGCCCTCGTCGACTACGTGGTGCGGCTGGTCGTCGCCACCCGCACCCCGGCCGAGCACGGGCTCGCCGACCTCGCGGGCTGGGTGGCCTACGGCGCCTCGCCGCGCGCGACGCTCGGCATCGTCGCCGCCGCGCGGGCGATCGCGCTGGTCCGCGGCCGGGACTACGTACTCCCGCAGGACGTGCTGGACGTGGCGCCGGACGTGCTGCGGCACCGGCTCGTGCTGTCCTACGACGCCGTCGCCGACCAGGTGCCGATCGACCACATCCTCCAGCGGGTGCTCGGTACGGTGCCGTTGCCGCAGGTCAGCGCCCGGCCCCAGGCCGCCCCGCAGGCCCCGCCGGTACCGCAGGCCCCGCCGTCGTGAGCCCGGCCCCGGCGCTGCGCGAAGGCGGGCTGGAGGCGGGCCTGCGCACCCTGGAGCTCACCGTCCGGCGCAGGCTGGACGGGCTGTTGCAGGGCAACCACCTCGGTCTCCTGCCGGGTCCGGGGTCCGAGCCCGCCGAGGCGCGGCCGTACCTGGCGGGGGACGACGTCCGGCGGATGGACTGGGCGGTCACCGCGCGCACCACCGAGCCGCACGTGCGCGAGACGGTCGCCGACCGCGAGCTGGAGACCTGGGCCGTCGTCGACCTCTCGGCGAGCCTGGACTTCGGCACCGCGGACTGCGAGAAGCGGGACCTGGCGATCGCGGCGCTGGCGGCCGTCGCGCACCTGACGCGGGGCGGCGGGAACCGGATCGGCGCGATCGTCTCGACGGGCGCGCAGACGGTCCGGATCCCGGCGCGCGGCGGGATCGGGCACGTCCGGCAGCTCGTGCGGAAGGTCGCCGAGACCCCGCGCGCCGTGGACGGCACCCGCGGGGACCTCACCGCGGCACTGGAGCAGCTGCGGCGCCCGCCGCGGCGCCGGGGGCTCGCCGTGGTGATCTCGGACTTCCTCGGCGAGCAGGACTGGGAGCGGTCGCTGCGCGGGCTCTCGGCGCGGCACGACCTGCTCGCCGTGGAGGTCCTCGACCCCCGGGAGCTCGACCTGCCGGACGTCGGGACGGTCGTGCTCGCCGACCCCGAGACCGGGCGGCAGCGCGAGATCGAGACCACGCCGCTGCTGCGTCGGGAGTACGCGGCCGCGGCGTCCGAGCACCGCGATCGGGTGGCGGACGCCCTGCGCCGGTGCGGGGCGGGGCACCTGCGGCTGCGGACGGACTCGGACTGGGTGTCCGACATCGTGCGGTTCGCGTTGGCGCGCAAGCGGGTGGGGTCCCGGTGAGGACGCGGGAGCCGGGGAGGACACCATGACCTTCTCCTCGCCGTGGTGGCTGCTGGGGCTGCTCGTCGTGGCGGCACTGGTGGTGGCCTACCTCGTGCTGCTGCGCCGCCGCCGTCGGGACGTCGTGCGGTTCACCAACCTGGAGCTGCTGGAGCGGGTCGCCCCGAAGCGGCCCGGGTGGTACCGGCACGTGCCCGCGGTCGCCCTGCTGGCCGCGCTCGCGGTGCTGAGCGTGGCGCTCGCGGGCCCCGAGGCCGAGGCGCGGGTGCCGCGCAACCGCGCCACCGTGGTGCTGGTGATCGACGTGTCGCTGTCGATGCAGGCCACGGACGTCGAGCCGACCCGGCTGGCGGCCGCGCAGTCCGCGGCGAAGGCCTTCGCCGACCAGCTCACGCCCGGGGTCAACCTCGGCCTGGTGGCGTTCGCGGGCACGGCCGCGGTCCTCGTCTCGCCGACCACGGACCGCACCTCGGTGAAGCGGGCCGTCGACGCGCTGCGGCTGTCGGAGTCCACGGCGACGGGCGAGGCGATCTTCGCCGCCATGCAGTCGATCGAGTCGTTCTCCCAGTCCGTCGCGGCCTCGGCGGACGGCGAGGAGGGCCCCCCGCCCGCCCGCATCGTGCTGATGTCCGACGGCAAGCAGACGGTCCCCGGCCCGGACGGCGAGAACGAGCCCCGCGGGGCCTTCACGGCGGCGCGCCAGGCCGCCGAGGGCAAGGTCCCGGTGAGCACGATCTCCTTCGGCACCGAGTACGGGACCATCGACATCGAGGGCGGCCGCACGCGGGTCGCCGTGGACGACGCCTCCATGCAGACCATCGCCGACCTCTCCGGCGGCCAGTTCTTCACCGCGGCCACCGAGGACGAGCTGAAGAAGGTCTACGCCGACCTCTCCGAGCAGATCGGCTACGAGATCCGGCGGGTGGACTCGAGCCGCCCGTGGCTCGTGGGCGGGGCGTTGCTCCTGATGGTCGGTGTGGGTGCGGGCCTGCTGCTCGGACGGCGGCTACCGTAAGGGAAATCGACGTTACGGATGGGTGAACTCCACCACTTCGGCCTAACGCCGCCACCCACATGAGCGAGCACGGCACCGTCCAGGTTCATCTCTGTCGGGGAGATCGGTCCGGTTCGCAGTGGAGTACTCTGTAGCTCCGTCACGTCAGCTCGTCGTTCCTCCGAAGCCGCGCGTCGCCATCCTCGGGTGCAGCATCAACTCGGGACTCGGGGTGCGGGAGCAGTCGGTCGGCCGTGTCGCGGCCAAGATGCTCGACGCCGAGAAGGTCCTGTCCAAGGCGAAGGCGCGTCTGCTCGTCAGCGAGGTCCGGGAGGGACTGTCCAAGGTCGCGGACTTCGAGCCGGACCTCGTCATCCTCAGCAGCGGGAACGTCGAGGCGTTCGTGCACCCGCACCGTGTCGTCGAGAAGGCGGTCGGGCGCTTCGGGCCGACCGCGTGGAAGGGTGACGTCGGGATGGACCCCCGACCGTACTTCTCGACCGATCCGGAGAAGGCGCGCGAGCAGCTGCGGGAGTCCCGGATCAAGGTCGCCGTGAAGAACGTGCTGGTCAGGCCGTTCGGCGGGTACACGCGCATGGCGCTGGACGAGTACGTCCGCGAGCTCACCACCCTGCTGGACGAGCTGGAGCGGACCGGCGCCGCCGTGGTGCTGCTCGGTCCGTCGAAGGTCAGCCCGTACTACTTCCCCTACTCGGACCGCAACCTGGCGCGGTTCGAGCGGGCGCAGCGGGAGATCGTGGCGACCCGCGCCCGGGTGCGGCACATCTCGGTGCGGGACCTCGTCCCGTACCGCACGGAGCAGCAGGCCGATCTGGCGCACCCGGACGTGGCGGGGCACGCGCGGCTCGCGAGGGCCGTCGTCGCCACCGTGCGGGTCGAGGAGCGCGCGGGCGAGCGTGCGCCGGAGCCCGCCACCGTCGCGTGACCACCCCCTCCCGCGGCCGACGTGGTGCCGGTCGCGGCAGGGTCTGCGGGCCCCGGTCGGTGTACTAGGTTCTCCGGTGTGGGACGAAGTGTGCTGGTCACCGGAGGCAACAGAGGTATCGGGTTGGCGATCGCCGAGGCGTTCGCGGAGCTCGGGGATCAGGTGGCGGTGACGTATCGCCGGGACGCGGACCTCGTCCCCGAGGGCATCCTCCCGGTCCAGTGCGACGTCACCAGCACCGAGGACGTCGACGCGCTGTTCACCACGGTGGAGGAGAAGCACGGGCCCGTCGAGGTGCTCGTGTCCAACGCGGGCATCACCGAGGACGGCCTCGTCATGAGGATGTCCGACGAGGCCTGGGCCTCCGTGCTCGACGCCAACCTCACCGCGGCCTTCCGGGTCGCCCGGCGCGCCTCGCGCAACATGCTGAAGGCCCGCGCAGGCCGGATGATCTTCATCTCCTCCATCACCGCGTACACCGGCCTCCCGGGGCAGGTGAACTACGCGGCCTCGAAGTCCGGGCTGATCGGTCTGTCCCGGTCGCTGGCCCGCGAGTTCGCGCCCCGCGGCGTCACCGCGAACCTGGTCCTGCCCGGCTTCGTCGAGACGGAGATGACCGCGAAGCTCCCGCAGAGCCGGGTGGACGAGATCCACGATCTGATCCCGCTCGGCCGGTACGGCCACGCCTCGGAGATCGCGGGCGCGGTCACGTACCTGGCCTCCGAGCCCGCCGCGTACGTCACCGGAGCGGTGCTCACCGTCGACGGTGGCGCGTCCATGGGCCACTAGATCGTGCTCCCCGAAAGAACGGAAGGGTCCTGACATGGGACTGCTCGAGGGTAAGAAGCTGCTGGTCACCGGTGTGATCACCGACGCGTCGCTGGCGTTTCACGCCGCGAAGATCGCGCAGGAGCAGGGGGCGGAGGTCGTCCTCACCGGGTTCGGCCGGATGCGGCTGGTGGAGCGGATCGCGCAGCGGCTGCCGAAGCCCGCGCCGGTCGTCGAGCTGGACGTGTCGGACCAGGGGCAGCTGGACTCCCTCGTCGAGCGGGTCACCCCGCACCTCGGGGACGAGCCGAGGCTGGACGGGGTGCTGCACTCCATCGGCTTCGCGCCCGCCTCGTGCCTGGGGGAGGGTGCCTTCCTGAACGCGCCGTGGGAGGACGTGGCCACGACGATCCAGGTGAGCGCGTACTCGTTCAAGTCACTGGCCGTGGCCCTGCTGCCGCTGCTCGGGTCCGGTGCGTCGGTCGTCGGGATGGACTTCGACAACCGGCAGGCCTGGCCCGCCTACGACTGGATGGGCGTCGCGAAGTCCACGCTGGAGTCGGTCACCCGGTACCTGGCGCGCGACCTGGGCCCGAAGGGGATCCGGGTGAACCTGGTCGCCGCGGGGCCGGTCAAGACCATGGCCGCCAAGTCCATCCCGGGCTTCTCGGCGTTCGAGGACAACTGGGACGGGCGCGCGCCGCTGGGCTGGGACGTCACCGACCCGGTGCCCGTCGCGAAGACCGTCTGCGCGGTGCTGTCGGACTGGCTGCCCACCACCACCGGCTCGATGGTCATGGCGGACGGCGGGTTCCACGCGGTCGGGGTCTGACGCGCCGGGTCCGCCCGCCCGCGGTTGAATGGGGCGTGCCCTACGATGCTCTGCTCCTGCTCTCCTTCGGTGGCCCCGAGGGGCTCGACGAGGTGCGCCCGTTCCTCGAGAACGTGGTGCGCGGTCGGGGCGTCCCGCCGGAGCGGCTGGACGCCGTGGAGGAGCACTACCGCCACTTCGACGGCGTCTCGCCCATCAACGCGCGCAACCGCGAGCTGATCGCCGCGATCCGGTCCCGGACGGACCTGCCGGTCTACTTCGGCAACCGCAACTGGCACCCGATGGTCGAGGACACCGTCGCGGAGATGGCCCGCGACGGGGTCCGGGACGCCCTGGTGTTCGCCACCAGCGCGTACGGCGGGTTCTCCGCCTGCAGGCAGTACGACGACGACATCGCCCGCGCCCGGGCGGGCGTCGAGGACGCGCCGCGGCTGACCAAACTGCGGCACTTCTTCGACCACCCGCTGTTCGTGCAGGCGAACGCGGACGCGATCCGCGCGGTCCTGACCGACGGGGCGCGGGCCGTCTTCACCGCGCACTCCGTCCCGACCTCCGCCGACGCCGCCGCCGGGGTGCCCGCCGAGGGCGGCCACCGCTACTCCCGGCAGATCGCGGAGGCGGCCCGGCTGGTCGCGGCCGAGGTGGGCCTCGCGGAGTACGACGTCGTGTGGCAGTCGCGCTCGGGTCCGCCGCAGGTCCCGTGGCTGGAGCCGGACATCGTGGACCACGTGGAGGCGGTGCACGAGAAAGGCGTCGAGGCGGTGGTCGTGGCGCCGATCGGGTTCGTGTCCGACCACGTCGAGGTCGTCTGGGACCTGGACAACGAGGCCGCGGGCAAGGCGGCCGAGCTGGGCATGCGGTTCGCGCGGGCGGCCACGGCCGGACCCGATCCGCGGTTCGCGGACATGGTGGTCGAGCTGATCGCCGAACACGTGTCCGGAGTGGAGCCCCGTGCCCTGGGCACCGTCCCGAGCGCGGGCTGCACCGTGAACGGCGCGCCGTGCGCGGTGGACTGCTGCCTGCCCGCGACGCGCCCGACGCGACCGGCTCAGCGGCCGTAGCAGAAGGTCCGCGCCGGGCCGAGGTCGTCCGCGGCGAACGGGGCGACCAGCTTCTCGTGGGCGCTGCGGGCCTCCGGCTCGGAGACGGGGTCCAGCGCGGTCACCGCGCGGAGCAGGAACTCCGCGTCGGTGGGGGCGCCGGTGCGCGTCGGACGGGCCAGCGCGCCGCCGAGTTGCCGGATCTCGACCACGCTCGGCACCGTCGCGTCGGGCCCGGTCGCCGCCACGACGGTGCTCAACGCGGCCGGGTCCGCCGCCCGCAGGAACCGCGCCTCACCCGCGTACGCGTGCGGGTCGGTGGGGTCGGAGTGGATGGTGTGCGCGTCGCCGTAGGGCATCCAGCGGAGGTCCGCCGCGGTGAGCCTGCCGATGGTGCGCAGGGCGTCGAGCGGGTGCTCGTCGGTGCCGACGACCCGGACCTGGGCCAGGTGCACCCCTCGCAGGTGGGGCGGGAGCGCCGGGACGTCCGGCAGCGGGACCAGGCTCAGGGACGCCGAGACCTCGTCCGGCAGGTCGGCCACGGCGGCGGCGAAGGCGGCCGGGAGGGACTCGTCGATCGTGAAGGTCAGGGTCCCGCCCCACACCCGGGGGACCTCGACGAGCTCGATCTCCACGGCGGTGACGACCATGTCGTCGGCCGGCAGTCGGTCGGTCCGCACCGGGTCCCCGGCACGGGACACCCCGTCGACGGACCGCACCCGGTCCGCTGCGTAGCCGAAAGCGCGGCCGAGGATGCCGAACCCGCCGCCCCGCAGGTACCCGACGACACCGACGCCCGGTGAGCTGCCGTTCACGGGGGCGAGACCGTGCGGTGTGGTGGCGGCGACGACATCTCCCCAGGTCGCACCCGCGGCGATCCGCGCGGTGCGGGCCCGCGGGTCGACGGTCACGCCGGTGAGCTCCGTGGTGGAGATCAGTACTCCGCCGTCGAGTGCGCTCACGCGGCCGTGGCCGGAGGACTGGACGGCGAGCGGGCCGTCGCCGGCGAGCGCGACCGCCTCGCGGACCTCCGCCGCGGTGCGGGGCAGGGCGACGGTGTCGGGCCGGTGCGGGCGGTTGGTCTGGTAGCCGGTGGTGACGGCCGCGAACGCGGCCTCCCCGGGTCGGATCAGCTTCACGACTCCACCGTGGCGGCGGACCGAGCAGAAGTCCAAGAGATGGACTGTCTAGGAGCTAGCATCGTCGGTTATGGAGCTGCGTCACCTGCGGTATCTCGTCGCGGTCGTCGAGGAGGGGACGGTGACGGCGGCGGCCGAGCGGCTGCACGTCGCGCAGCCCGGAGTGAGCGCGCAGCTGCGGCAGCTGGAGCGGGAGATCGGGGAACCCCTGCTGGCACGGTCGTCGCGGGGGATGGCGGTGACCGAGGCGGGGGCGGCGGTGCTGCCGTTCGCGCGGGCGGCGTTGGCGGCGGTCGAGGGGGCGCGGCTGGCCGTCGACGAGCTGAAGGGGCTGGTGCGCGGGCAGGTGAGGGTCGGGATGGCGCCCTCGCTCGCGGCGACCGACCTCCCCGAGCTGCTGGCGGAGTTCCGGGCAGCGCACCCCGCGGTGGAGGTCTCGCTGCGGGAGGGGACGTCCGCGGAGCTGCTGGCGGGGCTGGTCGACGGGATGGTCGACCTGGTCTGGGCGGGGATCGCGGAGGAGCCGCCGGAGGGTGTCGCCTACCGGGTGGTGACGGAGCAGGCGCTGGTGGCGGTGGGGTGGCCACCGGTGGGGGCCGGGCTGGGCGGGGTCGGGTCGGGCGGGGTCGGGTCGGGCGGGGTCGGGGGGCCGCGGTCGGGGTCGGTGACGGTCGCCGAGCTCGTCGGGGCGCCCCTGATGTGCATGGCCGAGGGGAGCGGGCCGCGCGCGGCCTTCGACGCCGCCTGTGTCCGGGCGGGAGTGCAGCCGCGGATCGCGTTCGAGGCGGGGGATCCGCTGCTGCTGGCCCGGCTCGCGGCACGGGGTCTCGGCGTCGCGGTGCTGCCGGAGGGGGCGGTGCGGGCCGCCGGGGTGGAGCTCGATCCCGTGGGGATCACCCCGGAGACGACCAGCCGAATCGTGCTGGCGTGGCGGGGGAGCGGCCCCACCAGCCCGGCGGCGCGTGCGGTGATCGCGCTCGCCCGCCGTTCATGATCGGAACTTGCGTGCCCTCAGCGTGGTGCGCACCACGCTGACGACACGCAGCCGGTGATCATGCAGCGCTGTGAGCACGAAACGTGCCGGGGCGGGGTCAGGCGGGGGCGTAGGTGCGGACCGCCTCCGCCACCGCGGCACGGCGGGCGATGCGGACCGCGGTGTCCAGGGGGCGCAGGGCTTCGCGGCGCGCCGTGGCCGCGCTCGCGGAGAGGGCGCCGCCGGGTTCGTCCACCAGGGCGGCGGCGAGGATCGCCTCCACCTCGTCCGCCTGCTGCAGCACCCGCAGCGCGCGCCCGGGCATGCCGCCGGGCCAGTGGGAGGCCGGCCGGGCGCGCAGGGCGGCCGCGATCTCCTCGCGCACCCCGGGCCGGTGCCGGGCGACGCCGAGCTCGGTGAGCAGCGACGTCGACTGCCGGACCTGCGACCGCAGCTCGGCCTCGGCCTCGCCGATCGGCACGTACTCCGCGGGCGCGACGGGGCCGGGGACGGCGAACACGGTCCACCGCAGCACCCCGTCCGCGACGGTGCTGGGCACCACCCCGACCCCGGCCTCGGCGAACAGCACGCCCTCACCCGCGGTGATCACCGCGGTGCCGAACGGGCCGGGCCCGGGCAGGCCGCGGACGTCCCCGGGGGCGGTGAGCACCAGCCGGGCCGGTCCGCGCGGGGCGCGGCGCAGGGCGGCGAACAGGAACGTCAGCGACGACACGGGGGCACCGGGGAGCGGCAGGTCCGTGGCCGCGGCCGAGGGCTCGTCGGCGGCGACGACGTCGTGCGCGTCCGCCCAGGGGACCAGGGCGTCGAGCACGTCGTCCGGTGCGGCGGACCCGGCCAGCCAGGCCGAGGACCACACCGCGAAGGTGGCGGAGGGGCGGGGCACGGGAGCCAGGTTAATCACCGTCCGGGTTCCCCGGCCCGCTGCCGTGCGGGTGACGGTCTGTGACGTTCGGTGAGTGGTCGAGGGTGATCCGGTGCTCCCGGGCGTGTCCTCCCCGCCGTCTCGCACACCCTGGGATACAACCGCGCCATGTCTCCGCGAACCCACGACTACCAGGGCCTGTTCGGGTCCGACGGCACCCGGGTGCAGCGCCGGAAGGCGGTCCCCGAGGTGCCCGCCGAGCGGGGCCTCGTCGTCGAGGACCCGGCCAGCGGGTTCTGCGGGGCGGTCGTGACGGTCGACATCCGCGAGGTCACGCTCGAGGACCGCAACGGCAGGCGGCGGATCTTCCCGCTCCGCCCGGCCGCGTTCCTGTTCGAGGGGAAGCCGGCCACGCTCGTCAAGCCCGCCCCGAAGGCGCAGGGTCCGGTGCGGTCCGCGTCCGGCTCGGTGAAGCTGGGCACCGTCAGGGCGCGCACCGCCCGCGCCTCCCGCATCTGGGTCGAGGGGATCCACGACGCCTCCCTGCTGGAGACGGTCTGGGGACACGACCTGCGCGTCGAGGGCATCGTCGTGGAGCCGCTGCACGGCGTCCACGACCTGGCCGCCGCCGTCCGGGAGTTCGGTCCGGCACCGCACCGCAAGCTCGGGATCCTGGTGGACCACCTGGTCGCCGGGAGCATGGAGACCCGGCAGGCGGCGTCGGTCGCCGGGCCGCACGTGATGGTGACCGGCCACCCGTTCGTCGACGTCTGGGAGGCGGTCAAGCCGGCCGCCGTCGGCATCCGGGCGTGGCCGCGGATCCCCCGCGGCACGGACTGGAAGACCGGGGTCTGCGAGGCCCTGCGCTGGGGCGAGCCCGCAGACGGCGCCCGCCGCGTGCTCGGCGCGGTCACGTCCTTCCGCGACCTGGACTCGAGCCTGATCGGCGCGGTCGAGCAGCTGATCGACTTCGTCACCGTCGACCCCGACGGGGGTTGAGACCGAGCCGAAATGATCATCCGCCGCGTGGCCGCGTGATCTCTGCCATCCTGGGGACATGGTTCCGCTGGTCTGGCTGATCGCCGGGATCGTGCTGCTCGCGGGCGAGATGCTGGCCGGGGAGTTCGTCCTGGCGATGCTCGGCGCCGCCGCGCTGGCGGCCGCGGGCGGCTCGGTGGTCTTCGGCCTGGAGTGGCTGGGCAGCTCGCTGGTGTTCGCCGTCGCGTCGGTGCTGTTGCTGCTGGGCGTGCGGCCCGCGCTCAGGCGCAGGGCGCAGCAGGCGATCGAGGGGTACCAGCACCACACGGACAGGATCGTCGGGGGATCGGCGGTGGTCTCCCGGCGGGTCGACAGCCACGGCGGACGCGTCCGCATCGGGCCGGACGAGTGGTCCGCCCGCGCGCTGGTCGACGACGAGGTCATGGAGCCCGGCGCGCGGGTCACGGTGGTCCGCATCGAAGGGGCCACCGCCGTCGTGCTGGCGGAGTAGAGGGGGAGACATGGACGTCGCGGTGCTCGTCGTCGTCGTGCTGATCGTGCTGTTCGCGATCATCACGGTGGTGAAGTCGGTGCAGATCGTCCCGCAGGCCACGGCCGCGGTGATCGAGCGACTGGGCAAGTACAAGACCACGCAGGACCCGGGCCTGGCGTTCCTGGTGCCGTTCGTGGACCGCATCCGGGAGCGGATCGACCTGCGCGAGCAGGTGGTGTCCTTCCCGCCGCAGCCGGTGATCACGCAGGACAACCTGACGGTCAACATCGACACCGTCGTCTACTTCCGGGTCAACGACCCGAAGTCCGCGGTGTACGAGATCTCGAACTACATCACCGGGGTCGAGCAGATCACCACCACGACGCTGCGCAACGTCGTCGGCGGGATGACGCTGGAGGAGACCCTGACCTCCCGCGACCAGATCAACAGCGTGCTGCGCGGCGAGCTGGACGACGCCACCGGCCGCTGGGGGATCCGCGTCGAGCGGGTGGAGATCAAGGCGATCGACCCGCCGCCGTCCATCCAGGAGTCCATGGAGCGGCAGATGAAGGCGGACCGCGAGAAGCGGGCCACCATCCTCACCGCCGAGGGCCAGCGGGAGTCCGCGATCCGCAGCGCGGAGGGCAACAAGCAGGCCCAGATCCTCACCGCGGAGGGCGCCAAGCAGGCGGCGATCCTCAACGCCGAGGCCGAGCGTCAGTCCCGCATCCTGCGGGCCCAGGGTGAGCGCGCGGCGCAGTACCTCACGGCGCAGGGTGAGGCGAAGGCGATCGAGAAGCGGTTCGCCGCGATCAAGGCGGGCCGTCCCACGCCGGAGCTGCTGGCCTACCAGTACCTGCAGACCCTGCCCGAGATGGCGAAGGGCGAGGCGAACAAGGTCTGGCTGGTGCCGTCGGACTTCGGCAAGGCCCTCGAGGGCTTCACGAAGATGCTCGGCGCGCCGGGGGAGGACGGGGTCTTCCAGTACACCCCGTCGCCCTACGAGGCCCCGCAGTCCCGGCCCGAGGACGACGAGGAGTCCGTCCGCAGCTGGTTCGACACCTCCGGCGACCCGGAGATCGCGGCGCAGGTCGCGGCGGCCACCGCAGCCGCCAACCAGGAGGTGCCCGCGCTCGGCGAGCCCACCCCGCAGGTCCGCGCCTCGGTGCGGCCCGAGCTGGAGGCGAACGACCTCACCCCGCCCAACGGCCTCCCGGCGACGGGGGACTGGTCCGAGGAGGCCCCGCCCCGCTAGGCCCGCCTACAGGGCGAAGCCGAAGGGGAGCTCCAGGCGGTGCCTCGCCAGGAGCTCCCCGTCGGCGAGGAGCTCGCGCGTGGGGCCGTCGGCGACGACGATCCCGTCGTCGAGGATCACGCTGCGCGGGCAGAGCTGCAGGGCGTAGGGCAGGTCGTGGGTGACCATCAGCATGGTCCGGCCCAGGCCCAGCAGGACCTCGGCGAGCTCGCGACGGGCCACCGGGTCCAGGTTGGACGACGGCTCGTCCAGGACGAGGATCTCGGGGTCGCAGGCCAGCACGGTCGCCAGGGCGACCCTGCGGCGCTGCCCGCCGGACAGGTGCAGCGGCGACCGGTCGGCCTGCTCCTGCATCCCGACGGCGGCGAGCGCCTCGTGCACGCGGGCCGCCAGCGCGTCCCCGGTCACCCCGAAGTTGGCGGGGCCGAACGCCACGTCCTCGCGGACCGTCGGCATGAACAGCTGGTCGTCCGGGTCCTGGAAGACGATCCCGACCCGGCGCCGGATCTCCTGGACCGTCTTGCGGGACACCGACAGCCCGGCGATCTCCACGCTGCCCGCCCCGGGCGCGAGGATCCCGTTGAGGTGCAGCACGAGCGTGGTCTTCCCCGCGCCGTTGGGGCCGAGCAGGGCGACGCGTTCGCCGGGCTCGATCCGCAGGTCCACGCCGTGCAGGGCCTGGTGGCCGTCCGGGTAGGCGAAGAGCAGGTCGCGCACGAGCAGGGAGGGCGGGGCGCTCACGGGCACATCCTGCACGCGTGCCCTCGGCAGGGTCATGCGATCACCCACCCGGTCGCCGCGAGGACCGCGGCCACGGCGACCGGGGCCAGGCCGCGGACCCAGTCCGCGCGGGTCGTGAGGTCCGGGGTGAGGACCGGCATGGCACCCGTCCAGCCGCGGGAGAGCATCGCGAGGTGCACCCGCTCACCGCGCTCGTAGGAGCGCAGGAAGAGGGCGCCGATCCCGCGCGCGGTCGCGCCGGCCTGCCAGAGGAACCGCGGGTCGTGGCCGCGGGCGATCCGGGCCAGGCGCATCCGCCGCGCCTCGCCGGAGATGACGTCGAGGTAGCGCAGCATCAGCGTGGCGATCGTGGTGACCATGGCCGGGGCGCGTAGCCGCTGGAGCCCGACGAGCAGGTCCCGCATCGGCGTCGTCGCCGCCAGGGTGAGCGACGTCAGCACGCCCAGGGTGCCCTTGACGAGGATGTTCCAGGCGCCGAGCAGGCCCGGGTCGGACAGCGACAGGCCCAGCCACTCGATCCGCGGGTCCGGGCCGGTCAGCGGCAGCAGCACCGCCAGCACCACGAACGGCAGCTCGATCACCGACCGGCGCAGGATCCAGCTGACGGGGATGCGCGCCGCCGCCCAGACCGCGAGCAGGACCACGGCGTAGCCGCCGAAGACCGGGAAGGCCTCGCGCGGGGTCGCGACGACGCAGACCACGCCGAGGAACGCGGCGACGATCTTGACCTGCGGCGGGAGCCGGTGGACCACCGACTCGCCGGGCAGGTGCAGGGGGTGGGCGTGACCGGCGCCCACTCAGCCCGTGCTCTCGGAGTCGACGGCCGTCGTGGGTGTGCGGCGCCGGAGGAGCCGGAACAGGCCTGCCGCGAGGACGAGCGTCACCAGCACGCCGATGATCCCGGCGAGTCCCACCGTGCCGTGCCCGCCGAAGACCGAGTAGTCCGCGAGCGGCGAGCCCGCGGTGTGGTGCTCGCCCGCGTTCTGCGCGATGCAGCTGCCCGCGAGCCGCCCGTCCTGCTCGGTGCAGCCGTGCAGGGCGACGGTGTCCAGCCCGTCCGGGCTCGAGCTGGCGACGTACGACAGACCGCCCGCGACGAGCAGCGCGACGGCCAGGAACCCGATCAGGAAGCCCTTCCTCACGCCGCCGCCTCCTTCCGCACGAGGGCCGGGGCGCTGCCGCGCAGCAGGTACACCAGGTCCGGCCGGACCGCGGCGACCGCCCCGACCGTCGCGGCGGTGATCACGCCCTCGCCGATGCCGATCAGCGCGTGCAGGCCGACCATCAGCCCGAACACGGTGCCGAGGGCGGCGCCGCCCGACCCGCCGACCGCGTACTCCAGGACGAAGCCGAGCGACGCGACGACGGTGTTCACGAAGGCCGCGACGAATGCGGTCGCGACCAGCCCGCCCCGCCCGCGGCGGGCGAGCCCGCGCAGCAGCAGCGCGATCCCGTAGCCGGTGAACACGCCGATCAGGGCCATGTTGGTGACGTTGGTGCCCAGTGCGGTCAGCCCGCCGTCGGCGAACAGCAGCGCCTGGACCAGCAGCACGATGGCGATACACACCGCGCCCACGTACGGCCCGACCAGGATCGCGACGAGCGCGCCGCCGAGCAGGTGGCCGCTGGCCCCGGGCAGGATCGGGAAGTTGATCATCTGCACGGCGAAGACGAACGCGGTGACCAGCCCCGCCATCGGGGCGGTGCGGTCGTCCAGGTCCGCGCGGGCCCTGAACAGGCAGAACGCCAGGCCGACGATCGCCACGGCGCCGAAGAGGAGCGAGGTCGGGGCGTTGACCAGCCCGTCGCTCATGTGCATGGCGGTGACCACTGCGCCTCCCGGGAGCCGTCGACAGCGCGCCGGGACCGGCGCACCGCTACAGCTCAACACCTCCGCGGCGTTGATGCAAAGTTCTGGCGAGAGCCGGGTGTGTGCGACTGTCCGATCGGAGGGGGCGCGCACCCCGGCGCGCCGCGCCGTCAGGCGTCCGCGAGCTCCCTGGCCCGTTCCTTCTCGGCGCGCCGCGCCGAACGGGAGGCGACGACGCCGAGCCCGGCCCGGCGCAGCGCTCCCACCGGGGCGATGAGGGTGCCGAGGGCCCGGTCCGTGGCGCTGACCTCGTACGCCTCGGAGTCCGTCAGCTCGGCGACGATCGCGTGGTGCTCCCCGGCCACGCGGTCCGCGTAGCCCGGTTGGCCCTCGGTCCCGTTCATCCGGACGGCGGCCAACGGCTCCGGCCTGCCGAGGAAGTCCCCGTGGTGCAGCAGGCGCAGCCAGCAGTCGAGGTCGAGCAGCTCGTCCCGGCGGCCGCGCCAGCCGCCCGCGGCCGCGAAGCTCTCCCGACGGAACAGCACGTTGCACGCGTCACCGATCAGGTTCGCCCGGCTCCGGACGATCTTGCGCGCCACCTCGTCCCCGCTGCGGGTGCCGATCAGCCCGCTGAGGCCGCGGCGGGGGACCAGGACCCGGCTGCGGTCGTCGACGACGTGCCGTCGCGAGGCGACCAGGGCGAGGCCCGGGTCGTCCAGCAGGGGCTGGCTCTGCAGCTCGAGGCAGCGCGGGTGCAGGAGGTCCCCGTCGACGACGGTCTTCACCAGCGGCGCCTGGCAGAGCTGCAGGGCGCGGTTGCGCGCCTCGCTGCGCGGCAGCCGCTCGCCGGTGCGCGCGATCCGGATCCGCGGGTCGGAGAAGCTGCGCATCACCTCGAGGGTGGCGTCCCGGCTGGCGTTGTCGAACAGCACGAGCTCGAAGTCGCGCTCGCTCTGGTCGAGGACGGACCCGATCGTCTCGCCGAGATGGTCGTCGCCGTCCGTGACGGCCGCGACGACGGAGATGACGGGCTGGAACGCCAGCGGTGGCCCCCCTGGGCCGCCGACGGTCACCGCGAGCCCAGGTCGCGGCGACGGAACGGGAGGTCGGCAGGCGTGGTGCGCACGGCTCGGCACTCTACCGAGGGCCCCGCGGACGGCCCGGGTCGGTGGGTCGAGAGCACTGTCCGTAAGGTTCACGGTGTGCGACCGGACGAGCGCCACCACCCCGCGGTCACGATGGTGTGGTCCCACGCGGTCCGATCGGGTGACGGTCTCGTCGTCGAGAGTCGTTCTGGTCACGTAACGCTTCCGGGTGGTCGTCAGATAACCCGTTCGATGACCGAGAACCGGGCCAGAGCTCGACCTGCAGTAGTCGGACGCCAAGACGTCAGTACAGACGCACTCGCTGTGCGATGAGGGGGACAACTGCGATGCAGCGCAGTCAACAGCCGACGGTGTCCGTCGTGGTACCGACCCGCAACGAGGCGCGCAACCTCCAGGTGGTGCTGCCCGCGATCGCGGCGGTCCGCCCTGCGGTCCACGAGATCATCGTCGTCGACGGCAACTCCGTCGACGGGACGATCGAGACCGCCCGCCGCGTCCTGCCGTGGGTGCGGATCGTGGAGCAGACCCGCAAGGGCAAGGGGAACGCGATGGCGTGCGGCTTCGCCGCCG
This sequence comes from Pseudonocardia xishanensis, assembly GCF_039541715.1. NCBI lineage: Bacteria > Bacillati > Actinomycetota > Actinomycetes > Pseudonocardiales > Pseudonocardiaceae > Pseudonocardia > Pseudonocardia xishanensis. The sequence continues at coordinate 171,809 of NZ_BAABGT010000012.1, forward strand.
CCACCGGCGACATCATCGTGATGTTCGACGCCGACGGCTCCGCGGACCCCGCCGAGATCCCGGCGTTCGTCGCGGCGCTGGTCGGCGGCGCGGACTTCGCCAAGGGCACGCGCTTCGCCCGCGGGGGCGGCAGCGACGACATCACGCTGCTGCGCCGCAGCGGCAACGCCGGGCTCAACGGCGTCGCGAACATGCTGTTCGGGACCCGTCACTCGGACCTCTGCTACGGCTACAACGCCTTCTGGGCGGACCTCCTGCCGCTCCTGGAGCTGCCGGCGGTGGACGCTCCAGCACCCGGCGACGGGTCGATGCTGTGGGGCGACGGGTTCGAGATCGAGACGGTGCTGGCCTGCCGGGTGGCGGCCGCGAACCTGCGGGTCACCGAGGTCCCGTCGTACGAGCGCGAGCGCATGTTCGGCGACACCAACCTGCGCACCTTCGCCGACGGCACCCGGGTGCTCCGCACCCTGGCCGCCGAGCGGCGTCGGGCGGCGCGCAAGGAGGCCGGGGCTTCGGCCACGGCGCCGCGCCGGGACGGCGCGCCCGTGAACGGGAGTGCGACCCGCGGCGCACCGGGCCGGGGCGGCCACCTCGGCGGCCTCGCGAACGGCTACCCGGTGCGTCCGGAGGTGCGGCAGGCCCCCCAGGGGGACACCCTGCCCGTTCCTCCGACGACGGCGCCGAGCCCGTCCGCCGCCGCGGCGGCGCCGGTCGGGTCCGCCACCCTGCCGGGCATGCCCGCCGTCACCCCGCGGCCCACTCCGCGCCCGTCACCGCGCCCGGTCAACCGTCCGGCGGCGGCGAACGACCGTCCCGCGACCGACCGCGCCGCGGCGCAGCGGGAGGCCGTCGACGCGCGTTATGCGTTGGAGGAGGAGGCGTCCTGAGAGGAACGTCCCCATCCGACAGCAGTGAGGACGCGGTCGACCGGCCGGCGGTACCGGCGAGGAACGGAGTGACGCGGTGAGCATGCCCTCCGCGGCGGAGTTGACCCGTGCCCGCACGGCACGGCGCGGGGTGGCCGTGATGCTCGTCGTCGCAGGTGCCGTGGCGTGCCTGCTGGCCGCGTTCGACGTGGCGGGCGGCTCCGGCCTGCGACTCGCGCTGACGGTCGGGTTCCTGCTGCTCGGTCCGGGCTGGGCGGCGGCGGGCTTCCTGCGCCGCGCCCCGGCGGCCCACATGTGGCTGCTGACGGTCGGTGTCGGCGTCGCCACCACGCTGCTCGCGGCCCAGATCATGGTGAGCGCGAGCTGGTGGCACCCCGACCTGATGACCTACATCATCACCGGGCTGAGCGTGCCCTTCCTGCTCCGGCACGCGGTGGTCGCCCAGTGACCACCCAGGACACCCGCCGCGACGCCTCCGCCGGCCCGCCGCGGGACACCGCAGGGGACTCGGAGGCCACGCAGGTCCTGTCGCTCGACGGGGTCCGTAATCTCGCGGACCCGCCCACGACGGCGCTGCCCGTCGTCCCGATGCCGCCGACCGAGGACCCGACGCCGCCGACCTGGCTCGACCGCAACCGGCCGACCCTGGACCGCTGGCTGTCCCCGGCGCTGGCGCTGCTCGCGGTGGCCATGCTGCCGCTCGCGGTGGCCACGACCGACCTCGCGGCGCTGGACGGCTGGGGTCTGGCGAAGGTTCTCGGCCCACCCGCGTGGCTCGCGCTGCTGTTCGCGGTCGGCGCCTGTGTCTCCGAGCTCTACGCCAAGCGGCCCCGCATCCCGATGCTGGGCGCCGCCACCGGCGTGCTGATCCTGTGCTCGACCGGGCTGCCGTCGGTCATCCAGCCCGCGGCCCGCTTCGGCACCGCGTGGACCATCACCGGTTTCGTGGACGCCGTCGCGGTCGCCAACGGGGTGCCGCCCCAGGGGCTGGACGCCCGGTTCTCCTGGCCCGCGTTCTTCGCGCAGTGGGCGTGGTTCCGGCAGGCCGCCGGGGCGGACGACCTCGACGTCGTCCTGCGCTGGTTCCCGTTCGCCGTCGTCACGGTGTGGGCGATCGGCATCTACGCGCTCGCCCGCTCGATGCTCGGGGGCTCGCGGGCGCCCTGGGCCGCGGCGTGGCTCTTCGTCGGGCTGAACTGGATCGAGCAGGACTACTTCTCGCCGCAGGCCACGGGCATCTGCCTGCTGTTGACGGTGCTGACCTTCGCCCTCGGCCCGCTGGCCACCCGCCGGACGGACTCGAGCGGTGTTCCCGGCTGGCCCGCCCCGCACCTCGGGGCGAAGCGGCTCCCGCTGTGGCACCGCTGGGTCGTCTCCGCGATGACCCCGCCGAACCGCCCCACCCTCCCGCCGCGCCAGCTGCTGCTGGTCTACTTCTGCGCCGCGCTCTGCATCCTCGCGGTCATCCCGGCCCACCAGCTCACGCCGTTCGCGATCATCGGCCAGCTAGCCCTGCTCGCGGTGGTCGGGAGGTACCGCGGGCGCGGGCTCGTGCTCGTCGGCATCCTCGGCGTGCTGGTGTTCATCCTGATCGCCGCGCGGCCCATCTGGACCACGCAGATCGGGCTGTTCATCGGGGACGGCAACACCGGCGCGGCCGTGGAGGCCGGCATCGGCAACAGGCTGACCGGCGACTTCGGCCAGCAGATCGTGAAGTACGGCCGCTTCGCCGTGGCTGCCCTGTCCTACGGGCTCGGCTTCCTCGGCGCGATCGTCTACTGGCGGCGCCGCCGGGACCTGGTCCCGATCGGCTTGGCCGTGGTCCCGATGGGCTTCGCCGCGCAGGGCTACGGCGGCGAGGGCTTCCTGCGGATCCTGCTGTTCGGCCTGCCGATCCTCACGATCCTCGGCACGGACCTCCTGCGCTGGCTCGTCCGGTGGCGCGGCTGGGTGCGGCCGGTGCTCGCCGTCGGGATGGTGGCGCTGTTCGCCATGCTGATCTTCCTGCGCGGCGGAAACGACTCCTACCAGGTCGTCTACCCGCGGGACGCGGAGATGTACCGACAGGTCGTGGCCACCACCCCGCCGGGGCAGAACGTCATGCCGTTGTCCGACCCGGGCCCGTTCGCCATCGAGGGGCTCACCATGTTCGGCCGGGGGGGCGGCATCGAGGGCTGCGGTCGCATCGCGGCGGCCACCGACAAGGTCGGCTGCATCACGCAGATCAACCCGGACGTCATCGTGAACTTCGGGTCCATCGAGGCACAGGGCGTGTACCTGTACCTCAACAAGCCGGGCTGGTCGCTGGAACTGGCGAACACGTTGGTCGCCCAGGGCACGTACACCATGTGGTTCCAGGACCCGACGGATCCGTACGACTTCGTGCTGCGGAAGACGGGCGCCCCCGTCATCGACAGCCAGGCGCAGGTGAACCCCGGATGACCCTCGATCCCGGCTTCGACAAGTGGGTGTGGCTCGGCTTCTTCGGGCTGCTGGCGGTGCTCGGCGTGCGCGCCTGGGTGGTGGAGCGCAGCCGCGGCCGGCTGGCCCGCACCCCCGGGTGGGTCCGGACGCTGACCGGCGCCTCCGTCGTCATGGTCGCCGTGGTCCTGGGCCTGATGTGGGTCCAGGGCGGCCAGCAGGTGGTCAACGCGGTGGTGAACCGGGTGGACCCGGTCACCGGGCTGCCGCTCGACCAGCCCGCCGCGGCGGTGGTCGCCCCGGCGGCCGACCCGAACGCCCCGGTGGACGCGAACGGCGTTCCGGTGAACGGTCCGGCCGCGGGTACCCCCGGAACGCCCTGATCGGGACGAAGCACGCGACCAGGCACGAGGCTCTGCAAGGAGCACAAGGCTCGACCGACGACGGCGTCGGAGCAGGACCATCGCTCCCCCTCGGGGGCGGGGGAACGCCGCGCGATATCGTGGCGCCGCTGCCGGTTCGGCGGTTCGGGTGAATCCGAACGGCCCGCACCGCCGCAGGGGGCAACGATCGCAGCGCCATCGGAGGAGGGCTCTCACCCCATGTCGGATCAGGTCTACGACTTCGTCGTGGTCGGTGGCGGTGCCGCCGGATGCGTGCTCGCGAACCGGCTCAGCGCCGACCCGGCGAACCGCGTGCTGCTGCTCGAGGCCGGGAAGTCGGACCCGTTCTGGGACGTCTTCACCCACATGCCCGCGGCGATGGGCATGGCGATCGCCAGCCACTCGCACAACTGGCACTACGAGTCCGAGCCCGAGCCCTTCATGAACAACCGGCGGATCCAGCAGCCGCGGGGCAAGCTCCTCGGCGGGTCGGGCTCGATCAACGCGATGACCTTCGTCCGCGGGCACCCCGCGAACTTCGACGAGTGGGCCGCCAAGACCGGTGACGAGGCGTGGGACTACGCGCACGTGCTGCCGTACTTCAAGCGCATCGAGGACTCGTTGAGCTTCGGGGGCAACGAGTTCCGCGGCCGCGGCGGCCTGCAGACCGTCGAGAAGGCCCCTGCGGACCACCCGCTGTTCTCGCTGTTCTTCGAAGCAGCCCAGCAGGCCGGGTACAACATCACCGCGGACCTCAACGGTGCGGTCCAGGAGGGCTTCGCGGCCTTCGACCGCAACATCCGTCGGGGCCGTCGCCAGTCCTCCTCCCAGGCCTACCTGCACCCGGTCATGGGCCGCCCGAACCTCGAGGTGCGCACCCGCGCGCTGGCCACCCAGGTGGTCTTCTCCGGCACCCGCGCGGTGGGCGTCACCTACCGGACGGGCTCCGAGGAGAAGATCGTCCGGGCCAAGGAGATCGTGCTCTCCGGCGGGGCGTTCAACACCCCGCAGCTGCTGCAGCTCTCCGGGGTCGGCAGGCCCGCGGAGCTCGCGGCCGTCGGGGTGTCGCCGGTGCACGAGCTGCCCGGCGTCGGCTACAACCTCGAGGACCACCTCGCCGTCCAGGTCCAGCACTCGTGCACCCAGCCCATCTCGATGGTGCACATGAAGGACAAGAAGAACTGGCCGAAGATGGGGCTGCAGTGGCTCGCGGGCCGAGGCCCGGCGACCAGCAACATGTTCGAGGCGGCGGGCTTCATCCGCAGCAACGAGGACATGGCGTTCCCGGACGTGATCATCGGCTTCGCGGCCATGGCGATGCGGTTCGACGAGAAGCGCATCGTGGACGGGCACGGCTACCAGGTGCATGTCGGCACGATGGCGGCCCGCTCGCGCGGCAGCGTCACGCTGAAGTCCGCGGACCCGACCCAGCACCCGCGGATCGTGTTCAACTACCTGGACAACCAGCGGGACCGGGACGACTGGGTCAAGGCCGTCCGGATCGCCCGGGACATCATGAGCCAGCCCGCCTTCTCCGGCGTGGACGGCGGCGAGGTCGTCCCCGGTGCGTCGGTGCAGAGCGACGAGGAGATCATCGCCTGGATCGCCGAGGCGGGACAGACCGGTCTGCACCCCACCGGCAGCGTGCGGATGGGCACCTCGGCGGACGACGTCGTGGACCCCTCGTCGATGCGCGTGTACGGGCTCGAGGGCCTCCGGGTGGTCGACGCCTCGATCTTCCCGACCGTGACCAACACCCAGACCTACGCCCCCACCCTGATGGTGGCGGAGAAGGCATCCGACATGATCCTCGGCAACACACCGCTCGAGGCCGTTCGGATCGCCCGCCCCGAGGTCGTCTCGCAGGCGCGGCCCGCCGCCGCCTCGGACGCCGTCGGGACACCGGTCCCCTCGGCCTGAGGGACTCTCGAACAGCACGGAGGACGTCCATGGAACTGCCCCAGCGGGCGCCGGCCTGGGTGGGCCGGGTGGACCGGCGGGCGGAGGGCCCGGACGCCCTCGACCTCTCGGTTGATCCGCGGTATGTGGCCGCCCGGCTCCTGGTCACCGCCGGGGAGGCGCCCGTGGGGCTGATCACCGTCGGGCTGACCGGCGGTCGCGCCACGACGTCGACTGTGCGGGCGGCCATCGAGGCCCAGCTCGGGCCCGACGGTGGCGCGGACACGGCGTTGCCCGTCTCGGCCGAGCCGCTCACCGTCGTGATCGCCACCCGCGGGCGGCCGGACAGCCTGCGGACCAGCCTGGCCGCCGTCGTCGCGGGTGACCATCCCGCGGTCACGGTGGTCGTCGTGGACAACGACCCCGTGGACGACGCCACGCAGCGGGTCGCCGAGGAGTTCGCGGACCGTGGCGTCGTCTACGTGCGGGAGGCCCGGCGCGGGCTGTCGGTCGGGCGCAACCGCGGGCTCCGCGAGGCCGCCACCGCGCTCGTCGCGTTCACGGACGACGACACCGAGGTGGACCGCAACTGGGCTTCGCGGATCGCCGCCGTCTTCGCCGCGGAGCCGGGGCTGGCCTGCGTGAGCGGCCCGGTGATCGGTGCCCGCTTGGAGACCGAGGAGGAGCTCGCGGCCGAGCGGGCGCTGGTCTGGAACCGCGGCTTCGAGTCCCGGCGCTACTCGCTGGAGGACCCGCCCGCGGATTCGGCGATCTTCCCGTTCTCGCCGGGGCTGTTCGGCATCGGGGCGAACTTCGCGGTCCGCGCGGACATCGCCCGCGCGGTCGGCGGCTTCGACGAGGCGCTGGGCGCGGGCGCCCCCACCCGGGGCGGCGAGGACTGCGAGTTCATGGTCCGGCTCGTGCTCGGCGGGTACCGGGTCGGCTACGACCCCGGTGCGTTCGTCTGGCACCACCACCGGTCCTCGCCCGAGGAGCTGCGCAGCCAGCTGCGCGGCTACTCCATGGGCCTCGGCGCGTTCCTCACCAAGATCGCGCTCGACCCGAGGGCGGGGGCGATGGCCGCGCGGCGGCTGCCCGCCGCCGTCGCGCAGTTCCGGCAGATCGGTGACCGGGAGTCGACCGCGGGGGAGGGCATGGCCGCGGGGAGCCTGCGCGAGCGCATCACCTGGATCGCCGACGGCGGCACCGCGTACGTCCGGGGGCGCCGGGCCGCCCGCCGCTCCGGCGGTCGCGTCCCCAGGCTCTCCCCGCAGGGGCCGGTGAGCCGGTGACGGGGCCGGGGGGCACCGGGACCGGGCCGGGGGACGAGAACCCGCCGACGCGCCCGGTCGAGCAGATGCCGAGGCCCGAGCCCACCGAGCAGCCGCCCGGCGGCGCGCCCACCAGGACGGTCTCCCGGCGGACGCTGTACGTCGTGGCCGGGATCGCGATCCTGGCCGTCGTGGCGCTGATCGTGGTCCTGGTGCGGCCGACGTCGGGCTCCGGCGGTAACGAGCCGCCGGTGGCCGAGCCCGCGGGCCCGACCTCCACCACGACGACGCCGAGCGCGGGTACCGAGACGAGCGCCGCGACGATCCTGGGCTGGGGCGACCCGAGCCGGGTCGACGAGTTCGACGGGCCGCGCCCCGCCGGCTGGAACCTCTACAAGGGTGAGGGGCACGACGGCAACGGCCGTCGTACGCCGGACGCCATCTCGGTGAAGGACGGCATCCTCACCGTCACCGGGGACTCCAAGGGCGACACCGGTGGGATGGCGCTCTACCCGGGCCAGCAGTACGGACGGTGGGAGGGCCGGGTGCGACTGCCGGAGTCCGACCCGACCTACCACGCCCTGCTGCTGCTGTGGCCGGACGCGGAGGACTGGCCGGAGGGCGGCGAGGTCGACTTCATGGAGGCCACGGACGGCGACCGCCAGAACGTGAGCTTCTTCCTGCACTACTCCAAGAACAACAAGCAGGACGAGGGCTCCGTCGCCGTGGACGCGACGCAGTGGCACAACTGGGCAGTCGAGTGGACGCCGGACCACATCATCGGCTACCTGGACGGCCAGGAGTGGTACCGCGTGGAGGACAAGGACCACCTTCCGCCGCGCCCGATGCACCTCACGATCCAGCTGGACTGGTTCCCGGAGGACGGGGACCCCGACAACGTCCGCGAGTCGGAGATGCAGGTGGACTGGATCAAGGAGTACCCACTCCGCTGACCGTGCTGTCCGATCGAGACGAGGCGCCCGCGCGGTCGCGCGGGCGCCTCGTCGTCGTAGGGGAGGGTCAGTCGGTCCCGAAGGCCGGGCGTCGCGCGGCGGGGAGCTTCAGGGTCCGTGCGGTCGCGATGTCGATGCTTCCCGTATCGGTGTCGAGGTCCGGGTCGAACCAGGCGGGCACGGGTGCGGCGATGCCCGGCCCGATCCGCTCGGAGCTGTTGAACGTGTCCGGGCGGATCCGGCCAGCGGCGCGGCCCGCGAAGTAGGTCCCGACGCCGGCGATCGTGCGGGCGACCTCGCCCCGCGACGGCTTGACGTGCTCGGCGATGGCCTTGTGGTACCAGGCGAGCTGGACGTCGAGCGCGTGCTGCAGGCTGTAGTGCCTGCGGACCAGCTCGAGGGCGAACTCGGCGTTGGTCTTGCGTCGGACCGGATCGGCCATGAGCGTGCGCAGCTCGCGGACCAGGACGTCCTCGCCGGTGCCGCCGTCCCCGATGCCGTAGAAGCCGTGCCAGCGGAACTCGCGCGCGGAGTGCCGGTCCAGCGTCTTGAAGTAGCCGTGCTCGCCCTGGACGATGCAGGGTTTGCCGAAGGCCATCGCCCGCAGCACCGACCCGCCCATGCCCAGCGCGATGTCCGCGGACTCGTAGGCGGGCCTGGGGTCGACGCGCAGCCCGGGCAGCGTGACGATCTCGCGTCCCGCACTCGCGTTGGTCGCGGCGGCCAGGGCCTGCAGCTCCGGCATCGCCGGCCCGTCGCCGACCAGCACGAGCCGGATGGGGTACTGGTGGGCGATGCGGCCGGTGGCGCGGATCGCCGTCTCCAGACCCTCCTGCTTGAGGGCGCGGGCGAACCGGCTGACCGCGACGACCATGACCTCGTCCGGCTTGACGCCCATCTCGGCGCGGAAGTCCTGCCCACCGGGGTAGCCCGGGTACTGGCCCACGACGTCCGTCGGGATCTCCAGGATGCCGATCGACCCGCTCCGCTCCCGGGTCTCCATGGCGATCAGCGGCCCGCAGACCTGCAGCGGGACCGTGCCGGGCATGAAGTCCGGCACGGACATGCTGTTGATCGTCATGGTCATCGGGATGTCGTCGGAGCGGTGCGGCCCGAGGAACATCAGGATGGACGGGGTGAGCTCGTAGGTGTGGACGAGATCGGGCTGTACCCGCCTGACCAGCTCGCGCATCCGCCGGTAGGCGCTGCGTGCGGTGGGCGCGATGTTGTCCGGGGACAGCTCCTCGATGACCTCGAAGGGCAGCCCCTTCTCGGCGATGACGTCCTGCAGCACGCCGGGCGGGCCCGCGAGGGTGACCTCGTGGCCCAGGTCGCGGGCGCCCGCGGCGAGATCGACGGAGTTGCGCTGGCTGCCGCCGATCCCGAGGTTGTGCAGGACGACGAGCAGGCGCAGCCTGCGGTCGGTGTGCTGCGAACGGAACGGCCCGCTCTGCCAGGTCACGTCCTGGTACTCCCTGTGGTGTCGGCGAGGTCCCTGGCGGGCTCGTCCCGGTTCTCCTCCGCCGCGAGCGCGTCCTTGCGCAGCGTGCGGGCGAACCGGAGCAGCGGCACCGCGACGATCAGTGCGGTGAGCGCCTGGGCGAGCAGGAACGCCAGTCCGGCGCCCCCGACCCCCATCCGGTCCATGAGCACCACGGCGAGCCCGATCACGAGTGCCGCGGTGAACACCTCTAGGACGACTACGCGCCCCATCTGGTTGCGTAGCCGGGAGGTGTTGATGAAATTCATGTTGATGATCGTGAAGGGGATCGCCAGCACCGCGTAGCGCAGCACCCAGGTCCCCTCGTCCGAGTAGGTGTCGCCGAGGAGCGAGAGCAGCCAGGGTGCCAGGAAGAACAGCGAGGGCACGCCGACCAGGCCGATCAGGTAGCTGAGCCGGAAGGTGCGGCGCATCAGCGCCCACTGCTCGCGGCGGTCGTGGCTCGCCTCGACGACGTAGGACGAGCTGATGTTCCAGATGAGCACGCTGAACGACTCGGCGATCAGCCAGGGCAGCGCGTAGTAGGCGTTCGCCTCGGTGCCCAGCCGGGCGACGACGAGCAGCGGCAGCACCAGCGGGATGATCACCGTGACCGCGCCGGTGGCGTACTCGGCGAGGAAGATCGTGGACAGCCCCCGGCGGTCCGGCATCGGTGGCGTGCCCGGCCCCGGCGGGGGGATCCGCGGCAGCAGCCTGCCGAACAGGAGGGGCGCGACCACCAGCTGCAGCACGATGATCGGGATCGCCCAGGCGACGAGGATCCCCTTCTCGAACGCCAGGTTCGCGAAGACGATCAACAACCCCATCTTGCCCAGCGCGAAGAGCAGCTGTTCGAGCGGGATCCACGTCGAGCGACGCAGCCCCGTCAGCACCCAGTCCTGGAGCGTGGACAGCGCGAGCAGGACGACCAGCAGCGGGAAGCCGAGCCTGTCCCAGGTGGTGGGGAACAGCTCGTCGTGCGGGAAGAACAGCAGGAAGCCGAAGCCGAGCAGCAGGGCGATCGCGGTGGCGATCCCGTAGCCCGCGAGCACGAGCCGTCTGCCGCGCCCGTGCGCGGAGGCCAGCACGCGGCCGAACAGCAGCCCGACGTTCGATGCCGCGATCTGGCTCAGCATCGTGGCGGTGGACAGGATGGCCGACGACCGGCCGACCTCCGCGGCGGGCAGCCGGGCTGCGATGGCCCAGAACCCGAGTCCGACGACGGCGGTGATGCCGGTCGCGGCCATCAGGGCGAAGGCGTTGAGCTCCAGGCTGGGGAGGAGCCTGCGTCGAGCCGGTTCCCCGTCCTCGGCGGGCGGGAGGATCGGCACGGGCGCCGTGGCCTGGGCGGCACCCGGCGCGGGCACGACGGCGGAGAAGCGTTCGGTGGCGGGGTCGGCGTAGGGGTCGGAGCCCGGGCCCGTGACCCGGTGGACGTCCCGCCTCGGACTCGGGCGGGCGGCGGGACGCCGGAGATCCTGCGTCCGCTCGTTGTCTCGATCCACTACCGCGATACCCCGTCAGACGTGACCGTGCTCGTCGAGCACCCTAATCCGTGGCTGGTCGATCCTATGGCTCACCCGGATGGGCCTGGTTCGGGGGTAGTCCGGCCGGGGGACGGGGGCCCTCCTAGGGTCGGTCCGGCGGTGACCGCAGGGAGGAGATCGGGATGAGTCCGATGAACGAGGTGCGAGTGCACCCCGCGGGCCTGTGCGAGAGCGACGACGTGGGCGCGGGCACCCGCGTGTGGGCCTTCGCCCACGTGCTCCCCGGCGCCCGGATCGGGCGGGACTGCAACATCTGCGACGGGGCCTTCGTCGAGGGCGGGGCGACGCTGGGGGACAACGTGACCGTCAAGAACGGCACGCTGGTCTTCGAGGGCGTGACCTGTGAGGACGACGTGTTCCTCGGCCCCAACGTACTGTTCACCAACGACCTGCGCCCGCGCGCGGCCATCAAGCGCAGCGGGGACGCCCTCCTCCCGACGACCGTGCGCCGCGGCGTGACGCTCGGGGCGGGCACCGTCGTGGTGTGCGGCACGGAGATCGGCGAGCACGCCTTCGCCGCCGCGGGCGCCGTCGTGACGCGGTCGGTCCCGGCGCACGCCTTCGTGGCGGGCAACCCGGCCGTGGTGAAGGGCTGGGTGTGCGAGTGCGGCGAGCGGTTGCCCGCGGAGCCGACGGTCGACGGGGACCTCGTCTGCCCGGAGTGCGGCACCGCGCACGAGCGGGCCGGGGACGGCCTGCGGGCGCGCGGCCGGGTGAACGCGGACGGGTGACGGACCGTCGCTAGGGTCTCCTGCGCACCGTTCGCCCGTTCCCCGAGGAGAGACATGGACAGCACGACCGCCTTTCGGGCCCTCCGCGACGTCGGCGCCGCCGCCTGGTTCGGCGGCTCGCTCATGGGCGCCTCCGGGCTCAACGCCGCGGCGGACGCCGCGGGCGGACCCGCCGACCGGGAGCGCGTCGTGAGCGCGGGCTGGGCGAAGTGGACCCCGATCTCCCGCGCGGCACTGGCCGCGACCCTCCTCGGCGGCGTGGCCCAGCTGGCGACCCGGCGCAGCCGGGCGGACGTCGTCGGCGTCGGGCTGACCACGGCCGCCGTCGGGCTGACCGCGGGCACCGCGGTGATGGGCTCGAAGGAGGTCCCGGAGACCACCGTGCACGCCGTCGAGTGGACGATCCCCGCACTGCTCGCGGGCGTCATCCTCAGCGGCCTGAAGCGGTAGCCGCTACCGCAGGCCGATCGCGAACGCGCCCCACGGCAGGGTCTCCAGCCGGGCGCGGAAGCCCAGTTTCTCCAGCAGCGGGACCGCGTCCTGCGCGGTCTCGGCGCTGTGGGCGTCCGAGATCTCGACCTTGATGCACCGGACGTCCCGGGCCCAGTCGCCGTGGCGCAGGATCTCCCGCCACGCCGTCTCCACGCTCACCAGCAGGTAGTCGACGGGAGCGCCGCCGCTCCAGTCGGTGAGCAGCCTGCCCGCGTCGGAGGCCTCGATGACGGGGCCGACGGTCTGCGGGTGCTCGACGGTGCCGTTCCCGGTCTGGTCGGCCGCCAGGTCCAGGCCCCAGGCGTCTCGTCCCCAGCCGACCTCGAGCGTGGTGTCCCGGTGCCAGACCGCGGTGTCGATGATCGTGGCCCGGTCGCCCAGGTGCTCGGTGTTCCGCCGGGCCAGCACGGCGTTGTCGAAGTCCGGCTCGATCCCCAGGACCCGGGCCTCCGGGTACTCGTCCGCCAGGTCGGCGAGCAGCAGCCCGATGTTGGCGCCGAAGACCGCGATGTGCCGGACCGGGCCCGGCATGTCCGCGGGCGGCATGTGGTGGCCCTCGGCGAGGAACTGGAAGGCGGCGTAGTCCCGCGACCGCGGGCGCAGCCACACGATCCGGTCGCCGAGCTCCGGGACCCGGAAGGGCCGTGCCGCCGAGGCCGGACGCTGGTCCTCCTCGCGGCCGAGGGCGGACTCCGCGAGCATCCGCATCATCCGCAGCCTGCCCGTCGCGTCCCCGACGCGGGCGACCGACCGCAGGCCGCGCCCCGCCTGCCGGGCGGCTCCCGCGGCGAGCTGGGGCGCCTCGCCGCGGCGCAGGTGCTCGACGAGTCGGTGGAGGCGCGTGCCGTCCGGCTGGTCCATCGTGTCCTCTCGGCTCACCCGACCGGGGGTCCGCCGGGTGTGGCCCAGGGTACGGCGGGGCCGCGGGCGGGCAGCCTCCGACCCGGCGGCTAAGGTCACCGCCGATGGACACGCAGGCGCTGCGCAGCAAGGTGGGGGAGCTCCCCGCCGCCCAACTCGCCTACCGGTGCGCGGTGGCGGGCCGGATGCGGGCCGAGCGTTGGGGGCTCGCTCTGGACGAGTCCCTGCGCACCCGCACCCGGCTGGTGAAGCCCCGGACGGCCGGTGTCGGGCGGATCCTGGCCTACCACTCGATCGGCACGGACTCCTGGGGCGTGAACGACGTCCGCCCCGCGGACTTCGAGCGGCACCTCCAGCTCGCGGCGGACGACGGCTGGACCTTCACCACGCCGGACCGGGTCCTCGCCGATCCGGCGCAGCGGCAGCTCGCGATCACCTTCGACGACGGCGCCACGAGCGTCCTCGACAACGCCGTCCCGGTCCTGCGCCACCACGGCGTCCCCTCGACGATGTTCGTCGTCAGCGGCTGGGCGGACGGCGGACACGGCGCCGGCTACGAGCACGTCCTGGACTGGGCGGGGCTCGGCAGGTTGGAGGCGGCGGGCGTGACGCTGGCCAGCCACTCGGCGTCGCACCCGGACTTCGGCAGGCTCACCCCCGCGGAGGCCGAGCGCGAGCTCGTCGACTCCCGGGAACGGCTGGAGGCGATGCTCGGCCACGCGGTCGACGAGTTCGCGATCCCCTTCGGCCAGTCCGCCAACTGGACCCCGGAAGCGGGGGAGATCGCGGCGAAGGTCTACGGCACGGTCTACGCCCAGGCCGTCGACACCCGCCCGGCGAACACCGTCCCGCGCACCTTCATCACCCGGATCGACCGCCCGCTGATCTTCCGCGCGGCCCTCAACGGCGCGTTCGACGACTGGGAGGAATGGTTCCTCGGCCCGCGCTGAGGGCTCTCACGACTCGGGACTCGTGCAGGCGCCCGCCCGTCAGAGGGCGGTGCGCAGGACCTCCACGACGCGCTGCTGCTGCTCCTCGGTGATCTGCGGGTGGAGCGGCAGGCTCAGGATGCGGTCGGCCATGGCCTCGGCGACGGGGAAGTCGCCGCGCTTGCCCAGCGTGCCGAAGGCCTCGGTGAGGTGGACCGGGGTGGGGTAGTGGATCCCGGCGCCGATGCCGTTCGCGTTCAGGTGCGCGAGCACCTCGTCCCGGCGCTCGACCTCGATCACGTACAGGTGCCAGACGGGCTCGTTGCCGGGGGTGACCGTGGGACGGGTCACCGGGAGGTCCGCGAGCAGCGCGTCGTAGCGGGCGGCGGCCTCGCGGCGCAGCGCGTTCCAGGCGTCCAGCCTGCGCAGCTTCGCGCTCAGCACCACGGCCTGCAGGGTGTCCAGCCGGGAGTTCACGCCGACCACGCTGTGCTCGTACTTGCGCGGGGAACCGTGCGCGCCGATCAGCCGGACCCGCTCGGCGAGCTCGGCGGACCGGGTGAGCACAGCACCCGCGTCCCCGTACGCCCCGAGGTTCTTGCCCGGGTAGAAGCTGGTGCCCGCGATGTCGCCGATCGCCCCGGCCCGCAGGCCGTCCCGACGGGCGCCCTGGGACTGGGCGGCGTCCTCGCAGATCGCGACGCCGTCGGGGAGCCGGTCCCGCAGCGCGGCCACGTCCGCGACCTGGCCGTAGAGGTGCACCGGCAACACCGCGCGGGTCCGGTCGGTGACCGCGGCGACGGCGGCGTCGACGTCCATCAGCGCGGTGCCGGGCTCGCAGTCCACCAGGACGGTCTCGGCGCCCGCGCGGGCGACGGCCTCGGCGGTGGCGATGAAGGTGTTCGCCGGGACGAGGCACTCGTCGCCCGGGCCGACGCCCAGGGCCCGCAGGGCGAGCTCGAGGGCGTCCGTGCCGTTCGCGACGCCGACGACGTGCTCGACGCCGGAGTACGCCGCGTACTCGGCCTCGAACGCCGCGACGGCCGGGCCGCCGACGAACGCGGTGCGGGCCAGGACCTGCTCCCAGCCCTCCGCGACCTCGGCCGCCACCTCGGCGTGCTGGGCGGCCAGGTCGACCAGGGGGATGTTCGCCACGGTTCTCCTCGGGGCGGTCGGGGCGCCGTCGGCGGCAGGCGCGGACTCGGTCAGGCGGTGGGGGCGAGGTGCAGGGCGGCGGCCAGCGCGTCCACCACCAGCTTCTGCTCGGCCTCGCCGATCTCGTGGTGCACCGGCAGGATGATCGTGTTCCGGGTGAGGTGCTCGGTCACCGGCAGCGGCCCGTGCGGGTGGCCGGCGTAGGCGGGCTCCAGGTGCGAGGCCATGATCCCGCGCCGCGCGGAGACCCCCGCGCCCGCGAGCGACTCCAGCACGGCGAGCCGGTCGGCCCCGGGCGGGAGCTCGACCCAGTAGGACTGGTAGTTGCCGGTGCCGTGCGCGGGGTCGGTGACCGCCCGCAGGCCCAGCGGCTCCAGCAGCTCGCGGTAGCGCTCGGCGATCGCGCGCCGCTGCGCCACGATCCCGGGCAGCCTGCCCAGCTGGACCAGGCCCATCGCGGCCTGCATGTCCGTCATCCGGTAGTTGAACGCCGTCTCGGCGTAGCCCTCCAGGACGACCTTCGACCCGGCCGCGTGTCGGTCCGCGGCGGACACGGTCATGCCGTGCTCGCGCAGCCGACGGATCCGGGCGGCCCACTCGGCGTCGTCCGTGGTGACCATGCCGCCCTCACCCGTGGTGAGCAGCTTGCGGGGATGGAACGACCAGGCGGCGAGCAGCGCGCCGGTGCCGACGGGGGAGCCGTGCAGGGTGGCGCCCGCGGCGCAGGCCGCGTCCTCCACGACCGGGATGTCCCGGCAGACCTCGCGCAGCGCGGGGACGTCCGCGGGCTGGCCGCCCTGGTGCACCACGAGGACGGCCTTCGTGCGCTCGGTGAGCACCGCGGAGACCGACTCCGGCGTGAGGTTCCCGTCCGCGGGCGAGACGTCCGCGAACACCGGCGTCGCTCCGCAGTAGCGGATGGCGTTGGCGGTGGCGATGAAGGAGAACGACGGGCAGACGACCTCGTCGCCCGGGCCCACGCCGAGGACGTACAGCGCCAGGTGCAGGGCCGTGGTGCAGTTCGAGGTCGCGACGGCGTGCTCGGCGCCGACGTGGGCGGCGAAGGCCTTCTCGAACTCCTGCACCCGGGGTCCCTGGGCCACCCAGCCGGACCGGACGGCCGCCGCGACGGCCTCCGCCTCCTCGTCCCCGAGGAGGGGCTTCATCACGGGGATCACGCGGAGACTCCCGTCTCCTGCTTCCACCACGCGACGAGGCCGCGCAGGCCCTCGTCCATCCCGATCGTCGGCTTCCAGCCCAGGTCGCGCGCCGCGGCGGAGATGTCCGCGAGCCGCCGGGTGACGCCGTTGACCTGGCGCGCGGGGCCGAACTCCGGGGTGAGGTCGGAGTCCATGGCCGCCAGCAGCGCCTCGGCCAGCCCGGCGAGGCTGATCTCCTGGGCGGTGGCGATGTTGTACACGTCGTCCGTGACAGGGGCCTGCGCGGCGAGCACGTTGGCCCGGGCGATGTCGTGGACGTGCACGAAGTCCATGGTCTGCAGGCCGTCGCCGAAGATCAGCGGGCGCTCGCCGCGGGCGATGCGCTCCATCCAGCGGATGAGCACCTCGGTGTAGACGCCGTAGGCGTCCATCCGCGGGCCGTAGACGTTGAAGTAGCGCAGCGCGACGTAGTCCAGGCCCTTCATGGCGTGGAAGCTGCGCAGCATGCCCTCGTTGAACGCCTTGGCGGCGCCGTAGAAGGTGTCGTTGTTGTACGGGTGGTGGCGCTCGGTGGTCGGGAACTCCTCGGCCAGCCCGTAGACCGAGGCCGACGAGCTCGCCACGACCTTCTTCACGCCGGCCTCGACGGCCTGCTCGATGACGGTGAACGTGCCGTCGACCAGGCTCTCCAGCGCGGTCCGCGGCTGCTCGGCGCACTGGGTGATGCGCAGCGCCGCGAGGTGGAAGACCAGGTCCCTGCCCGCGGTCAGCTCGCGCACGACACCGACGTCGTTGATGTCGCCCTCGACCAGGGTCAACCGGTCACCCGCCGCCTCCCGGGCCGCGGCGATGTTCTCCCGGCGCCCGCGCACGAGGTTGTCCAACACCACGATCTCGGCCGCACCGGCCTCGACGAGCTGGTCCACCAGCGTCGAGCCGATCGTGCCCGCACCGCCTGTGACCAGGACCTTCTGTCCGGTCACCGGCTGGGCCGCCTGCTGAGACTCGGTCACACCGTCACCTCTCCACGGCCGCGCCGGGCCATCGTGGTCGGAACACTCTCGATGACCCCCGCGGTGGCCCGGGGGAACTCCTCGACGGCCCGGATCGGGACGGACTGCCCGTCCTTCGCCAGGCTCTCGGCCGCCGCCTCCAGGATCGCGAGGACCCGCAGGCCCGCGAAGCCGTCGGTGAGCGGTCGCCGGTTCTCCGCGATCGCCGCGGCGAACTCGACCATCACCGACCGCAGGGCCTCCAGGTTGGCCAGGGCGGGCGCGACGGTGTCGCCGGTCCGGTAGGACACGAGCTGCCTGCCCCTGACGTCCGCGTCCGCCAGGTCGGGGTTGCGCTCCACACCGCGCTCGTGCTCGGAGAGCCGCTGGGTGGGGTTCAGGTCGTCCCAGATCAGCGTCCGCTTCGACCCGCCGACGACGAAGGTGCGGATCTTGGTGGGGGACAGCCAGTTCACGTGCACGTGGGCCAGCGCGCCGTTGGACAGCCGCAGCGTGAGGTGCGCCACGCAGGCGTGCCCCGCGCCGACCGGGTCCGAGCCGTGCGCCGCGACCGAGACCGGGTGCACCTCGTCCGGCAGGATGGCGTCGAAGATCGAGAGGTCGTGCGGGGCGAGGTCCCAGAGCACGTCCACGTCCGGCTGCACGATCCCGAGGTTGATCCGCACGGAGTCGAGGTACTGCAGGTCGCCGATCCGGCCGCTGCGGACCGACTCGCGGATGTGCCGGACCTCGGAGGTGTAGCAGAACGTGTGGTCGACCATGAGCACTCGGCCGAGCCGCTCGGCGGCCTCGACCAGCCGCCTGCCCTCCTCGAAGGAGGGGGCGAGCGGCTTCTCGATCAGCACGTGCTTGCCCGCCTCCAGGGCCTGCATCGCGACGGCGTAGTGGGTGGCCGCGGGCGTCGCGATGGCGACCGCCTGCACGGCGGGATCGGCGAGCACGTCGGTGAGGGAGGTCGAGACGCGGACGGTGGAGTAGTTGCCGAGCACGGCCTGGGCCCGCTCCTCGCTCAGGTCGCAGAGGTACTCGAGGCGCAGCCCCGGTGTCTGCTGGGCGTTGCGCACCAGGTTGGGGCCCCAGTAGCCGCCGCCGACGACCGCGATGCCGATCGGGTTGCCGTTCTCCACTCGAGTCCCCCTCGTGCTGCTCTCCCGTCCCCACAAGACGACCGCGTCACCCGGACGGGCGGGTGCTTCGGACCATACGGCAGCCCCTCGAACGGCCCGTCGGGGCCTCAGGGTGGCTTCAGGTGTCGTCTCCTAGACTCCGTCGCCATGACATCGGCCGGGTATCCCCCCGCATTCCCACGGCCTGCCGGTACCGTCGCGCGGTCCGTCCGCAGGCAGCAGTGACCCGCCCCGACTCCGAGGCCGGCCCCCGCGCGCCCGCTCCCCCCGCCGGCGACGGGGCCCCCCGCGACCCGGGGCCGGGCTGGTTCGACACCCCCCGCAGGCCCGAGACACGAGGACCCGCCGCGCACCGGACGCCCGACGACCCGCCCACCGGCCCGATCGAGCTCCCGACCGGGCCCATTCCCCTCCCGGACGCCGACGGTGGGCGTCCGGCGGGGGCGACGGGTGGCGGCGACGGGCCCGAGCCCCCGCCGGAGATGGGCAAGGACCTCGGCTCGTCCTCCGGTGGCTCCAACCGGCGCGCGCTGAACGACGGGCTGTCGCTGACGATCAGCGGCGCGGTCGGCTCGGTCGCGGGCCTGATCTCGTGGCTGATCGCGGCGCGGATCATGCCGCAGGAGTCCGTCGGCTACGCCTCCGCCTTCGTCTCGGCGTTCCTGCTGGTCGCGGGTGTGGCCCAGCTCAACCTGGACTCCGCGATGATGTTGTGGATGCCGCGGTCGGGCAAGCGGGCGGCGACGCTGTTCTGGCGCAGCCACCTGGTGATCATCCCGTCCTGTGCGGTGGTCGGCCTGGTCTACGTGATCCTCGAGCCGCTGATGGCCGAGACGGGGTCGGGCGACTACCTCCCGATGTGGGCGGGTGGCCTGCTGTTCCTGGCCGCCGCCATCGGCTGGGGTCTGTGGGGCGTGCACGACTTCAGCCTCATCGCCGTCGGGAAGACGTGGTGGGCGTCCTGGCGCAACATCGCGTTCGCCGTGGCACGGATCGGCCTGCTGGTCGCGCTCGGGGCCTCGATGGGCCCCTTCGGCGTCGTGCTGTCCTGGGTCGTGCCGATCGCGCTCTGGACGCTCGGGAGCGCCATCGTCGGCGGCATCTACACCCGCAAGTTCGCCCGAGTGTCGGACAACGACTGGCTGCCCACCCGCAAGGAGGCCGTGGGCTTCCTCGGGCCGACCACGCTGGCGCACTGGGGCACGGTGCTGCTGTTCAACCAGGTGACGGTCATCGTCACACAGCGGTTCGGCGGCTCCGCCGGCGCGGCGTTCTTCATCGCCTGGCAGGCCGTCATGGTCATCGACATCGCCTGCCAGCGGTTCATGCAGTCGCTGTCCGCGCAGCTCGCGCGGGACCCGGAGAACGCGGCCGTGAACATCCGCTCCTCGCGGCGCAGGCTCTATGTGATCTTCCTGCCGATGATCGTCGTCGGGATCGCCGGGGCGAGCCTGGGCCTGTCGCTCTTCGGCCCGGGCTACGCCGAGGCCGCCGACGTCCTGCGGGTGCTGCTGCTCGGCATGGTCGCGCGTCTGGTCATCTCGCACGAGCTGGGTGTCCGGCAGGCGCTGCACGACGGGTTCGGCTTCGCCCGGCTGCAGCTGATCAGCACGGCGTTCGTCATCGGCGTCGCGGTGTTCATGCCGATCGGCGCGGCGAGCGCGGACGGCAGCCATCCCGTGGAGCAGCTGCTCCCGATCGCGATCGGCTACGCGGTCTCGCAGGCCGTCTGCGCGGTCGCGGTGCTGGTGTGGCCGCGGATCCGGCCGGGCGGCCCGAAGCCGCGCACGTTCAGGATCGAGCAGGAGGCCTGAACCCGGGGGCGGCTCGCGCGGGCCGCCCCCGGTCGGTCAGCCGAGGCCGCCGATGGCCACGTACTTGATCTCCAGGAACTCCTCGATGCCCACCGTGCCGCCCTCGCGGCCCAGGCCGGACTCCTTGATCCCGCCGAACGGTGCCGCGGGGTTGGAGACGAGCCCGGTGTTGAGCCCGACCATCCCGCTCTCCAGCTTCTCCGCCACCCGCAGCGCCCGGTTCAGGTTCTCCGTGAACACGTAGTTGACCAGGCCGAACTCGGTCGCGTTGGCGGCGGCCAGTGCCTCGTCCTCGGTGTCGAACACCGAGATCGGCGCCACCGGTCCGAAGACCTCCTCGTGGTTGAGCCGGGAGTTCTGCGGCACGTCCACCAGCACCGTGGGCGGGTAGAAGTAGCCCGGCCCGTCCGCCTTCTCGCCGCCGACGGTGATCCGCGCCCCGTGCGAGACGGCGTCCCCGACGAGGTCGACCACCTTGCCGAGCCCCTTGGCGTCCACCAGCGGGCCGACCTGCACGCCGTCCTCGGTGCCGCGGCCGACCTTGAGCGCGCCCATCCGCTCGGCGAGCTTGCCCGCGAAGGCGTCCGCGACCGAGCGGTGCACGTAGAAGCGGTTCGCGGCGGTGCACGCCTCGCCCATGTTCCGCATCTTGGCGAGCATCGCGCCCTCGACGGCCTTGTCGAGGTCGGCGTCGTCGAACACCAGGAACGAGGCGTTGCCACCCAGCTCCAGGGACGTGCGCAGGACCTTCTCGGCGCACTGCTCGAGCAGGATCTTGCCGACGCCGGTCGAGCCGGTGAAGGAGAGCTTGCGCGCCCGCCCGTCCCGGATGATCGGCTCCATGACGCCCTGGGCGTCCGTGGCGTTGAGGATGTTGAGGACGCCCGCGGGGACGCCGGCGTCGAGCAGGATGCGGCCGAGGGCGAGCATGGACAGCGGGGTCTGCGGCGCGGGCTTGATCACCACGGTGCACCCGGCGGCCAGCGCCGGGCCGATCTTGCGGGCGCCCATGGCCAGCGGGAAGTTCCAGGGCGTGATGAACAGGCACGGGCCCACGGGCTGCTTCATCACCAGGAACCGGCTGCCGCCCGCGGGGGCCGTGGCGAAGCCGCCGTCGATCCGCACGGCCTCCTCGGAGAACCAGCGGAGGAACTCGGCCGCGTAGGCGACCTCGCCGCGGGACTCGGCCAGCGGCTTGCCCATCTCCAGCGTCATCAGCAGGGCGAGGTCCTCCTGCTGCGCGAGCATCGCCTGGTACGCCCGGCGCAGCACGTCGCTGCGCTCCCGCGGGGCGGTCGCCGCCCACGCGGCCTGGGCCTCGTGGGCGGCCGTGAGCGCCGCCATGCCGTCCTCCGGCGCGGCGTCGGCGACCTCGGCGAGGACCTCGCCGGTCGAGGGGTCCTCGACCTTGGTGGTCGCACCCGACGCCGCCTGTCGCCACTCGCCGCCGATGAGCAGGCCCGTGGGGACGGCGTCGAGCACCTTCCGTTCGAGATCGGAGTTCATACCCGGATGTTCCCATCCCGGCACGCCTTGATGCACGGAACCGAACGGTCGTCTAGGAAGGGGAGGTGACATCCACGATGGTGAGACTGCCCGACCTGGTGCCGCCCCCGGTCGAGCTTCCCGAGCGGGTCGCGGCGCTGCGCGCCGAGGTGCGGGCCTTCCTGGCCGAGGAGCGGGCGGCGGGGCTCTGGCGCCCGCGGGCCGACACCTGGCTCTCCGGCTGGGACGAGCGGTTCAGCCGCGAGCTGGCCGCCCGCGGCTGGCTGGGCATGACGATCCCCACGGAGTACGGCGGGCACGCCCGCGGTGCCCTGGACCGGTACGTCGTGACCGAGGAGCTGCTGGCGGCGGGCGCGCCGGTGGCGGCCCACTGGATCGCCGATCGGCAGATCGGGCCGTCGCTGCTGCGCTTCGGCACCGAGGGCCAGCGGCAGCGGTACCTGCCCGGGATCGCGAAGGGCGAGGTGTTCTTCGGCATCGGCATGTCCGAGCCGGACTCGGGTTCGGACCTGGCGTCGGTGCGCTCGAAGGCGGACAGGGTCGACGGCGGGTGGGAGCTGAGCGGCACCAAGGTCTGGACGTCCGGGGCCCACCGGGCGCACGCGTTCTTCGCCCTGGTCCGGACCTCGCCCAAGGACGAGGGGAACCGGCACGCCGGGCTGTCGCAGCTCATCGTCGAGCTGGACTCGCCGGGTGTCACGATCCGACCCATCCCGCTGCTCACCGGCGCCCACCACTTCAACGAGGTGGTCTTCGACAAGGTCTTCGTGCCGGACGACCGGGTGCTCGGCGAGGTGGGCCGGGGCTGGCACCAGGTGACCTCGGAGCTGGCGTTCGAGCGCTCCGGCCCCGAGCGCTACCTGTCGACGTTCCCGCTGCTCGTCGCCCTGCTGCAGGAGATCTCGGGGCAGGAGCTGGACGCCGGGCGGCGCCGCGACCTGGGCGGGCTGGTCTCCCGGTACTGGACGCTGCGGCGGATGTCGCTGGCCATCGCCGGGGCGCTCGAGGCGGGGGAGGCCCCGGAGCTCGCCGCCGCGGTGGTGAAGGACCTGGGCACCCGCTTCGAGAACGAGGTGATCGACGCCGCCCGCCTGCTGGTGTCGGTCCCGCCGGACCCCGGAGCGGAGTCCGGCTATGCGCGGCTGCTGGCCGAGGCGGTGCTGCACGCCCCCGGCTTCACGCTGCGGGGCGGGACGAACGAGGTGCTGCGGGGGATCGTCGCGCGGGGATTGGGGCTGCGCTGATGAACGAGCTCGAGGAGATGGCGGAGTCGGTCTTCGCGGACGCCGGGGACGTCACCGCGACCGGCCTGGACACCGAGCTGTGGAAGACCCTGGAACAGACCGGGCTGGCCCGGCTGACCCTGCCGGAGGAGGCGTGTGGGTCCGGCGGCGCGCTGTCCGACGCGGCGGCCGTGCTCCGGATGGCCGGTCGCCACGGCGCGCGGGTGCCACTGGTGGAGACCGACCTGCTCGGCGGGTGGCTGTTGCACGCCGCGGGCCTCGAGGTACCCACCGGGCCGCTCTCGGCGGTGCTCGCGCCGGGGCTCGCGGTCGAGGGCGACCGGGCCACCGGCACCCTGCACCGGGTCGCGTGGGGTCGCTCCGTCGGGACCGTGGTGGCGCTGACCGGGGACCGCGTCGTCCTGGTCGACCCGACCTCCGCGCAGGTCACCGAGGGTGCGAACGTCGCCGAGGAGCCGCGGGACACCCTGGTCCTGGACGGCGCCCCGGTGACGGTGGGCACGGCGCCGTCGGAGGTCGTCGTCGAGTTCCCGTTGCGGGCGGCGCTGGGTCGGTCCCTGCTGATGGCCGGGGCCGCGCACGCCGCGCTCGCGATGTCCGTGCGCTACGCGACCGAGCGGGTGCAGTTCGGCAGACCCATCGCGAAGCTGCAGGCCATCCAGCAGACCCTCGCCCTCGCCGGGGCCGAGGTCGCCGCCGCGGAGGCGGCGTCCCAGGCCGCGGCGGGCGAGGCCGAGCGGCACGGGTTCGCCGAGTCCGCGCTGCCGATCGCGGCGGCCAAGGCCCGGTGCGGCGAGGCGGCCGGTCAGGTGGCCCGGATCGCCCACCAGGTCCACGGCGCGATCGGCTTCACCCGCGAGCACGCGCTGCGGATCGCGACGACTCGCCTGTGGGCCTGGCGGGACGAGGACGGCACCGAGGCCCAGTGGAACGACCGGGTCGGTGCCCGAGCCCTGGAGGTCGGCCCGGACGGCCTCTGGCCGCTGCTGACCGGCGCGCCCTAACCGCGGTCCCGCCTGGAGTCGGGGAGCTTGCGGAAGTCCCAGCTCGTGATCTTCTCCGGCACCAGGCGGAGCCAGCCGTGCCTGCCGTCGATCACCTTCCGGCCGCCGGAGTACTTGTCCGCCATGGCCTGCTCGACGGCGTCGAGCTCGGGGTTCGGCTCACCGGTGCGGGGGATCTCGCCGACCGGCTCGACCCGACCGCGCAGCTCGACGCCGTGCAGCTCGGAGTAGTCGTCCCCGCCGTCGACGACCGCCGCGATGCGCGGGTCCTTCTCGAGGTCCGTCCAGCGCTGCGACTTCACCAGCGACGTCAGCCACAGCGCGGTGCCGTCCCAGTGGAACCAGAGCGGGGTGGCGTGCGGGCCGTTCGTGCCGTTCGTCGCCACCCGGCAGACGCGGGCGGTGCCGAGGTAGGCGTCCCGCTCGTCGTCGGTCATCGCGATGGCCCGGGCCCGGCGCTGGGTATTCGGTGCGGTCATGGGGCTGAGGTTACCCAGTGATCACCCACTGGGATGGATGCGCGACCGGGACGGGCCCGGCGTCGTTAGTGTGCCGGTGATCGCTCCCTCGAAAGGCCTGCCGCACGTGCGTCGCTCCTCGCTCGTCCTCGCTCTGCTCCTGCTCGTCGGCGCGCTCTCGGCGGCCGGTGTCGCCCAGGCGGGGGAGCCGGAGCGCTACGTCGCCCTCGGCGACTCCTACAGCGCCGGGCCGCTGGTTCCCCCGCAGGAGGGGATGCCGGTCGGGTGCCTGCGGTCGGGGTCGAACTTCCCGTCCGTCGTGGCGGCGGGGATCGGGGCGGCCGAGTTCGTGGACGTCTCCTGCAGCGGCGCGACCACGGACGACCTCACCGCACCCCAGAGCGTGGCCCTCGGCTCCAACCCGCCCCAGCTCGACGCCCTCACCGGCGCCGAGGACCTGGTCACGCTGACCATCGGCGGGAACGACGTCGGGTTCGCGGACATCATCGGCCGCTGCGCGCTGACCTCGCCCACGGACCTGTTCGGCGCGGCGTGCAAGGCGTCCTACGGGAGCACCCTCGACGAGCGGATCGCGGTGGCGGGGGAGAAGGTCGCGACCGCGCTGGATGCCGTCGCGAAGCGCTCCCCGGACGCCACCGTCGCCCTCGTCGGCTACCCGGCGCTGCTGCCGGACGAGGGCCCCGGCTGCTTCCCGCTCGTGCCGTTCAGTGCGGGCGACGTCGCCTGGCTGCGCGGGGTCGAGAAGGACCTCAACGCGACGCTCGCGGCGCGGGCGGCCGCGGCGGGCGCGACCTACGTGGACACCTACACCCCGACGATCGGGCACGACATGTGCCAGGTCCCGGGCGTGAAGTGGATCGAGGGCCTGCTGCCGACCGCACCGGCGGCCCCGGTGCACCCGAACGAGCTCGGCATGAAGGCGATGGGCGCGGCGGTGCTGAAGACCCTGAACACCACCCCCACCGCCGCCTGACCACGACCCCCACCCACGCCCCACGAGCCGCCTGCCTCCGGCGAGCCCGCCCCCCACAGCCCGCGAGTCCGACACCAGGGCCCGCGAGTCCGGCGCCATCGGCGAATCGACCCTCGCCCGCGGGGCGGGGCGCTACTTGTCCGCGTAGGACTCCACGATCGCGGCGTCCATCGGCACGCGGACCTCCGTGGCGCCGAACAGGGTGCGGGTCGCGGTGTCCGAGGCCGCGGCGATCAGCTCGACGGTCTCGGCGGCGGCACCCTCGGGGGCGTGCAGGAGCACCTCGTCGTGCTGGAAGAAGACCAGGCGGGCGGGGTTCCCGGTGCGGTGCAGGGCCCCGCGGAGCTCGGCGAGCAGGATCAGCGCCCACTCCGCCGCCGTCCCCTGGACCACGAAGTTGCGCGTGAACCGGCCGCGGGCGCGGGCCCGACCGGGCACCTCGTCCCCGGGCTGCGCGGCGGGGCAGGTGCGGCCCAGCCAGGTGCGGACGAGCCCACCCTCCTCACCCGTGCGCGCCGCGTCCTCCACCACGGCCACGGCGGCGGGGAAGCGGCGGCGGAGCAGCGCGAGATGGACGCCGGCGTCCCCCGAGGTCTGGCCGTAGATCGCGGAGAGCACCGCGATCTTCGCCTTGTCCCGCGCCCCCTCGGCCCCGAACAGCTCGGCCGCCAGCTCGGCGTAGAGGTCCGAGGCGCCCGCGGTCCGGGCGAGCGCCGTGTCGCCTGCCATGGCGGCGAGGATGCGGGGCTCCAGCTGGGCCGCGTCCGCGCTCACGAGCACGTGCCCCGGATCCGCGCGCACCGCGCCCCGCACGGCCTTCGGGATCTGCAGCGCACCCCCGCCGCGGGAGGCCCACCGCCCGGACACGACCCCGCCGACGACGTACTCCGGTCGGAACCGGCCGTCCTCGACCCAGGTGTCCAGCCAGCTCCAGCCGTGCGCGGCGTGCAACCGAGCGAGGTCCTTGTAGGCGAGCAGCGGGGCGACGGCGGGATGGTCGACCTTGCGGACCACCCACGACCGGGTGTTGGGCAGCTCGATGCCGACCCGGGCGAAGGCGCGCAGCACCTCCACGTGCGAGTCCGGGTTGAGCGGCCTGCCGAACGCCGCCTCGATCTCGGCGGCCAACGCGGCCAGCCGGGGCGGTCGCTCCCACCCGACGGGGCGCGCGCCGAGTGCCTCGGTGAGCAGGGCGTCGTGCACGTCGCGGCGCCATGGCAGTCCCTCGGCGCGCATCTCCTCGGCCACGATCCCGCCCGCCGACTCGACCGCCGCGAGCAGCCGCAACCGGGGGTCCGCGGCCAGCCGCGCCTGCTGGGCGGCGTGCACCGCGACGACGTCCGCCAGCACCGCTGCCGGGTCCGGCGCCGCGCGGCCGAACAGCGTCAGGCGTTCGTCCTCCTCCTCGGGCGCGGGATCGGGCTCCACCGGCTCGCCGCGGAGGCGAGCGACGGCCGCCGCCACCCCGTGCGGCGCCCCGAAGGCGCCGTCCACCCCGACGAGCAGCCCCTCGACCAGCTCGACGTCGTGCGCCCGCCCGATCCGCACCCCTGCGGCGAGCAGGGACCGGTAGGTGCGATGGTGCCGCCAGACCCAGCGGGGCCCCGTGTCGTCGAGTCGGGCGAGGTCGGCGAGGGGCCTCCGCTCGACCGACCCGAGCGGCGCGCCCGCGGCATCGAGCGGCTGCACGAGCGCCTCACGAGCCTCCACGTCGACCTCCACCGCCACCCGCGCCGGTCCGCGCGCCACCGCATGTGCCCCGGTGCCGGACCCGCGCGCCGCGGTGTCGGACGTGTGCGCTGTCGTGCCGGACTCGGGGGTTGTGGTGTCGGACTCGCAGGCTGCGGTGTCGGACTCGCAGGCTTGGGTGTCGGACTCGCGGGGGGTGGGGTGGGGGGCCTGCATCAGGCGCCTCGGGCCCTGCCCAGGGAGCCGAGGCGGTGGACGGGGAGGCCTGCCAGCAGGCCCTGCTCGGCGATCCCGCGGATCTCCTCGGGGCCCGCGCCGACGGCGTCGAGCACGTCGTTGGCTGCGAGGACCCCGGTCATCGACGCCCGCTCCATCAGCCCGGACGGGTAGGGGCACTCGACGAAGTCGCCCGCCACCCGGATCCCCGGCGCGTCGGTGAGCACACCGGGGCGGGTGCCTGCGCCACCCGGCGGGAAGGCCGGGGCGGTGGCCTCGCTGCGCTCGACGAGATCGACGACCCGCGCCTGGGCCGTCTCGGGCCACAGGCCCGCCAGCTCCGCCCGCATCCGAGCGGTCGCGCTCGCCGCGTCCGGCGCGGTGCAGGCGTAGGAGTGCAGCTCGACGACCTCGCCCCCGGTCCGCGCGGCCCACCGGGCGGACTCGCCCTCCAACCGGGAGTAGAGCGTGACCGAGTCCAGGGTCGGCTCCCCGGACACCGCGTTGAACACCGCCCGGTCCGGCCCGACGGGCCGGTCCAGCCACAGCCTGCTCACCGCGAACGGGGGCGCGACCTGCAGCGACGCGGCGCGCCGCGCGAGGTCCGGCGCGACCGGGGAGCCCGCGAGCAGCGCGCGCAACGCCCCCGGGTCCAGCGCCAGGACGACGTGCTCGGCTTCGACGGCGCCGCCCCCCGCCGAACCCGCCCCGCCCGGAGCCGCGGCTCCGGCGGAGTCCTCGACCTCCACGACCTCCTCGACCTCCACGACCCAGGTCTCACCGGCCCGCCGCAGGCCGACCGCCCGCGCGCCGAGCCGGACCTGCGCGCCCCGCTCTCCCAGGTATGCGGCCAGCGGGTCCCAGATCGCGGTGCGGTGGTCCTCGGACGGTGCGTCGAAGCCGATGCCCGCCGGGTTGCCGAGGAAGTAGTAGTGGAACATCGAGACCAGCTCGGCGGCCGAGAGCCCGTCCTGGTCGCAGAAGAAGGATCGGGCGAAGGCCTCGAACAGCATGGCCCGGGCCCGCTCCGACACCCCGAGCCTGCGGAGGAACTCGGCGGCGGACACGTCGTCGAACCGCCGGACGGTCTCGGCGGGGGAGTGTGCGAGCAGCGCGAAGCCGAGCCCCGCGTCCGCCCCGGCGATCTCCCGCAGCCGCAGGCTGGGCGAGCGCGCGAACAGCGCGAGCAGGTTGAACGGCGGCGCCGCGGGCAGGTTCCCCAGGTCCTCGGCGGGCCAGCGCCGCGAGATCACCGGGTAGCCCGTCACCGGCCGCAGGAACCCCAGCCCCGGGTCGATCCGGCGCAGGATCGACCGCCAGGTGTCGTAGTGCCGGAAGAAGGCGTGGAACCCGTGCTCGACGACCTGTTCCGACCCGTCCGCCAGGGTGTGCGACCAGGCCCCGAGCCTGCCCCCGAGGTGTCCGGCGGCCTCGAGCACGGTGACCGCGACGCCCCGCTCGGCGAGCACGGTCGCGGCGCTGATCCCGGCGATGCCACCGCCGACCACGACCGCGCGGGTGCCCGCGGCCGCCCGACGGGGGAGCTCCGGCCGGGCGGGCACCAGGACGTGCGGCGCGCGGCGCCAGGGGAGGGTGCGGGTCACCCCGCGAGCCTACGAACCCACCCCGACAGGAATGCGCGCGCGCCCGGGCCGGGTTGACTGGGAGCATGAGCGTGGACGTGGGACGGTACGGAATCTGGCTGATGCGGGGCCACCAGACCCCGGAGATCGCGGCGGAGATCGAGGAGCTCGGCTTCGGCGCGATCTGGGTGGGCGGCTCGCCTCCGGCGGACCTCGCGGTGTCGGAGAGCCTGCTCGCGGCCACCGAGCGGATCGCGGTGGGAACGAGCATCGTCAACATGTGGCAGGTGGCGGCCGAGGACGTGGCACCGTCCTACCACCGGATCGCGGACCGGCACCCGGACCGCTTCCTGCTGGGCGTCGGTATCGGGCACCCGGAGGCGGACCGGGTGTACGCCTCGCCGTACGACACGATCCGGTCCTACCTGGACGAGCTGGACACGCTGAAGGTCCCGGTGGAGGGCCGCGCGCTGGCCGCGTTGGGGCCGAAGGTGCTCCGGGTCGCGGGCGAGCGGACCGCGGGTGCGCTGCCGTACCTGACGGTCCCCGCCCACACCCGGGAGGCGCGCGGGATCCTCGGCGACGGCCCGCTGCTCGCGATCGAGCAGAAGATCGTCCCGTCCGTGGACCCGGCGCACGCCCGCGCCGTCGCCGAGCCCACGATCCAGCGCTACCTGGGCCTGGTGAACTACCGGCGGAACCTGCTGCGCAGCGGCTTCACCGAGGAGGACCTCGACACCGCCTCGGACCGGCTCGTCGACGCCCTCGCCCTGCACGGCACCACCGCGGAGATCGCCGCCGGGCTGCGCGCGCACGCCGACGCGGGCGCCGACCACGTCGCGGTGCAGGTCCTGAGCAGCTCCGGAACCGTCGACGACGAGTTCCGCACTGCCCTGCGCGCGCTCGCCGCGGCCCTGCTGTGACGTGAGCGGGCCCGCGGTCTCGTAGGCTCCCGGGCGTGCAGGGGCGCGTCCGGATCGCAGAGCTCCGCACCTGGGTGACCGGCGTCGATCCGGGGCTGGGGCGGTTGCGGCTGGCCGGGGTGGCGGTGCTGGCGATGGCGCTCGCCGTCGCGGTCATGTCCGGGGTCCGGGCGCTGACCGGCCAGCCCGTCACCGTGGTGCTGTTCGCCGCCGTGCTGGCGATGATCAGCAACCTGTCGGTGACCGAGACCGGGGTCCCCGCCCGCCGGGTCACCACCGCGCTGATGCTGCTGCCCGCGGCGGCGTCCACGGTGGTCGGGACGCTGCTGTCGGAGTACCGCGTGGTGTCGGACGTCGTGTTCGTCGCCGTGATGATGGTGGCGGTCGCACTGCGGCGGTTCGGCGCCCGCGGCACCGCGCTGGGCATGGCCCTGTTCATGCCGTACTTCTTCACCCAGTTCCTGCAGGCCCACCCCGACCAGCTGCCCTGGCTGCTCGCCGCGGTCGGTGCGGGCATCGGCTCCACGCTGCTGCTGCGCGGGTTCCTGCTCGCCGAGGACCCGGCGAAGGTGCTCGACCGGCTGCTGCGTGCGCTGCGGGCGCACGTGCACGCCCTGGCGCTCGCCGTCGTCGACGTCCTGGAGGCACCGGCCGACCGGCGCGCCGAGATCGACGCCGCGCTGGCCGTGCTGCACCGCCGCCGCACCCGGCTCAACGACACGATGCTGCTGGTCGTGGACCGGATCGAGCAGCTGGGCGAGTCCGTCGAGCCCGGACTGGAGCTGTGGGTCGGTGACCTGGAGCTGGCCGCCGAACGGCTCGCCGTCACCACCCGGCGGCTCGCCGACGACCCCGCCCGCCCCGGCGCGCTGGAACCCGACGTGCGCCGCGCGCTGATCTCGGGGACGCGCGGGATCGTCGCGGGCACCGCGACCGGCATGCCCGAGGAGTCCCGCGAGATCGCCCTCCGCGGCGCCCGCCGCAGCGTGGACGACCTCGCCTCGGAGCACGGGGGCGCGCGGCCCCGCGAGCAGCGGGCGGCCTTCGCCGTGATCCGGCTGGCGGACGCGCTGGAGGGCGGCGACGACCGTCCCGCGCCCGCCCCGATCGAGATCGCCCAGGGGCCGACGGAGCCCGAGGAGGCGGACGACGACCACGGCCTGGCGCTCTCGACCCGGCAGGCCGTCCAGGTGGGGGTGGCGACGAGCCTGGCGATCGTCGCGGGCGAGCTGGTCTCCCCGGCACGCTGGTACTGGGCGGTGATCGCGGCGTTCGTGGTCTTCGCGGGCACCTCCAGCCGCGGTGACGTGCTGGCCCGCGGGTGGCAGCGGCTGCTCGGGACCGTCGGCGGCGTGGTGGCGGGGATGCTGCTGGCGTTCCTCGTCGGCGGGAACACGGTGGCGTCGCTGGTGCTGCTGGCGGTGTGCGTGTTCCTCGCGCTGTACCTGGTCCGGATCTCCGTCGGGCTGCTCGCCTTCTGGATCACCGCGGTGCTCGCGCTGCTCTACGGCGTCATCGGCCAGTTCTCCGTCGAGACCCTGGTCCTGCGGGTGGCCGAGACCGCGGTGGGCGGCGCGCTCGGGGCGCTGGCCGGGTTCCTCATCCTGCCCACGCACACCCGCGAGGCCTTCCGGGACGCGCTCGACGACACCGTCGAGGCCCTCGACGCGACCCTGGCGGCCGCCGCGGACCGGCTGCTCGGCCGACCCGCCACCGGCGTGCCCACCGAGCTGGCCCGGGAGGCGGACGAGAAGCTGGGGACGCTGCGCGAGCGGGCGAAGCCGCTGGACAACCCGCTACCGCGGCGCCGCGGGCGGGGGAGCTACCAGCGCGCGCTGCGGGTGCTGACGGCCGTCGACCACTACGCCCGGTCGCTCGCGCGGGTCTCGGACACCCTCGTCGCGCCGGACTGGGCGCCCACGCTGGACCCGGTCGTCACGCGGGTGCGGGCGAACCTCGCCGCGCTCGGTGACCTGCTCCGGCCCGAGGGCGACGGGTACGCCGACATCCGGGCCGCCGAGGACCTGGTCGACGCGGCCGAGGCCGAGGCCGCGACCTGCACCGACCACGCGCGGCGCACCGCCATGCTCGCCGCGGTCCGCTACCTGCGCCGCATCGACCAGGCGGTACTCCGGTTCGCCGACGACCTCACTCCCGTGGATACGCCTGTGGCGAGCTGATCCCGCAGTGCGCGCAGCGTTCGAGGGGGATCCGGTCGACGTCGCCCGGGGCCCGCCGCACGGTCAGCGCCGACACCACGCCACCCGCCGCCAGCAGCACGGCGACGATGACCATCGCGGTGCGGAACCCGGACCCGAAGGCGACCGGGTCGGTGTAGTCGGCCCCGCCGATGCCCGCGACGCCGGGGATCACCGCGACGGCGAGCAGCCCGGCCGAGCGCGCGACGGCGTTGTTCACCCCGGAGGCGGCGCCGGCGTAGCGGTCCGGGGCGGCGTCGAGCACGGTCGCGGTGAGCGGCGCGACGGTCAGGCAGAGCCCGAGCGCGAACACCACGACGCCGGGCAGCACGTCCAGCACCCAGGACGCGCCCGGCCCGATCCGCAGGAGCAGCAGCACCCCCGCCGCGGCGAGCAGCGGCCCCACCGTCATCGGGACCCGGGGCCCGATCCGCTGCGCGAGCGCCCCCGAGCGGGCGGAGAGCAGCAGCATCAGCAGGGTCACCGGCAGCAGCGACGCGCCCGCGAGCACGGGGGAGAACCCCGCGACGACCTGGAGCTGCAGGACGAGTAGCAGGAACAGCGTGCCGAGCGCGGCGTAGACCAGCAGCGTGACGACGTTCGCCGCGGTGAACACCCGGCTGCGGAACAGCGACGGCGGGACGAGCGGGTGCGGGGAGCGCCGCTCCACCGGCACGAACGCCGTCAGCGCGGCGATCCCCACCACCAGCGCGACCCACGCGGGCGTGGTCCAGCCGGAGCCGCCCTCGGTCAGCGCCCAGGTGACCCCCGCCAGCCCGACGGCCGCCAGCGCCGTCCCGGTGAGGTCGAGCCC
Source organism: Pseudonocardia xishanensis (assembly GCF_039541715.1). Classification (NCBI taxonomy): domain Bacteria; kingdom Bacillati; phylum Actinomycetota; class Actinomycetes; order Pseudonocardiales; family Pseudonocardiaceae; genus Pseudonocardia; species Pseudonocardia xishanensis. The sequence goes on from NZ_BAABGT010000012.1 coordinate 204,561, forward strand.
CGGGGCGGCCGCCGGGTCCCTGGTCTCGGGGACGTGCGTGAGCGCGACCCACACCACGAGCGCCGCCAGGGGCAGGTTGACCAGGAACACCGCCCGCCAGGACCACTCGACGAGCCAGCCGCCGACGAACGGCCCGACCGCGCCCGCGATCCCGCCCAGCCCGGACCAGGCGCCCACCGCGGCGGCCCGGTCGCCGCCGTGGAAGGACGCCGAGATGATCGCGAGGCTGCCGGGGGTGAGCAGCGCCCCGCCGACGCCCTGCAGCGCCCGTGCCGCCACCAGCGTGCCGACGTCCGGCGCCAGCGCGCACCCCGCCGACGCCACCGCGAACCACACCACCCCGACGACGAAGACCCGCCGCCGCCCGAACCGGTCGCCCAGCGACCCGCCGAGCAGGATCAGCGCGGCCAGGCCGAGGGTGTAGGCGTTGACCGTCCACTGCAGACCGGAGAACCCGGCGTCGAGGTCCTCGCCGATGTGGGCGAGGGCGACGTTGACGACGGTCCCGTCCAGCATGGCGAGCCCGGAGCCGAGGACCGTGGCGAGCAGCACCCACCGGCCCGCGGGGGTGCCGAGGCGCAGCCCGCCGTCGTCTGCACCGTCGGTCACGCGGCGCAGCGTACGCTCCCGAGCGGTCGATCAAGAGGAGTGGATTGTGGCCGTGCACGTGCGGGTCGGTGACGACCGGGTCGGGACCATCGAGCTGGACCGTCCGGAGCGGCGCAACGCGCTGAACATCGAGACCTGCGAGGGCATCGTCGCCGCGGTCGAACGGGTCCGGGCCGAGGGGGCCCGCGCCGTCGTCGTGACGGGGGCGGGGACCAGCTTCTGCGCGGGGGCGGACTTCGGGGAGGTGTACGGCGCGGACTTCCTGGCCGCGCTCTACGCCGCGCTGCAGGCCGTGCACACCCTCCCGGTCCCGGTCGTCGCCGCGGTCAACGGGCCTGCGATCGGTGGCGGCACCCAGCTGGCCATCGCCGCGGACCTGCGGGTCGCCGCGGAGGGTGCGGTCTTCGCGCTGCCGACCGCGCGGCTCGGGCTGGCCGTCGACCCGTGGACGATCCGGCGGCTGGAGCAGGTCGCGGGCGGGGGCACCGCGCGGGCGCTGCTGATCGGCTGCGAGACCGTCGGCGCGCGGCTCGCGTGGGAGCGCGGGCTCGTCGACCGGCTCGGCACCGTCGCCGACGCCCACGCCTGGGCCGCCGAGCTGGCCGGGCTGGCCCCGCTCACGCTGGCCTACAACAAGCAGGTCCTCGACCGCGTCGACCTGGCCGAGACCGATCCCGTGCTGCAGGAGGCCTTCCGGGCCTGCTGGCGCAGCGCGGACCTCGAGGAGGGCCGCGTGGCCAGGGCGGAGAAGCGGACCCCGGCCTACCGCGGCCGGTGACACGCACCTGTACGGAGAGTGTCGTCAAGGCCACCCGACCGTCACCCGGATCGCCCAACAGTCGTTGCCCCGCACGGACGATGGAGGGGTGGGGGCCCGACGGACGGAACGGTGAGGTGCGGATGCGGCGGCAGGTGCGGGGCTCGGTCGCGGGTGCGGTGGCCCTGGGCGTGGTGACGGCCCTCGCGGTCTCGACGGTCGGGATCGGTGCGGCGTCCGCGCAGGAACCGGCACGACCCCTCGCCGCGGCGGCCCCCGCCGCGTACCCCGGCGGCGTCGCGGGCACGCCGTGCACGGCAACCGCCCGGGCGTGCGTGGACGTGGCCGGAAGGAAGGCCTGGCTGATGGACGGCGGCAAGGTCGTCCGGGGGCCGGTGGCGGTCCAGACCGGGGACGACGAGGACCCGACCCCGGTCGGCACCTTCGCGGTGCAGTGGAAGGCCGAGCAGTACACCAGCCGCGAGTACCTGGTGCAGATGCCGTACTCGGTGTTCTTCGCCCCCGGAGGGGTCGCGTTCCACCAGGGCGGGCAGGACACGCCGTCGGCCGGGTGCGTGAAGCTGGTCCAGGCGGACGCGCAGGCCTTCTTCGCGTTCCTCCAGGTCGGTGACGAGGTGCAGGTCACGTGAAGGTCGCCCTCGGTTCTGCACCGCGATGCTTTCTACGCGGAGTAGAATCGTCGGTGTGCCGAGTCTGGGTGAGCTTGAACGTGCTGTGATGGAAGTGCTGTGGGCCGCCACCGGCGACCTGACGGCGCGGGAGGTCCAGGAGTCCCTGGCCGATCGCGAGCTCGCGACCACCACCGTGCTGACGGTGCTGGGCAGGCTGGAGCGCAAGCAGCTCGTGCTCCGCACGCGGGATGGGCGGGCGCACCACTACCGGCCCACCGCCTCGCGCGAGGACCACGTGGCCGAGCTGATGAACGACGCGCTGGACGGCGCCCCGGACCGCGGCGCCGCGTTGGCCCGCTTCCTGGGCTCGATCCCCAGTGAGGAGCGTCGCAAGCTGCGGGACCTGCTGGACTAGGCCCGGACGCCGTCCGGGACAATGGGCCGATGGCGCTCGCGGCGCTCGGCCTCCTGGTGCTCGGCGTGGTCCTCGCCGAGCCGGTGAGCCGTGGGTTCAGCCGGGCGCGCTGGACCCGCCGGGACCCGGTCGGGGCCCTGCTCGTCTGGCAGGCGATCGGCCTGGCCGGTGGGCTGTCGCTCGTCGGCTGTGGAGTCGTCTACGGCCTGTCCCCGCTGGGGGACTCCCTCCCCGCCGCGCTCGGCACGCTGGTGCGGGAGTGGAACTCCGGCGAGTGGCCCGCCCGGTTCGACACCGTGCACGTGATCGCCGCCGCCGCGTCGCTCGGCGTCGGGGCGCGGCTGGTGTGGGTGCTCGGCACGATGTACCTGCGCACGCTCCGCGCCCGGCGGCGCCACCGGGACCTGCTGGACGTGCTCGCGACGCCCTGGCCGGACTCGCCCGGTACCCGCGTGCTGGACCATCCCCAGCCCGTCGCGTACTGCCTGCCCGGGCGCAGCTCCCGGCTCGTCGTCTCCGCCGGGGTGCTGGAGGCACTCGAGCCCGAGGAGGTCTGGGCCGTCCTCGCCCACGAGCGCTCCCACCTGCGCGAGCGGCACGACCTGGTGGTCCTGCCCTTCGTCGCCTGGGGTGCCACCGCGCCGTTCGTGCGCGGGATGGAGTGCGCCCAGGTCGCGGTGGCGGAGCTGATCGAGATGCGGGCGGACGACGTCGCGGCGTGCAAGTCGGAGCCCCACGAGCTGGTCGGTGCCCTGAAGACGGTGGGCGGCAGCGCCCCCGCCGCCGCTCTGAGCTCCTTCACCGACGCCCTCGAGGCCCGGATCGAGCGGATCTCCTCGCACCCCCGCCCGCTGCCGCGGCTCGCGCAGGCGGGGATCCGGCTGGGCGCGATCGCCCTGGTGGCGGTGCCCACGGGGCTCCTGCTCCTGTGAATCGTTGCGCGGTCATCATCTCGCGGGCGTAGCGTGGAATCCGTGCCGTTCACTGCACCCGCCGATCTTCCCCGCTCCCTCGGTGCCCTCCGTGCCTCCGGGCACGTGCTCAAGGGCGTCAAGTCCGAGATCCGTGACAACCTCCTCGCCGCGCTGCGCGAGGGCCGCGACCCCTGGCCGGGGATCGTCGGCTTCGAGAACACCGTCCTGCCCCAGTTCGAACGGGCCCTGATCGCCGGGCACGACATCGTGCTGCTCGGCGAGCGCGGCCAGGGCAAGACCCGACTGCTCCGCTCACTCGTCGGCCTGCTCGACGAGTGGGCGCCCGTCATCGAGGGCTCCGAGCTGGGTGAGCACCCCTACGAGCCCATCGCGCCGGAGACCCTCCGCCGCGCCGCCGAGCTGGGCGACGACCTGCCCGTCACCTGGGTGCACCGCTCCGCGCGGTACACCGAGAAGCTCGCCACCCCGGACACCGCGGTCGCCGACCTGATCGGCGACGTGGACCCGGTCAAGGTCGCCGAGGGTCGCTCGCTGGGCGACCCTGAGACCATCCACTTCGGACTCGTCCCGCGCGCCCACCGCGGCGTCGTCGCCATCAACGAGCTGCCGGACCTGGCCGAACGCATCCAGGTCGCCCTGCTCAACGTGATGGAGGAGCGGGACATCCAGGTCCGCGGCTACACGCTGCGCCTGCCGCTGGACGTGCTGCTGGTCGCCTCCGCGAACCCCGAGGACTACACCAACCGCGGCCGGATCATCACCCCGCTCAAGGACCGCTTCGGCGCGGAGGTGCGCACGCACTACCCGCTCGCCGTGGCGGACGAGGTCGACCTGGTCGTCCAGGAGGCCGAGCTGGCCGCGGAGGTCCCGCGGCACCTGATCGAGGTCGTCGCGCGGTTCACCCGGCACCTGCGGGAGTCCTCCGCGGTCGACCAGGGCTCCGGTGTGTCGGCGCGGTTCGCCGTGGCGGCCGCCGAGACCGTCGCGGCGGCGGCGCTGCGCCGGGCCGCGATCGTCGGCGAGCGCAGGGCGTACGCCCGGCCCGTCGACCTGGAGGCCGTGCCTGCCGTACTCCGCGGCAAGATCGAGTTCGAGTCCGGTGAGGAGGGGCGCGAGGAGGAGATCCTCGAGCACCTGCTGCGCCGGGCGATCGCGGACACCGCGCGGTTCGCCCTGCGCGGCGTCGACCTCTCCGAGCTGGCCCACGAGGTGGCGTCCCGGCCCGTGCGGACGGGGGAGCGGGTGGCGGCGGCCGAGGTCGTCGCCAAGCTGCCCGCCGTCGCCGTGCTCACCGAGGTGGCCAGGCGACTGGGGGCCGAGGGGACCGAGGACCCCGGGCCGATGGCGTCGGCCGCCGAGATGGCGCTCGAGTACCTCTTCCTCACCCGCAAGCTGGCGAAGGACGAGACGGACGACGGCGACACGGTGGAATATGGCTGATCCACGCCGCAGGAGACTCCGCTACGCCTACGGGCCCTACGACGGCGGCCCGGACCCGCTCGCCCCGCCGTTCGACATCCGCGCGGCCATGGACCAGGTCGGCCGGGACGTCATGGAGGGGTCCTCGCCCCGCCAGGCCCTCCAGGAGCTGCTGCGCCGCGGGCTGGGCGAGAACCGGGGGCTGGACGACCTGACCCGCCAGGTCTGGCAGCGCCGCCGGGACCTGCAGCGGGACAACCGGATCGACGGCACGCTGCAGGAGGTCCGCGAGCTCCTGCAGCGTGCCCTCGACGCCGAGCGCGAGGCTCTGCGGAACGAGGACGCTGAAGGTTCAGTCGACGCGCGGTTCCGTGAGATGCAGCTGGACGCGCTGCCGAACGACACCGGCGGCGCGGTCCGCGAGCTGAACGAGTACGACTGGCGGTCGGCCGACGCGCGCCAGGCCTACGAGGACATCCGGGACCTGCTCGGTCGCGAGATGATGGACCAGCGGTTCGAGGGGATGAAGCAGGCGCTGCAGGGGGCCACCCCGGAGGACGTCGAGCGCATCAACTCCATGATGGAGTCGCTGAACTCCCTGCTGGAGAACCACGCGAACGGGCAGGACACCACCGAGCAGTTCCAGGAGTTCATGCGGGAGCACGGGGACTTCTTCCCGGAGAACCCGCAGAACACCGACGAGCTCATCGACACCCTCGCCCAACGCTCCGCCGCCGCCCAGCGGATGCTCAACTCGATGTCCGCCGAGCAGCGGGCCGAGCTGATGGAGCTCTCGCAGCAGGCGTTCGGCGACCCTCGGCTGGCCCAGCAGATGGCCCGGCTGGACGCCCAGCTCCAGGGCCTGCGCCCCGGCGAGGACTGGGACGGGTCGGGACGGTTCCGCGGGGACAACCCGATGGGCATGGGCGAGGCGACGCGTGCCCTGGAGGAGCTGGGACAGCTGGACTCCCTCGCGGAGCAGCTCTCGCAGAGCTACCCGGGCGCCCGGCTGGACGACATCGACTTGGACGCGCTCACCGAGATGCTCGGCGAGCAGGCGGGCGTCGACGCCCGCGCACTGGCCCAGCTGGAGCGCGAGCTGCAGCGGCAGGGCCTGTTCGAACGGGCCGCGGACGGGTCGTTGACGTTGTCGCCCAAGGCGTTGCGGCGGCTGGGGCAGTCGATCCTGCGGGACGTCTCCGAGCAGCTCTCCGGGCGCACGGGCCAGCGGGACACCCGCCGGGCCGGGGCCGCGGGAGACGCGACCGGGCAGACCCGGCCGTGGGCCTTCGGGGACACCGAGGCGTGGTCGGTGCCGCGCACGCTGCTCAACGCGCAGCTGCGGCGGGCGTCCGGCGACAGCCGCGCGCTCGACGTGACGGACGTCGAGATCGTCGAGACGGAGCAGCGGACCCGCGCCGCGGTGTCGCTGCTGGTGGACACCTCGTGGTCGATGGTGGCCGAGGGGCGGTGGGTGCCGATGAAGCGCACCGCGCTGGCCCTGCACCAGCTGGTCTCGACCCGGTTCCGCGGGGACGCGCTGCAGCTCGTGACGTTCGGGCGGCACGCGCAGTCCGTGGACATCGGCGAGCTGGTCGGCCTGGAGGGGGCGTACGCGCAGGGCACGAACCTGCACCACGCGCTCCTGCTCGCGGGACAGCACCTCCGCAGGAACTCCGACGCCACGCCGGTGGTCCTGGTCGTCACCGACGGCGAGCCGACCGCGCACCTGGAGCCGGACGGCGAGGCCTACTTCGACTACCCGCCCAGCCCGCACACCCTGCGGGCGACGGTGGGGGAGCTGGACAAGCTCGCCGGGCTCAAGGCCGCGTTCACCTTCTTCGTCCTGGGAGACGACCCGCGCCTCGCGGCGTTCATGGACGACGTGGCGAAGCGCGTGGGCGGTCGAGTGGTGACGCCGTCCCTCGACGGCCTGGGCGCCGAGGTGGTCGCGGACTACCTGAAGCGCCGCTCCTGACCTTCCGCACGAACGGCACTCTTGTGCGGTAGGTCCGCACAAGAGTGCCGTTCGTGCGGTCGGGGGTGTGCGGTTGGGGGAGTGCGGTCAGGGGGGAGGTCGAGCGCGTCGGCGGCGTTGTGGCGCCACTGGTCGACGGTGCGGATGTAGCGGAAGAGCTCCTGGCTGCCCGGGGCCCAGCGGCCCTGCGTCGCGATGTCGAGCAGGGCGGCTCCCGCCCGGTAGGACTCCGTGGCGAAGCCGGCGCGCAGGGAGTGGCAGGTCACGGGGTGCGGGAGCCCGGCCCGCTCGCCGGCGCGCGCGACCAGCGCGGTGACGGCGTCGGGGGACAGGGCCTTCTCGCTCACGACGTCGTGTCGGTCGATCCGGCGGAAGGCGGGGCCGCCGGGCCCGGTGAGCTCGCGCCAGGCCAGCCACGCGGTGCGCGGGCAGAGCAGCGGGTGGCGACGGCGGGGGAGCGCGCTGCGGCCGGTTGTCTTGCCCACCCGGACGTCCAGGACGAGCCCGTTCTGCTCGACCGTCACGTCCGCCGCGCGCAGATGTGCCTGGTCGCTGGCCCGGGTGGCGCCGTAGAAGCCGATCGTGAGCATCGCGCGGTCCCGTAGCCCGGCCCGGGTGTCCGGGCAGGCCCGCGACATCGCGAGCACGGCGGGCAGGTCGACGGCGACCGCCTGCCCCCGCCCGCGCCGCACCCCCTCCTCGGCGAGCCGCCGCCGGTAGACGGCCAGCGCCTCGCGGGCGGCTTCCGGGCCGCGCGGGTCGATCTCCGCCCCGAACCGCCGCAGCCCGTGCAGCACCCCCGCGATCCGACGGCGGATGGTCGCCGGCGCCGCGGGCTCGCCGGCCGGGCGGTCCAGCCGCGGCCCGCCCTGCTGGCACCAGAGCACGAACCCGACGAGCGCGCCCCGCCCGCCGGAGAGCAGCGGGATCCCGGCCCAGCGCGTGTAGTCGGTCCACGCCGCCCAGTCCTGGGCGTAGGCCGCGCGGGTCCCGGCGACCCGCCCGTCCTCGAGGTAGCGGTCCGCGGCGGCGTCGAGCGCACGGAGGCGGGTGGGCAGGTCGGCGAGGACTGCCGTCTGCCGTCGAGCGGGGAGGCCCACTTCTGCGTCGCTCACGCGCCGGATCCTAGCGCCTGACCCGGGAGAAGGGGGTTTCTCCCGAGTTGACAGGTAGCGCATATCCAAATTCCGATAATACAGATTGATATGTAATCCTGTGGATGTGGAACAGACCGAACGCCTGTGCGCGTACCGGCACTGCCGAGCGCCGTTGCCGGTGTCGCAGGGGCGCGGGAACCGGCCCCGGTACTGCCAGGACGGCAGAACCTGGGGCGCGAACGACCTGAGCTGCAAGGCCGCGGAGGCGGCGTTCCTCGCGGTCGAGTCACTGCAGCCGGAGGACCCGCTCGGACACGCCGTCGTCCTGGACCGGATGGCGGAGCAGCTGGACGCCGCGGCCGAACCGCTCGGGGACCTGCTCTCCGCGGTGACCGAGACCCGCACGCTGGTCCGCGACGCGACCCGGGCGGCGTTGGCGGACCGGGACGCGGCCCGTGCGGAGGCCGCGGAGTCCCGCGGGGCGCGCGAACAGGCGGAGGCCCGCGCCGCCGCGGCCGCGCAGGAGGCCGCGGACGCGCAGGCCCGGGCCGTGGAGGCGGTGGCGTTCGCGGAGGGGGCGGACCGTGAGCGCGGGAAGGCGGAGAGGGCGGCGGCCGCAGCCGTCGCGGACCGGTTGCGCGCCGAGGGCCGGATCGAGGCGCTGCAGGAGCGGGTCTCCCGGGCGGAGGACCTCGCCGAGGCCGCGGCGGCTCGGACCGCCGAGGTCTCCGACCGTCTGGCCACGACCGCCGCCGCCCTCCGGGTCGCCGAGGACGCGGCCGCCGAGGCCCGGGCGAGCGCCGAGCGACAGGCGGCTCGCGCGGCGGAGGAACTGGCCGCGGCGGCCGAGCGACACCGCGGGGAGCTGGCCGCGGTGACCGACCGGCATCACACCGAGCTAGCGGAGCTCCGCGAGAGCCACCGCCTGGAGCTGGCGGATCGGGCCGCGGTGGCCGAGGACCGCCGTCGCGCGGACGTCGCGGCGGCCGAGGAACGGGCGAGCGCGGCGGTGGCGGCGGCCCGGGAGCAGGCCCGGAACGCGGTGGCGGCGGTGGAGGAGCGGGCGGGTGCGGAGTCCGCGGCCGCGCAGGCCCGGTGGCGTGCGGACCTGGCCGCTCGGGACCGCGAGCACCGCGACCGGCTGGCGGCGCGGGACGAGGAGGCGGCCGCCCGGCTCGCGGACCTGCACCGACAGCTCGGCGCCGCCGACCACGAGCTCCGCACCCTGCGCGCCACGGGCACCTGACGACCCACGAGGCGTCCGGTCGGTGTCACCGGGCGGTCAGCCCGGGCGCGTACCCGCGCCGCCACGAGCGACCGGCTCACCCGCGGTTCCCGAGCCACACCGGCGGGGCTCGGATCCCGCGGCGAGCGATCATTCCGCGGCTTCCACCACCAGCAGTGCCGCGTCTTTGGCCACCGTGCCGCCGACCCTCGCCCGCAGCTCGCGGACCGTGCCGTCGACCGGGGCGGTCAGCACGTGCTCCATCTTCATCGCCTCGACCACGACCAGGGTCTGCCCCGCGGTCACCTCCTGGCCCTCCGCCACCTCGACGACCGTCACGGTCCCGGGCATGGGGGAGAGGACCGGGCCGCCCGCGCCCGCCGCCGCCTCGGCCGCGGCCTCCAGGGCCTCCTGCTCGCCGATCGCGTAGATGCGCCCGTCGAAGGAGAGCCAGAGCGTGGACCCGTCCCGCACGGCGACGCAGCCGTGGGTGATCCCGTCCTGGGTGTGGTGGTAGCCGTCCCCGTCCCGCACCGTGGCGACGGCGATCGGGGCCCCGCCGTCGATCGACACCTCGGCCGCGGCGGCCCGACCGCGGGCGCGGACCTCGACCGGCTCGTGCCCGGCGACCCGCATCCGCCGGGTGGTCCAGGCGTCCTCGCCGAGCCGCCACCCGCCCGGGACGTCGAACGGGTCGACGATCGCGCCGCGCGGTTCGAGGTCCAGCAGGGTCACCCCCGTCGCCGCCCCGAGGGCCGCGGCGGGCAGGTCGGTGGCGGTCAGCGCGTCGAGGCGGCGGCCCACCAGCCCGGTGTCGAGGTTCCCCGCCCGGACGTCCGGGTCGGCGAGCAGTGCCCGCAGGAACCCGAGGTTGGAGCCGACGCCGAGCAACACCGTGTCCGCGAGCGCGGAGTCGAGCAGGCGCAGCGCCTCGTCCCGGGTCCCGCCCCAGCTGATGATCTTGGCCAGCATCGGGTCGTAGTCGGAGCCGACGACGCCGCCCTCGGCGATGCCCGAGTCCACCCGGACGGTCGAAGGCGGGCGCCAGGCCAGGATCCGCCCGCCCGTCGGGAGGAACCCCGCGCCGGGGTCCTCGGCGTAGAGCCGGACCTCGACCGCGTGGCCCTGCGGCCGGAAGGTCGGCCACGGCGCCCGCTCCCCGGCGGCGATCCGCAGCTGCAGCGCGACGAGGTCGGCGCGGTACACCTCCTCGGTCACCGGGTGCTCCACCTGGAGCCGGGTGTTCATCTCCATGAAGAACCAGGAGTCGGGGTCGCGCCCGTCGACGATGAACTCGACGGTCCCCGCCCCCGCGTACCCGCAGGCCAGGGCGGCGTCGCAGGCGGCCCGCCCCATCGCCTCCCGCTGCGCGGGCGTGAGCAGCGGCGACGGCGCCTCCTCGACGATCTTCTGGTGGCGCCGCTGCAGCGAGCACTCGCGCTCGCCGAGGTGCACGACGTTCCCGTGCGCGTCCGCCAGCACCTGGATCTCGATGTGCCGCGGCGAGGTGACCAGCCGTTCGACGAGCAGGGTGTCGTCTCCGAAGGAGCTGCGCGCGACCCGTCGGGCCCCGGCCAGTGCCTCGGGCAGGTCCTCGGCCCGGTGCACCTCGACCATGCCCTTGCCGCCCCCGCCCGCGGAGGGCTTGAGCAGCACCGGGTAGCCGATGTCCGTGACGGCCGCCGTCAGCTCGGCGTCCGAGAGCCCGACGCCGTCCGAGCCGGGCACCACCGGCACGCCGGCCTTCGCTACGGTCTGCTTCGCCCGGATCTTGTCGCCCATCGCCTCGATCGCGCTCGCGGGCGGCCCGACGAAGACGATCCCGGCCTCCTCGCACGCGGCGGCGAACGCCGTGTTCTCGGACAGGAAGCCGTAGCCGGGGTGGATCGCCTCGGCGCCGGTGGCCTTCGCGGCCGCGATGACCTTCTCGGTGGACAGGTAGGACGGGGCGGGCCCGAGGTGCACCGCCACGTCCGCCGCGGCGACGTGCGGCGCCGCCGCGTCGGGGTCGGTGTACACGGCGACGGACCGGATGCCGAGCGACCGCAGCGTCCGGATGACCCGGACCGCGATCTCCCCGCGGTTGGCGACGAGCACTGTCGAGAACATGGGCCTCACATCCGGAAGACGCCGAAGGCCGGGTCGGCCAGGGGCGCGTTGGCGGCGACGGACAGGGACAGCCCGAGGACGGTGCGGGTGTCGGCGGGGTCGATGACGCCGTCGTCCCAGAGCCGGGCCGTGGAGTAGTAGGGGTGGCCCTGGTGTTCGTACTGGTCCCGGATGGCGTCCGGATCGGTGTTGCCGACGGTGCCGAGCACGGTCGCGGCCTGCTCGCCGCCCATGACCGAGATGCGGGCGTTGGGCCACATGAACAGGAACCGGGGCGAGTAGGCCCGCCCGCACATGGCGTAGTTGCCCGCGCCGAAGGAGCCGCCGATGACCACGGTCAGCTTCGGCACCCGGGTGGAGGCCACGGCGGTGACCATCTTCGCGCCGTTCTTGGCGATGCCGCCCGCCTCGTACTCGCGGCCGACCATGAACCCGGAGATGTTCTGCAGGAACACCAGCGGGATGCCGCGCTGGTCGCAGAGCTCGACGAAGTGCGCGCCCTTGACCGCGGACTCGGAGAACAGGATGCCGTTGTTGGCGATGATGCCGACGGGGTGGCCGTGGAGGTGCGCGAACCCGGTGACCAGGGTGGTGCCGTACTCGGACTTGAACTCGTGGAACCGGGAGCCGTCGACGATCCGCGCGATGACCTCGTGCACGTCGTACGGGGTGCGCGAGTCGGTGGGGACGGCGCCGTACAGCTCGGCCGGATCCACGACCGGGTCCTCGGTGGGGATCCGCTCCCACGGCGGGGCGGCGCGCGGGCCCAGGGTGCCCACGATGGAGCGGACGATGCGCAGGGCGTGGGCGTCGTCGTCCGCGAGGTGGTCGGTGACCCCGGAGACCTTGGAGTGCAGGTCCCCGCCGCCGAGCTCCTCGGCGGTGACGACCTCGCCGGTCGCGGCCTTCACCAGCGGCGGGCCGCCGAGGAAGATCGTGCCCTGGTTGCGCACGATCACGGCCTCGTCGCTCATCGCGGGCACGTAGGCGCCCCCCGCCGTGCACGAGCCCAGGACCGCGGCGATCTGCGGGATCCCGAGCCCGGACATGGTGGCCTGGTTGTAGAAGATCCGGCCGAAGTGCTCGCGGTCGGGGAACACCTCGTCCTGCCGGGGGAGGAAGGCGCCGCCGGAGTCGACCAGGTAGAGGCAGGGGAGCCGGTTGTGCAGCGCCACCTCCTGCGCCCGGAGGTGCTTCTTCACGGTCATCGGGTAGTAGGTGCCGCCCTTGACCGTCGCGTCGTTGGCGACGATCACGCACTCCCGGCCCGACACCCGTCCGACGCCCGTGATCATCCCGGCACCGGGGGCGTCCCCCTCGTAGAGGCCGTGCGCGGCCAGCGGGGAGAGCTCGAGGAACGGCGACCCGGGGTCGACGAGGGAGTCCACCCGGTCGCGGGGGAGTAGCTTCCCGCGCTCGACGTGCCGGGCGCGGGAACGTTCGGGGCCGCCGAGTCGGGCCGTGGCCAGCCGGGCGTTGAGGTCCGCCACCAGCGACCGGTGCGACTCGGCCTGGCGCGCGAACCGCTCCGACGCGGGGTCGGCCGCGCTGCGCAGCACCGGTGCCGCGCTCGTCTGCGTCGTCATGCCGCCACCGTAACTGACCGCACGTTCAGTCAGCAATGGGCTAGAGTCCCCGCATGGTCCGGCCCAGTTCCCGCGACGCGATCCTGCGCGTCTTCGCCGAGCACGTCGCCGACCGCGGGTACGCCGAGACGAGCCTGGCGGACGTCGCGGCGGAGCTCGGGCTGAGCAAGGGCACGATCCTGCACCACTTCGGCAGCAAGGAGGCGGTGCTCGGCGAGGTGCACGTGACCTACTTCGGCCGCCGCTTCGCCGAGGCGGACTACGTGCGCGCCCACCTCCCGGACCCGACCTCCCGGCTGGTCGCGATGATCTACGCGCTGCTCGCCGCGCACCGGGACGACCGCGCCGCCAGCCTCACCTGCCTGCGGGAGCTCGTCCGCTACTTCGAGGGGGACCTCAGGGAGTTCGTGCGCACCCAGCGGGTCCGGTACACCGGGATCGTCGTGGACATCCTGCGCGAGGGGGTGGCGGCGGGGGAGTTCCGCACCACCGACCCGGGGCTGACCGCGCTGCACGTCTTCGGCATGTGCAACTACGCCTGGACCTGGTACCGCCCGGACGGGCCGCAGTCCGTGGAGCAGATCGCGGGGGTGTTCGCGCGGGACATCCTGCAGGGGCTGCGGACCGGCCCGGGCGCCGACGACCTCGACGCGGTGCTGACCGAGGCCGTGCGGGTCGTCCGACGGACCCCGGCGCGCCTGCCCGGCTGACCGCGGTCGGGCTCGTCGAGTCGGCGATGTCCGACTCGGGCGCGGGAAGTGGGGGACTCGCGGGGGTCAGGTGCGGAGGGTGGCGGCGCTGTCGAGGATCGCGCGGGCGAGGGCGTCGCCGGGTGCCGAGAGGGTGCGCCTGCCGGTCTGCAGCGTGAAGTCGAAGCCGCCCAGCGGTGGAAGGCCCGGAATCGGGACGAGGCCTGCGGGCAGGAGGGTCTCGGCGTGGGCCACGACCCCCAGGCCCGCGAGCGCCGCGGCCCGCAGGCCTGACAGCGAGCCGCTGGTGCAGGCGACCCGCCACGCCCGCCCCGCCGCCTCCAGCGCGGCGATCGCGGCGGCCCGGGACAGGCTCGGTGGCGGGTAGCCGACCAGCGGGACCGGCGCGTCCGGGGCCAGTCGCGTGCCGGGCGCCCCGCACCACACGAACCGGTCCGGCCAGACCCGGGTGCCACCTGTCCGGCCGGGGGAGCGCTTGGCGAAGACCAGGTCCAGGTCGCCGTGGTCCAGCGCAGCCTCGAGGGTCTCGCTCAGCCCGACCGTCAGTTCCAGGTCGACGGCGGGGTGCCTGCTCCGGAAGTCCGCGAGGATCGTCGGCACCCGGGTGAGGACGAGGTCCTCGGAGACGCCGAGGCGCAGCCGCTGCCGGACGTCGGCGCCGCGGAAGTGGGCCAGGGCGCGGTCGGTGGCGTCCAGGATCGTCCCGGCGTACTCCAGCATCGCCTCGCCGTCCGCGGTGAGCGCGACGCGGTGGGTGTCCCGGTCCAGCAGGGTCCGTCCGACCGTCTCCTCCAGCCGCCTGACGTGCTGGCTCACCGTCGACTGACGCAGGTCGAGCGCCGCCGCGGCGCGGGTGAACGACAGCGCCCGCGCGACGGCCGTGAAGGAGCGCAGCAGGACGGGGTCCACGCGGTCATCATAGTTCGCACTGACAGACAGAGCGGTACACGGGTTTCCGAATGACCGCGAACCGCTCACCCTGGTACCCGTGCGTCGCGTGAAGATCGACCTGTTCCTGGCGCTGATCCTGGTCACCGTCGGGATCGCCGCGCTGCTGCCCGCGCGCGGGGCGGTGGCGGAGGGGTTCGGGCACGCGACGACGGTCGCCATCGGGCTGCTGTTCCTCCTCTACGGCGCCCGGCTCTCCACCGGCGAGGCGATCGAGGGGCTCAGGCACTGGCGGCTGCACGGGACCGTCCTGGCCGCAACGTTCGTGGCGTTCCCGCTGCTCGGGCTGCTGATCCAGCTCGTGCCCGCGAGCGTGCTGCCCACCGAGCTCACGCTCGGGGTGCTGTTCCTGTGCTGCCTGCCGTCGACGGTGCAGTCGTCCATCGCCTTCACCTCCGTGGCCCGGGGGAATGTGCCCGCGGCGATCTGCGCGGCGTCGCTGTCCAACCTGCTGGGCATCGTGGTCACGCCGCTGCTGACCGGGCTGCTGCTGTCGGCGCAGGGCGGGATCTCGGGCGGCGCGGTGCTGGACGTCGCGCTGCAGCTGCTCGCGCCGTTCGTCCTCGGGCAGGTGCTGCGCCGCTGGATCGGCGGCTGGGTGGGCCGCAACAGGAGGTACCTGCAGGTCGTGGACCGCGGCTCGATCCTGCTGGTGGTCTACGTGGCGTTCAGCGAGGGGATGGTGGAGGGGATCTGGGGCCGGTTGTCCCTGGGCGCCCTCGCCGCCCTGGTGGGGACGTGTGTGGTGCTGCTCGCCGTCGTCCTCGCCCTGACCTGGTTCGTCCCCGCCCGGTTCTTCGACCGCGAGGACCGGATCACCGTCCTGTTCTGCGGGTCGAAGAAGAGCCTGGCCAGCGGGCTGCCGATGGCCGGGGTGCTGTTCGCGGGCGGGCAGGTCGGTCTGCTGGTGCTGCCGCTGATGCTGTTCCACCAGATCCAGCTGATGGCCTGCGCGGTGATCGCGGGGCGCCTGGGCCGCGAGGTCCGGGAGCCCGTGCTCCAGGGTTGACCTCGCCCCCGCCGGGACCACCCCGAGGGTCTCGACGTCGCGGCCCGGCTGTGCGTGGCGGAGGTGAGCAACGACAGGACGGAGCACACCCGGCGAGCATTTAGGCTGGACTCATGCACACCTGGGCCTCCGTCGACCTCCCCGCGCTCGAGGGGAGCGGTCCGCCGCTCCGCCTGTACGACACCTCGACCGCGCGGGTCCGCCCGACCGCCCCGGGTGACACCGCCACGATGTACGTCTGCGGCATCACCCCGTACGACGCCACGCACCTCGGCCACGCCGCCACCTACCTGGCGTTCGACCTGGTCAACCGGCTGTGGCGGGACCTCGGGCACGAGGTGTACTACGTCCAGAACGTGACCGACATCGACGAGCCGCTGCTGGAGCGGGCCGAGCGGGACCAGGACGACTGGGTGGTCCTGGGCATGCGCGAGACCGCCCTGTTCCGCGAGGACATGGAGGAGCTCCGGGTGCTCCCGCCGCGGGACTACATCGGCGCGGTCGAGGCGATCCCGGAGATCGCGGAGCTGGTCGGGAAGCTGGTGGCCAACGGCGCGGCCTACCGGATCGACGACCCGGAGTACCCGGACGTGTACTTCGACTCCGCGTCGACGGGCCACTTCGGCTACGAGTCGACCTACGACGCGGAGACGATGCTCCGGCTGTCCCGCGAGCGCGGCGGCGACCCGGACCGGCCCGGCAAGCGCAACCCGGTCGACGCACTGCTGTGGCGCCTGGAGCGACCCGGCGAGCCCGCGTGGGAGTCCGACCTGGGTCGGGGGCGTCCGGGCTGGCACGTCGAGTGCGCGGCGATCGCGCTCAACCGGCTGGGCACGCAGATCGACCTCAACGGCGGCGGCTCCGACCTGATCTTCCCGCACCACGAGTGCGGCGCGGCCCACGCGGAGGCGCTGACCGGCGAGCACCCCTTCGCCCGGCACTACACGCACACCGGGATGATCGGGCTGGACGGCGAGAAGATGTCGAAGTCCCGCGGCAACCTGGTGTTCGTGTCGAAGCTGCGGTCACAGGGCGTGGACCCCAACGCGATCCGCGCCGCCCTGATCTCCGGGCACTACCGCGAGGACCGGCCCTGGACGGACGAGCTGCTGGCCACGGCGGAGAAGCGGCTGGCGCGGTGGCGGGAGGCCGTCGCACTGGAGGCGGGCCCGTCGGCGTCGAGCCTGGTGGCGCGGCTGCGCGAGCACCTGGCGGACGACCTCGACACCCCCCGCGCGCTGGCGGCGGTCGACGCGTGGGCGACCGAGGCGCTGGAGCGGCGAGGCACGGACGCCGCGGCCCCGGCCGAGGCCCGCGCGGCGATCGACGCCCTTCTCGGCATCGCGCTCTGACTGCACGTTTCGTGCTCTCAGCGTGGCTTGCGCCGCGGTGAGCGCACGGAACCGGTGATCATGCCGCGCTGACGGCACGAAACGTGCGACCGGGGCGGTCAGGGGCGGCGGGGGACCAGGGCGGGGACGGCGGCGACCAGCAGGGCGGCCGGGGCGAGGAAGGCCGCGAGCGGGTCCGCGTGGTAGATCGGCGGCAGGCCTGCGGGGGAGGCGGCGGCGCCGAAGAACCGCAGCGACTGCACCACCGACACCGCGCCGCTCCGGTTCGCCCCCGGCCCGCCCAGGACCAGGGCGTTCACCCCGACCAGCAGGAGCTGACTCGGGATCCCGGCCAGCACCCAGAGCACCGCGACCAGCCACACGACCGGCGCGAGCCCGACGCAGGCGAGCAGCAGCCCGCCCGCCACCGCGCCGACGACGACACAGCGCCGCGCACCCACCCGGTCCACGGCCGCCCCGACCAGCCGCGCGGTGAGGATCCCCATCGCGCCCAGCCCGGTCAGGACGAGCCCGCGCGGCCCCGAGTCCAGGGCGAACACGTCCGCCAGCCGGAGGGCGACCAGGAACCCCGCGCCCGCGAGACAGCCCCAGCCGAGCCCGGCGACCAGACCCAGCCGCAGCACCTGGGGCCGCAGCGCGCTGCGCAGGGTGGCCCGCGCCCGGCCCGCGGCCCGCTCCTCCCGCGGGATCCCGACCACGGCGAGGAGCAGGGCCACCACGGCGACCCCGTAGAAGGCGTAGTGCCACTCCACCTCGGCCGCGAGCCCGCCCACCAGCGGCGCCGACGTCTGGCCCGCGGCCTGCAGCGACCCGTACCAGCCCAGCGCCCGACCGAGGGCCTCCGGCACCACCGACGCGGCGAGCGCCGCCATGATCAACGGGGTGGTGAAGGCGTTGGCCAGCCCCTGCACGATCCGCGCCCCGAGGAACAGCCCCCAGGACGGGGCCAGCACCGCGGCCACACAGGACAGCGAGTAGAGGACGTAGGCGAGCCGGACCGTGCGCGACCGGCCCCAGCGCTCGCCGAGGGTGCCCGAGACCAGCATCGCCGCGGCGAACGGCAGCAGGAACGCCGTCAGCGACGTCGACGCCGTGGCGGGGGAGATCCCGAAGGACCCGCCCAGCTCCGGCAGCATCGCCGTGGTGATCCCGCCGCCGAACGGGCCCAGGAACCCGCCGAGGTAGAGCCCGGCCCTGCGCAGGTTCAGCTCGCGCCGCCGGGGCCGCGGCGGCGCAGGTAGCGCTCGAAGTCCTTGGCGATCTCGTCCCCGCTGGTCTCGGTCAGGTCGACGGGCTGCTCCTCCTCGTCGTCCTGAGCCTGCTGCTCGAGCTGGCGCACGTACTCGCGCACCTCGTCGTCCGCCTCGGCCATCTCGTTGACCGTGCGCTCCCACTCCTCGGCCTGCTCGGGCAGCCCGCCGAGCGGGACCTCGACGTCCAGCGCGTCCTCGACTCGCAGCAGCAACGCCACGGCGGCCTTGGGCACGCGGGCCTGCGAGACGTAGTGCGGGACCTCGGCCCAGTAGGACAGCGCGGGCACGCCCGCCTCGATGCACAGGTGCTGGAAGACCCCGACGATGCCGGTGGGCCCCTGGTAGGTCGACGGCTCGACGCCCAGCTTCTCCGTGGAGTCCGAGTCGTAGCCACTGCCGCGGACCGGGGTGGGTCGGGTGTGCGGGATGTCGGTGAGCATGGCGCCCAGGTTGATGACCTTGGTCACGCCCAGCCGTTCGACGTACTCCAGGATCTCGCCGCAGAACGTGCGCCAGCGCAGGTTCGGCTCGATCCCGTTCACCAGCACGACGTGCCGCTCGCTGCCCGGCAGCTTCGCCACCGACAGCCGGGTCGTCTGCCACTCGATCCGCCGCGTGACGCCCTGCGCCATCCGGACCAGCGGCCGCGTGACCTGGAAGTCGTAGTACTCCTCGGGGTCGATCGAGCCCAGCGGCTCGGCGTCCCAGCTCAGCTCGAGATGCTCGAGCGCGGTGCTCGCGGCCTCACCCGCGTCGTTCCAGCCCTCGAACGCAGTGATCATCACCGGGTCCACGAGGTCCGGCAGATCGGAGGGCACCCCCGCACGCTGCTCTCGCTCGGTCATCCGTCCACCCTACGGCGCGCGCATCTAGCACGGTGGACAGCCGTACTCTGGTGGAGTGTCAGCCGTGAACGCAGCCGCGTCAGATCACAGCTTCGACACCACGCTCCTGGAGACCCTGTCCCAGCGCGTGGTGGTCGCCGACGGTGCCATGGGCACCATGCTCCAGAACGCCGAGCTCACGCTCGACGACTTCGCGGGGCTCGAGGGGTGCAACGAGATCCTCAACGTCACCCGGCCGGACGTGGTGCGCGGGATCCACCGCGCCTACTACGAGGCGGGCGCGGACGCCGTCGAGACGAACACCTTCGGCGCGAACCTGCCCAACCTCGCCGACTACGACATCGCGGACCGCATCCGCGAGCTGGCCGAACGGGGGGCCGCCCTGGCCCGCGAGGCCGCGGACGAGGTCGGCGGGGAGCGGTTCGTGCTGGGCTCGATCGGCCCCGGCACCAAGCTCCCCACGCTGGGCCACGAGCGGTTCGGCACCCTGCGGGACGCCTACACCGAGACCGGGCGGGGCCTGCTCGCAGGCGGCGCGGACGCGTTCCTGATCGAGACCTGCCAGGACCTGCTGCAGGTCAAGTCGGCCGTGTTGGGCGTGCAGGAGGCGATGCGGCTCGAGGGCAGGCGCGTCCCGATCATCACCAGCGTGACCGTCGAGACCACCGGCACGATGCTGCTGGGCTCGGAGATCGGCGCCGCGCTCACCGCGTTGGAGCCGCTGGGCATCGACCTCATCGGGCTCAACTGCGCCACCGGGCCCGCCGAGATGAGCGAGCACCTGCGCACGCTGTCCAAGCAGTCGCGCATCCCGCTGTCCGTCATGCCGAACGCCGGCCTCCCGGTGCTGGGCAAGAACGGCGCCGAGTACCCCCTCACCGCCGAGGAGCTCGCCGAGGCGCTGTCCGTCTTCGTCCGGGACTACGGGCTGCGGCTGGTCGGCGGCTGCTGCGGGACGACGCCGGCGCACGTCCGCGCCGTCGCGGACGCCATCCCGCAGGTCACCGCCGCCCAACGCAGGCCGCGCCCCGAGCCCGGCGTCGCGTCGCTGTACGCGCCCGTGCCCTTCCGCCAGGACACCTCGGTGCTGATGGTGGGGGAGCGGACGAACGCCAACGGCTCCAAGAAGTTCCGCGAGGCCATGCTGGAGGAGCGCTGGGAGGACTGCGTCGCGATCGCCCGCGAGCAGACCCGCGAGGGCGCGCACCTGATCGACCTGTGCATCGACTACGTCGGCCGGGACGGCGTCCGGGACATGGAGGAGCTCGCGGGCAGGCTGGCCACGGCCTCGACCCTGCCCGTGATGCTGGACTCCACCGAGCCCGAGGTCCTCAAGGCGGGCCTGGAGCTGCTCGGCGGTCGCTCGATCGTCAACTCCGTCAACTTCGAGGACGGGGACGGGCCCGGCTCGCGCTACCAGCGCACGATGGAGCTGGTCCGGGCGCACGGCTGCGCGGTCGTGGCGCTGTGCATCGACGAGGAGGGCCAGGCCAGGGACCGGGACTGGAAGGTCCGCGTCGCGTCGCGGCTGATCGAGGACCTGACCACGAACCACGGGATGCACGTCGAGGACATCGTCGTCGACACCCTGACCTTCCCGATCACCACCGGGCAGGAGGAGGTCCGCAGGGACGGCCTGGAGACCATCGAGGCGATCCGCGAGCTCAAGCGGCGCTACCCCGAGGTCCAGACCACGCTCGGCATCTCCAACATCTCCTTCGGCCTCAACCCGGCGGCGCGCCAGGTGCTGAACTCGGTGTTCCTGCACGAGTGCGTCGAGGCCGGGCTGGACACCGCGATCGTGTCCGCCGCGAAGATCATCCCGATGGCGAAGATCCCGGACGAGCAGCGCGCCGTCGCGCTCGACCTGGTCTACGACCGCCGCCGCGAGGGCTACGACCCGCTGAACAGGTTCATGGAGCTGTTCGAGGGCGTCACCGCCACGTCCGCGCGGGCGAGCCGGGCCGAGGAGCTGGCCGGGCTGCCGCTGTTCGAGCGGCTGGAGCGGCGGATCGTGGACGGCGAGCGCAACGGCCTGGAGGCGGACCTCGACGAGGCGATGACCACCCGGCCGCCCCTCGAGATCGTCAACGACACGCTGCTGGCGGGCATGAAGACCGTCGGTGAGCTGTTCGGCTCCGGGCAGATGCAGCTGCCGTTCGTGCTCGCGTCCGCCGAGGTCATGAAGACCGCGGTCGCCCACCTCGAGCCGCACATGGAGAAGTCGGACGACGAGGGCAAGGGCACGATCGTGCTCGCCACGGTGAAGGGGGACGTCCACGACATCGGCAAGAACCTCGTGGACATCATCCTGAGCAACAACGGCTACACCGTGGTCAACCTGGGCATCAAGCAGCCCATCTCCACGATCCTGCAGGCCGCGGAGGAGCACCGGGCGCACGCTGTCGGGATGTCCGGGCTGCTGGTCAAGTCCACGGTGATCATGAAGGAGAACCTGCAGGAGATGAACTCCCGCGGGACGCGGCTGCCGGTGCTGCTCGGCGGCGCCGCGCTGACCCGCTCGTACGTGGAGAACGACCTCACCGAGGTCTACGAGGGCCGGGTCTCCTATGCCCGGGACGCCTTCGAGGGCCTGCGCCTGATGGACCAGACCATGTCCCGGCTGCGCGGGCTCACCCCCGCGGTCGACCCGGACGAGGAGCGCAAGGCGGCCGAGCGCAAGGAGCGCCACGAGCGCTCCAAGCGGATCGCCGCGAAGCGCAAGGCGGCCGAGGCCGAGGCGGCCGGACCGCTGCCCGAGCGGTCGGACGTGGCGGTGGACAACCCGGTCCCGACGCCCCCGTTCTGGGGCACCCGGGTCGTCAAGGGGCTGTCGCTGTCGGAGTACTCCGGGATGGTGGACGAGCGCGCGCTGTTCCTGGGGCAGTGGGGCCTGCGCGGGACCAAGGGCGGGGACGGGCCGTCCTACGAGGAGCTCGTCGAGACCGAGGGCAGGCCGCGGCTGCGGTACTGGCTGGAGCGGCTGACCGCGGACGGGGTGCTCGCGCACGCCTCGCTGGTCTACGGCTACTTCCCCGCGGTGTCGGAGAAGGACTCGCTGCTGGTGCTCACCGAGCCGCGGCCGGACGCGCCGGAGCGCTACCGGTTCACGTTCCCGCGCCAGCGCCGGGACCGGAACCTGTGCCTGGCGGACTTCTGGCGCCCGCGCGAGCTCGCGATCGCGAACGGCGAGATCGACGTCCTGCCGCTGCACCTGGTGACCATGGGCCAGCCGATCGCCGACTACGCCAACGAGCTGTTCTCGAAGGACGCCTACCGGGACTACCTGGAGGTCCACGGCCTGGGCGTGCAGCTCACCGAGGCGATGGCGGAGTACTGGCACAAGCGGATCCGCGAGGAGCTGACCTGGGGTGCCACGGGCCGGAGCCTGGCCGAGGAGGACCCCACGGACATCGAGGACTTCTTCAAGCTGGGCTACCGCGGCGCCCGGTACTCGCTGGGCTACGGCGCCTGCCCGAACCTGGACGACCGCGCGAAGATCATCGACCTGCTGGAGCCGGGCCGCATCGGCGTGACCCTGTCCGAGGAGTTCCAGCTCCATCCCGAGCAGTCCACCGACGCGCTGGTCGCCCACCACCCGGAGGCGAAGTACTTCAATGCCGGGTGAGGCGCGCTCGTCGGGGCCCGGCTCCGATCCGCACGAACGGCACCCTCGTGCGGACCTACCGCACGAGAGTGCCGTTCGTGCGGTTCCGGCGGCGGTGCTGTTCGACATGGACGGCACGTTGATCGACTCGGAGAAGGTGTGGGACCGCTCGCTCGTCGAGGTCCTGCGTTGGCTGGGCGGCACCGACCTGTCCGCGGCGGCCCGCCGGGAGACCCTCGGCGGGAACCTCGCGAGCAGCCTCGCCATCGTGTTCCGGGAGGCGGGCGTCGCGCAGACCCCGGCGCTGTCGGAGCAGGGCGCCCGGATGCTCGTCGACACCACGGCGGAGTTCTTCGAGGCCGGGCTGCCCTGGCGGCCCGGCGCCGAGGAGGCGCTGCGCACTGTCCGGCTGGCGGGTCCGAAGGTCGCCCTCGTGACCAACACCGGCCGGTACCTCACGGACAAGGCGCTGATCGGGATCGGGCACGAGCACTTCGACGTCACCGTGTGCGGGGACGAGGTGCCGCGCGGCAAGCCCGCGCCGGATCCGTACCTGCGGGCGGCGTCGCTGCTGGGCGTGGCGATCACGGACTGCGTGGCCGTCGAGGACTCACCGACGGGCATCGCGTCGGCCGAGGCCGCGGGCGCGGCCGTGCTGGGGGTGCCGTGCGAGGTGCCGATCCCCGCGGGCCCGCGGCGTGTCGTCCGGGACTCGCTGGTGGGGTTGCGGGCGGAGGACCTGGCCTGCGTCCTCGGGTCGGTCCGCGGGCGTCCCGAGGCCTGACGGAACCACCCTGCTCACGCCGGGTACCGTCGGGCGCGATCAGCGTGCGCCGAGCGGAGCCTCCTTCCGGGTGAACGCCCGGGAGGACCGGGCCGCCCGGCGCATGCCGGCACCCGGCGATCTCCTGCGGCCCGTTTCCGGTCGTGACCGCGGGGGACGCATCCGACACTGGGTGTGCAGGAACGCTCGTGAGAGGAAGACGCCGACCCGTGAAGACATTCGACGCGCTGTTCGAGGAGCTCAGTGAGAAGGCGGCCGCCAAGGCCCCCGGCTCCGGCACCGTCGCGGCACTCGAGGCCGGGGTCCACGCCCAGGGCAAGAAGCTCCTCGAGGAGGCGGGCGAGGTCTGGATCGCGGCCGAGCACGAGTCGGACGCCGCCCTCGCCGAGGAGATCTCGCAGCTGCTCTACCGCACGCAGGTGATCATGCTGGGTCGTGGACTGACCCTGCAGGACGTCTACAAGTACCTCTAGAAACGGACTGACCCATGCTGCGCGTCGCACTTCCCAACAAGGGGACGTTGGCCGAGCCCGCCGCGACGATGATGCGCGAGTCCGGCTACCGGCAGCGCACCGACTCCCGCGACCTCTCGATGATCGACGAGGAGAACGGGATCGAGTTCTTCTACCTGCGGCCCAAGGACATCGCGACCTACGTCGGGTCCGGGGACCTGCACCTCGGGGTCACCGGGCACGACCTCATGGAGGAGTCCGGCAGCCAGGTGCAGGAGGTGCTCAAGCTGGGCTTCGGCGCGTCGAAGTTCCGCTTCGCCGCGCCCGAGGGCCGGGAGTGGAAGCTCGAGGACCTGGACGGGAAGACGATCGCCACGTCCTACCCGCGGCTGGTCCGCTCGCACCTGTCCGGCAAGCGGATCGGCGCCAAGATCATCAAGCTGGACGGCGCGGTGGAGATCTCCGTGCAGCTCGGCCTGGCGGACGCGATCGCGGACGTCGTGTCCTCCGGGCGCACGCTGCGCCAGCACGGGCTGAAGGTCATCGGCGACCCGATCGCCGAGTCCGAGGCCATGCTCATCGAGCGCGAGCCGCGGATGGACCGGCAGGAGACGCAGGAGGTCATCGACCTCAAGAAGATCTTCGCCGAGCGGATCCGCGGCGTCGTCTACGCCCGGCAGTACCTGATGCTGGACTACGACTGCCCCAAGGTGAAGCTCGAGGCGGCCAAGGAGATCACCCCCGGTCTCCAGTCGCCCACGATCGCCCCGCTGTCGGACCCGGACTGGGTCGCGGTGCGCTCGATGGTGCTGAAGAAGGAGTCGAACCGGGTGATGGACAAGCTCGCCGCCGTCGGCGCGCGGGGCATCCTGACCTCGGAGATCCGGAGCTGCCGGGCGGTCGACGGCGGGCTGCACTAGCCGGGTTCAGCGCCTGCGGACGGTCAGCTCCTGGGTGATCCGGCCCGCGTGGCCGTCCGCGTCGAACAGGCGGGCCGAGACGGTCCCGGTGCCCGTCGGGCCGATCACGGTCTGCGCGTCGATGCCCGTCCACCCACCGGTGGGCGGGCGGTGCAGGTGCACGCTCAGCTCGGTGTTGAGGAACAGCCAGCCGCTCATCGGCAGCGGCGCCGCCACCCCGTTCGCGGAGTCGGCCACGGCGGCGAGGCGCTGCAGGCCGCTGGGCTCCTCACCCTCCACGACCGGGACCCGCAGCCGCCCCCACGCCGCACCGGGGCCGAGCTCGTCGAAGTGCCCGGCGACCCAACGCCACTCGACGGCGTCCAGGTACCCGGGCAGCCAGCCCTCCGGCCTGCCGACCTGCGGCGCGACGGTCTCGGGCCCCGGGATGGGGTCGCCCGCGCCGGTGGCCGCGTCCGCGGTGTCCGCGATCGCCAGCCGCCAGGCGCGGGCCCGCAGCACGGCGCGCCCGCCCGCGGTCATCTCCGCGGCGAGCAGCTCGATCGTGCGCCCCGGCCGCTCCACCCACGCCCGCACCGCGACCTCGCCCGCGGGCACCGCACCGAGGACCTCGATGGAGTAGCGGGCCAGCTGCAGTGGCGGAGCGTCCGGGCGGCTCGGCGGGACCCGCTCGAAGGAGCGGACCAGCAGCGCCGAGGGCGGGCCGAGGTGCTGCGCGTCGGCGAACCACGGCCCGGTCGTCGCGGCCGTCGCGTGGAAGAGGCCGGCGGACGGATCGGTGGGATCGCTGTCCAGCGGTCGGTAGAAGGGCTCCTCGCTCACGCCCCGATCATGCCCCGCGCGCCCCCGGCTCAGCTCGCCGCTGCCCCGAAGGGGGCCGTCGGCGCCTCGCCGCGCAGCTCCGGCCAGCCCGGATAGGGCGGGGGAGTGCCGTCCCACGCCGGGCACAGCGCCTTGTGGTCGCACCAGGCGCAGCCCGGGCCGCGGTTCGGCCGGAAGTCACCCGTGCGGTCCGCCTCGACGATCGCGGCCCAGATCGCCTCCAGGATCCGCTGGAAGCGGCGCAGCTCGGCGGCCTCCGGGCGGTAGGTCAGCTCCTCGCCGCCCCTCCCGAGGTAGACCAGCCGCAGCTGCTCCGGGACGCGGCCGCGCAGCTCGAGCAGCGCCAGCGCGTAGAACTTCATCTGGAACAGCGCCCGCGACTCGCCGGACTCCCGCGGCGCCGACCCCGTCTTGTAGTCGACGATCCGCAGCCCGCCCGCGCCGTCGACGTCCAGCCGGTCCAGGTACCCCCGCAGCGGGACGCCCGAGGCCAGCTCGGTCTCGACGAGCAGCTCCCGCTCGCCGGGTTCGAGGGCTCGCGGGTCCTCCAGCGCGAAGTAGGTGTCCAGCAGGTCCGCCGCGCCGGCCAGCCAGGCGCCGATCCGGTCCGGGGCGGCGGGCTCCTCGACGGGGACCGGGTCGGCGTCCCCGGGGAGCTCGGGCGGGGCCGGGGGACGCGGCTCGGGGATCACCGCGACCAGCTCGGGCGCCTCGGCGGCGATCTCCGACCACACCGCGCCGAGCAGCGACCGGGCGGTGTCCGGCAGGCGCTCGGCGGCGGGGAGGTCGAACAGCCGCTCCAGGACGGCGTGGACCAGCGTGCCGCGCAGCGCGGCCGGGCTGGGGGACTCCGGCAGCCGGTCGACCGCGCGGAACCGGTAGAGCAGCGGGCACTGCTTGAAGTCCGCGGCCCGGGACGGGGACAGGGCGGGTCTGCGGCGCTCGTCCCGCTCCTGCCCGACCTGCTCCTCGTCCACGTCGCAGAACAGTAGGTGACCGCACCGACAGTCCCCGCGGACCCACGAAGTAGCGTTGCGCCCCGTGCCCGACTCCGATCTCCGCACCGTCGACGCCCCGGCCGACCCCCCGACCGAGCCCGCCGACGCCACCGTCGCGGACGGAGCCGACCCCACCCCCGACCCCGTGGACCCCGCTCCCGAGGGGGCGGCGGGCCCCGACACGCCCGAACCGGAGATCGATTCGGCGAACGGCGAGCCGCACCTGCGCACCCGCGGCGGGCCCTTCCGGGAGGGTGACCGGGTCCAGCTGACCGATCCCAAGGGCCGCAAGTACACCGTCATCCTCGAGGCGGGCGCGAGCTACCACACCCACCGCGGCTCCATCGCGCACGACGAGCTGATCGGCAGGCCGGAGGGGTCCGTCGTCCACTCCGCGGCGAACACGCCCTACCTGGCCCTGCGGCCGCTGCTCGCCGACTACGTGCTGTCGATGCCGCGCGGCGCGGCCGTGATCTACCCGAAGGACGCGGCGCAGATCCTCGTCTGGGGCGACATCTTCCCGGGCGCCCGCGTGCTGGAGGCCGGCGCCGGGTCGGGGGCGCTCACCTGTTCGCTGGTCCAGGCCGTCGGCCCGTCGGGTTCGGTGGTCTCGTACGAGGTGCGTGCGGACCACGCGGAGCACGCCGATCGCAACGTGCGACGGTTCTTCGGCGACGCGCCACCCAACTGGACGTTGCGGATCGGTGACCTTAACACTCACGACGGCGCCGCCGAGCCGTTCGACCGCGTCATCCTGGACATGCTGGCGCCCTGGGAGTGCCTCGAGACGGTGCGCGACACGCTCATCCCGGGTGGCGTCCTCGTGGCCTACGTGGCCACCACGACCCAGCTGTCGCAGGTCGTCGAGAAGCTCCGCGAGATGCAGTGCTGGACCGAGCCGCAGGCCTGGGAGTCGCTGGTCAGGCCCTGGCACGTGGTGGGTCTGGCGGTCCGACCCGAGCACCGCATGATCGGTCACACAGCGTTCCTGGTGACCGCTCGTCGGCTGGCCGAGGGCGTGGTCCCGCCGCGGCAGCAGCGCAGACCGACCAGTCGCTGAGGGCATCCGGTCGAGTACTCCCTTCCGGCCGATTACGGGAACCAGACATCCCGATGGCGTCAAGGTGCCGTCCGCGTGAGTGACGGATCACCGAATCGCCTCACCGCGATGGGCGACGCTTCCGGGTACCGTATGGAAACGGAGCACGGAGGGAGGATGCCGTGAACCCTTACGACGATGGTCCCGGCACTCGTGAGCCAGGCGAAGGCGGGGCCCTGACCCCGGCTGAGGCTGCGGCCCAGATCCGCTACCTCGAAGAAGAAGTCGCGATGCTGCGGCGCAAGCTGACCGAATCCCCCCGGCACGCGCGTCTGCTCGAGCAGCGTCTCGCGGAGTCCGCCAGCCGGTTGTCCCAGCTGAGCGCGCGCAACGAGAAGCTGACCGAGACCCTCAAGGAAGCGCGGAGCCAGCTGATCGCGCTGCGCGAGGAGGTGGACCGCCTCGCCCAGCCGCCGAGCGGGTACGGCGTCTACCTCACCGCGTACGAGGACAGCACGGTGGACGTGTTCACCTCGGGTCGCCGCATGCGGGTGGCGGTCTCCCCGGCGGTGGAGATCGACACCCTGCGCAGCGGCCAGTCGGTGCGTCTCAACGAGGCGCTCACCGTGGTCGAGGGCTGCGACTGGGAGAAGATCGGCGAGGTCTGCGGGCTTCGCGAGGTCCTCTCCGAGCCGACCGACTCCATGGCGGGTCGCGGCCTCGTCGTCGGGCACGCGGACGAGGAGCGGGTCGTCTGGCTCGCCGCCCCGCTGTTCGACGACACCGTCGAGGACTTCGTCGCCCTCAAGCCGGGCGACTCCCTCCTGGTGGACACCAAGGCGGGCTACGCCTACGAGCGGGTGCCGAAGGCCGAGGTCGAGGACCTCGTGCTCGAGGAGGTCCCGGACGTCGGCTACGAGGACATCGGCGGTCTGTTCCGGCAGATCGAGCAGATCCGGGACGCCGTCGAGCTGCCCTTCCTGCACGCCGAGCTGTTCACCGAGTACGAGCTGCGGCCCCCGAAGGGCGTCCTGCTCTACGGGCCCCCCGGCTGCGGCAAGACGCTGATCGCCAAGGCGGTCGCCAACTCGCTGGCCAAGAAGATCGCGGCCCAGCGCGGGGACGACCCGAACGAGGGTCGGGCGTTCTTCCTCAACATCAAGGGCCCCGAGCTGCTCAACAAGTTCGTCGGTGAGACCGAGCGGCACATCCGGCTGATCTTCCAGCGGGCTCGGGAGAAGGCGAGCGCCGGTACCCCGGTGATCGTGTTCTTCGACGAGATGGACTCGATCTTCCGGACCCGTGGCTCGGGTGTCTCGTCGGACGTCGAGACCACGATCGTGCCGCAGCTCCTGGCGGAGATCGACGGTGTCGAGGGCCTGGAGAACGTCATCGTCATCGGCGCCTCCAACCGCGAGGACATGATCGACCCCGCGATCCTGCGCCCCGGCCGACTCGACGTGAAGATCAAGATCGAGCGTCCGGACGCCGAGGCGGCCCAGGACATCTTCTCGAAGTACATCACCGACACCCTCCCCATCAACGAGGAGGACCTGGCGGAGTTCGCGGGCAACCGCAAGGCGTGCGTGGACGCGTTGATCCAGCGCATCGTCGAGCGGATGTACGACGAGTCGGAGGAGAACAGGTTCCTCGAGGTCACCTACGCCAACGGTGACAAGGAGACCCTGTACTTCAAGGACTTCAACTCCGGCGCGATGATCCAGAACATCGTCGACCGCGGGAAGAAGTCCGCGATCAAGGCGGTCCTGGACACCGGGCAGAAGGGCCTGCGGGTCCAGCACCTGCTCGACGCGATCGTCGACGAGTTCGCCGAGAACGAGGACCTGCCCAACACCACCAACCCGGACGACTGGGCGCGCATCTCCGGCAAGAAGGGCGAGCGGATCGTCTACATCCGCACGCTCGTCACCGGCAAGAACGACGCCTCGAGCCGCGCGATCGACACCGCGTCGAACACCGGCCAGTACCTGTAGGACCCGCTCGCCCGTCGAGGCCCCGTCCGGAGTTCCGGGCGGGGCCTCGACGCGTGTCGGGGGAGTGGTCCGCGGGGACCCTCTGCCCTGCCCGCACGGCTGCACGCGGGCTGTCCGATCCGTTCAAGCCCGCCTGCCGAGCCCGTCGCTAGCGTGCTCGGCATGGGTTTTCGCAGCACCGAGACCGTGATCGAGATCGTCACCGCCGATCTGGGCGAGGCGCTCGCCTTCTACCGAGCGCTGGGACTCGGGGTCCCCGAGGGCGTCGACGAGGCACCGCACGTCGAGGTGCCGCTGCCCGGGGGGAACCGGCTCGCGTTCGACCCCGAGTCCACCGTCGCGAGCGTCACCGAGGGCTACACGCCGCCGACGGGGGAGGGTCGGGTCGCGCTGGCCTTCGGCTTCGACACCCCCGCCGAGGTCGACGAGGCCCACGGCGCCCTGGTCGGAGCGGGCGCCCCGAGCGTTCACGCCCCGTTCGACGCACCCTGGGGCCAGCGCTACGCCACGGTCACCGACCCCGACGGCACCCACATCGACCTCTTCGCAGCGCTGCCCTGACCTGCGTGGGGGCTGATGATCACCGGGTCGGGTCGGGAGTCGGCGACGAGGGCCGAGGGCGGGACGCAGGCGAGCGACCTGACCTCGCGGGTCAGGTGGGGTTGGTCCGCATAGCCGGTGCGGGCCGCGACCTCGGCGGGCGCGACCCCCCTGTACAGGAGGTCCGCGGCGGCGCGGAAGCGCAGGATCCGGCGCAGCACCGTGGGGCCGTAGCCGAAGACGGCGGTGCAGTGGCGGGTCAGGGAGCGGGTGGACCAGCCGAGCTCGTCGGCGAGGTCCGCGACCGCCGCCCCGGTGCCGAGCCGTGCGGTGACGTGGCCGAGCGCGGTCAGGGACCAGGGCGCCGTCTCCCGCCGCTCCACCGCCGCGTCGACCAGCCGCTCGACAGCGCCGAACAGACCCGCGCCCGCATCCGAGCGGGCAGGGCGGAGGTCGGCGACCAGGGGGCGGAGGGCTCGCGGAGCCACAGACTCGACGGGCTCGCGGCGGTCTCTCAGCTCCTCGGCGGGGACGCCGAGGAGGCGGGGGAGGACGCCGGGGTGGAAGCGGATCCCGGCGGTCCAGTCCGCGGTGCCGCTCGCGAGGAACGCGGAGGTGTCCGGGCCCGCGACCGACCACCCGCCGTCGGGCGAGAGCAGCAGGTCCATGCAGCCGTCCGGGAGGACGCGGTTCCCCCGCGCGTCCGACCACCAGGCGCACTCGACCAGCCCGCGCAGCGACGCGGGGGGCGGGGTCTCCCGGTACATCGCCCCACCGTAGACACGCCGCGGGCCCGCCCACCACCGGCGGACGGGCCCGTGAGCGAGGGATCAGGCGGCGCGGAGCACGGCCTCGATCTCGAGGGTCAGCTGGACCTTCTCGCCCACGACCACGCCGCCGCCGTCGAGCGGCATCGAGATGTCGACGCCGAAGTCGTTGCGGTTGATGGTGGTGGTGGCGGTGAAGCCCGCGCGGGTGCCGCCGTAGGCGTCCGGCCCGAAGCCACCGATCTCGAGGTACAGCGAGACCGGCTTGGTGACACCCTTGATGGTGAGGTCACCGTTGAGCTTGTAGTCGCCGCCGTCGGCGACGATCCCGGTGGAGACGAACGTCCACTCCGGGTACTTCTCGACCTCGAAGAAGTCGGCGGACTTGATGTGCCCGTCCCGCTGCTCGTTGTTGGTGTCGATGGAGGAGGCGTCCAGGGTGGCGGTGACGCTCGAGTCCTCGAAGGTCTCGCCGGTGACGACCGTGCCACCGAACCGGGCGATGCGCCCCTTGACCTTGCTGACCATCATGTGGCGCACGGAGAAGGAGACGTCCGAGTGGACCTGGTCGATGTCCCACGTCCCGACGACATAGCCGGGGATCTGGGTGGCGGTGGTCATGTGCGCTCCATATGCTTGAACTCTCAGCTGTTGAGAGTGACGATAGACCCGTTGCGCTTGAGTGTTCAACCATAAAGAAGGTGACGTGGACCACACGCGGTGGCTGGACGACGACGAACAGCGGACCTGGCGGGCCTTCCTCACGGCCAACCGGCTGCTGTTCGAGCGCGTCGAGCGGCAGTTGCAGAACGAGGCGCGGATGCCCCACGCCTACTACGAGATCCTGGCCAGGCTCTCCGAGGCGCCGGACCGCACCCTGCGGATGAGCAGGCTGGCGGACACCTCGCTGTCCAGCCGCAGCAGGCTCTCCCACGCGGTGGCCCGGCTGGAGGAGGCGGGCTGGGTCGAGCGCACCACGTGCGAGACCGACCGGCGCGGCGCCTGGGCGCGGCTGACCGACGCGGGCCTGGCCGCCCTCGAGCGGGCGGCCCCGGGGCACGTGGAGACCGTCCGGAGCCTCCTGTTCGACGCGCTGACCCCGCAGCAGGTCGCGGCGCTGGGCGAGGTGGCGGACGCGCTCGTCGACCATCTGACCGACCGCCCCGTGTGGCCGGCCGAGAGTGACGCGGGGTGTCCCGAGGCGGGCTGACGCTGTGGCCCGGGTCGCATCACGGCACCGGCTCCGACGTGCGGGAGTGCGGAGTTCTAGGCTGGCGTCATGTCTCGTTTCGACGTCGTCGTTCTCGGTGCCGGTCCTGGTGGTTACGTGGCAGCGATCCGTGCTGCCCAGCTCGGCAAGAGCGTGGCGATCATCGAGCAGAAGTACTGGGGCGGGGTGTGCCTCAACGTCGGCTGCATCCCGTCGAAGGCGCTGCTGCGCAACGCCGAGCTCGCGCACATCTTCGCCAAGGAGAAGAAGACCTTCGGCATCTCCGGGGACGTGACGTTCGACTTCGGCGCGGCGTTCGACCGCAGCCGCACGGTCGCGGACGGCCGGGTCAAGGGCGTCCACTTCCTGATGAAGAAGAACAAGATCACCGAGTTCGACGGCACGGGCACGTTCACCGACCCGCACACCATCTCGGTGGAGCTGAGCGCGGGCGGGACCGAGACCGTCGAGTTCGAGAACGCCATCATCGCCACCGGCGCCACCACCAAGCTGCTGCCGGGCACCGAGCTGTCCGAGCGGGTGGTGACCTACGAGGAGCAGATCACCACCCGTGAGCTGCCCGAGAGCGTGATCATCGCCGGGGCCGGCGCGATCGGCGTCGAGTTCGCCTACGTGCTGAGCAACTACGGCGTGCAGGTGACGATCGTCGAGTTCCTGGACCGGCTCCTCCCGCTCGAGGACGCGGACGTGTCCAAGGAGCTGCTCAAGCAGTACAAGAAGCTGGGCGTCGAGGTGCTGACCGGCACCAGGGTCGAGAAGATCGACGACTCCGGCGCGAAGGTCACGGTCACCGTCTCGGACAAGAAGGGCACCCGGGACCTGGAGGCGGACAAGGTCGTCCAGGCCATCGGCTTCGCCCCGCGGGTGGACGGCTACGGGCTGGAGAAGACCGGCGTCGAGCTGACCGAGCGCAGGGCCATCAAGATCGACGACGTCATGCGCACCTCGGTGCCGCACATCTTCGCGATCGGGGACGTCACCGCGAAGCTGATGCTGGCCCATGTCGGCGAGGCCCAGGGCGTCATCGCCGCGGAGGCGATCGCGGGCGCCGAGACCATGGGCTTCGGGGCGACCGAGTACGCGATGATGCCGCGGGCGACCTTCTGCCAGCCGCAGGTCGCGAGCTTCGGCTACACCGAGGCCCAGGCCCGCGAGCTGGCCGAGGAGAAGGGCTGGAAGGTCCAGGTCGCGACCTTCCCGTTCACCGCGAACGGCAAGGCGCACGGGCTCGCCGAGCCGTACGGCTTCGTCAAGCTCATCGCGGACGAGACCTACGGCGAGCTGCTCGGCGGGCACCTCATCGGCCCGGAGGTCACCGAGCTGCTGCCCGAGCTGACCCTGGCGCAGAAGTGGGACCTGACCAGCCACGAGCTGGCGCGCAACGTCCACGCGCACCCCACGCTGTCCGAGGCCCTGCAGGAGTGCTTCCACGGCCTGACCGGCCACATGATCAACTTCTGAGCCAGTACTCCGCGAGGATCCTGCTGTCGGGTGCGAACGGGCCCGGTAGCAGGGCCGCGAGCTCGTCCCGCGACATCCACCGGCCCTCGGCGATCTCCGAGGGCTGGTGGTGGACCGGTCCGTCCCAGGTCGCCGTGTAGCCGAAGAGGTGGCAGCGCAGCCCCTCCGGCCCACCCAGGCCGGGTCCGGGCCCGGACTCCCAGGCCACCGTCCGCAGCGGCGAGAGCGGGACGCCGTGCACCGCGAGCTCCTCACCCAGCTCGCGGACCGCGGTCTCGTAGGGCGTCTCGCCCGGGTCGACGACCCCGCCCGCCACGCAGTCCCACAGCCCGGGCATGACCGCCTTGGTGTCCGCCCTCCGGTGCACGTAGACCTCGGCCCCGCGGGTCAGGACGACCCCCGCCGAGCCGTGCCACAGCGACCGGGCGTAGACCTCGCTGCGCGGCGCACTCCCGACGATCGCGCCCGCGGCGTCGAACACGGCGATGATCTCCTCGGACGTCATTGCTCCATCCTGGCGATGTGACCTTGAGCACAAGAGCGTAGGGATGGCGTGCATGGGTGGAAACAGGATCGTCGTCTACAAGGAACCCGGTGTCGTGGAGATCGAGGACCACGACATGCCGACGCTGGAGATCCCGGCCGACGTCGCCGCGGCCATGGGGATGGACCGCAAGGCACCGCACGGGGTGATCCTCAAGTGCGTCTCGACCAACATCTGCGGCTCGGACCAGCACATGGTCCGGGGCCGGACGACCGCGCCGCCGGGGCAGACCCTCGGCCACGAGATCACCGGCGAGATCGTGGAGAAGGGCACGGACGTGCAGTTCCTCGAGGTGGGGGACATCGTCACGGTGCCGTTCAACATCGCCTGTGGGCGGTGTCGCAACTGCCGCGAGGGCCATACGGGGGTGTGCCTGAACGTGAACCCGGCCCGGGCGGGCTCGGCCTACGGCTACGTCGACATGGGCGGCTGGGAGGGCGGCCAGGCCGACTACGTGATGGTGCCGTTCGCCGACTTCAACCTCATCAGGTTCCCGGACCGCGACCGCGCGCTGGCGAAGATCCGGGACCTCACGATGCTCTCGGACATCTTCCCGACGGGCTACCACGGCGCCTTCACCGCGGGCGTGACCACCGGGTCCACGGTCTACGTCGCAGGCGCGGGCCCGGTCGGGCTCGCCGCCGCCTACTCCGCGCAGCTGCTCGGGGCGGCCGTGGTGATCGTCGGGGACCTGAACAAGGAGCGGCTGGAGCAGGCGCGGTCCTTCGGCTGCGAGACCGTCGACGTGGGGCAGAGCGCCACGCTGGAGGAGCAGATCGACCAGATCCTGCACACCAACGAGG
The DNA here is from genome assembly GCF_039541715.1 of Pseudonocardia xishanensis. NCBI lineage: Bacteria > Bacillati > Actinomycetota > Actinomycetes > Pseudonocardiales > Pseudonocardiaceae > Pseudonocardia > Pseudonocardia xishanensis. The sequence goes on from NZ_BAABGT010000012.1 coordinate 239,402, forward strand.
TCGACTGCGCGGTCGACGCCGTGGGGTTCGAGGCCACCGGGCACGGGGGCGGCGAGGAACGGCCCGCCCAGGTGCTCAACGACATCATGACGGTCACCAGGGCGGCGGGGCGGCTGGGCATCCCCGGGCTCTACGTCACCGGTGACCCGGGCGCCGCGGACCCGGACGCGAAGGAGGGCACGCTCAAGGTCCGGCTGGGCCTGGGCTGGGCCAAGAGCCACAGCTTCACCACCGGCCAGTGCCCGGTGCTGCGCTACAACCGCGGGCTGATGCAGTCGATCCTGCACGACAGGGCGCACATCGCCGACGCGGTGAACGCGACGGTCATCCCGCTGGAGGACGCCCCGCGCGGCTACCGCGACTTCGACCGCGGCGCGGCGCAGAAGTTCGTGCTCGACCCGCACGGGATGGTGCCCGCGGCCTAGCGGCACCCGCTCGGGAGGCGCGACGGGCGCCTCCCGAGCGGGTTAGGCTCTGCGGATGCACTCCCGGGAGGTCCGCGCGTGACGGCTCGTCGCATCATGGGTACCGAGGTCGAGTACGGCATCTCCGTGCCCGGTGACCCCACCGCCAACCCCGTCATCACCTCCACCCAGATCGTGCTCGCGTACGCGGCCGCGCAGGACATCCCACGCAACCGCCGCGCCCGCTGGGACTACGAGGTGGAGTCCCCGCTGCGGGACGCCCGCGGCTTCGACTTGTCCGCACCCTCGGTCTCGTCCCACGGCAACGAGTCGGAGCTGGACGACCTGGGCGCCGCGAACGTCATCCTCACCAACGGTGCCCGGCTCTACGTCGACCACGCCCACCCCGAGTTCTCCACGCCCGAGGTGCTCAGCCCGCGGGACGTCGTGATCTGGGACAAGGCGGGGGAGCGGGTGATGGAGGAGGCCGCCGAGCGCGCCGCCACCGTCCCCGGCGCGCCGCGGATCCAGCTCTACAAGAACAACGTGGACGGCAAGGGCGCGAGCTACGGCTCGCACGAGAACTACCTGATGGCCCGGCAGACCACGTTCCCGTCGATCGTCGGCGGGCTCACCCCGTTCTTCGTCTCCCGCCAGGTCGTGACGGGCGCGGGCCGCGTGGGCATCGGCGCCCAGGGGGACGGCGAGGGCTACCAGCTCTCCCAGCGCGCGGACTACATCGAGGTCGAGGTCGGCCTGGAGACCACGCTCAAGCGCGGGATCATCAACACCCGGGACGAGCCGCACGCGGACGCGGACAAGTACCGCAGGCTGCACGTCATCATCGGCGACGCCAACATGAGCGAGTACTCGACGCTGCTCAAGGTCGGCACGTCCGCGCTGGTCCTGGACATGATCGAGAACGGCGTCCGGTTCGACGAGCTGCGCCTGGCCGAGCCGGTGCGCGCGGTGCACCAGATCAGCCACGACCCGTCGCTGAGGCAGAAGGTGGAGCTGACGGACGGGCGGAAGCTCACCGGCGTCGAGCTGCAGTGGCTCTACCACGAGAAGGCGCTCAAGCACGTCGAGAACACCCAGGGCGCCGAGGTGGACGCGGACACGGCCGAGATCCTGCAGCTGTGGGGGGAGATCCTCGAGGACCTCTCGGACGACCCGATGAGGACCGCGGACCGGCTGGACTGGACCGCGAAGCTCCAGCTCCTGGAGGGCTACCGGCGCCGGGACGACCTGGAGTGGGGCGCGGGGCGGCTGTCGCTGGTCGACCTGCAGTACACCGACGTCCGGATGGCGAAGGGCCTCTACAACCGGCTGGCCACCCGCGGGTCGATGAAGCGGCTCGTCACCGAGGACCAGATCGAGAACGCCATCCAGAACCCGCCGGACGACACCCGGGCCTACTTCCGGGGCCGCTGCCTGGAGCGCTACCCGTCCGCCGTGGCCGCGGCGAGCTGGGACTCGGTGATCTTCGACCTGGGCCGCGAGTCGCTCGTCCGGATCCCCACGCTGGAGCCGCTGCGCGGCACGCGCAAGCACGTCGGCGAGCTGATCGACCGGTCCGGTACCGCCGAAGAGCTGGTCACGGCGCTCACCCAGGGGTAGCCCACCCGTCCGGTCATACGTTCGCAATGCGCGAAGCATGGGCGTGCAGGGGTCCCGCCAAGTAGTGTTGGCGGCATCGGACCTCGGTGTCCACCTGGCACGACGGTGCTGCGGTGGCCCGGGGACTCGGTGACGAGGAGGGTCATGTCCCAGGAGCAGACCAAGCGCCAGGGCGGCGGCGGCGGAGACGACGACGAGGGTGCGGACGCCTCGGCGGCGGGCCAGGAGCGCCGGGAGAAGCTGGGCGAGGACGTGGACACGATCCTCGACGAGATCGACGACGTCCTCGAGGAGAACGCCGAGGACTTCGTCCGCGCGTACGTGCAGAAGGGCGGCGAGTAGCCACCCTGCCCGCCGGACGGGCCGGATCCACCCGGATCCGGCCCGTCCGCGGTATCCGGAGTAGTTGAGCCACATCGACGAGGAGAGGCACGCACCCCACCATGGAGTTCCGCGAGGGCATCCCCGGGCCCCGTCAGTTCGGTCCCGAGCCGCAGCCCGGGAGTCAGCTCGGCCACCGTGCCGCGTTCGCCGCGCTCGGTGAGACGTCGTTCAGCAACTACGTCGCCGCCACCCAGCCGCACCTGCTCCCCGCGGCGCGGATGTTCGACGCCCCGCGCACCGGCGCCTCCCACGCGAGCCCCGAGGCCCTGGGCGTGCCCCACGGCACCACCATCGTCGCGCTGCAGTTCAACGAGGGCGTGGTCATCGCCGGTGACCGGCGGGCGACCGCGGGCAACGTCATCGCGCAGCGGGACATCGAGAAGATCTTCCTCACGGACTCGCACTCGGCGGTCGGCATCGCGGGCTCCGCGGGCATCGCCATCGAGATGGTGCGGCTCTACACGGTGGAGCTGGAGCACTACGAGAAGATCGAGGGCGTCCAGATGTCCCTCGACGGCAAGGCCAACCGCCTCGCCGGGATGGTCCGCGGCAACCTCGGCGCGGCCATGCAGGGCTTCGTGGTCGTCCCGCTGTTCGCGGGCTACGACGTCGAGGAGCCGGACCCCGCCAAGGCGGGCCGGATCGTCACCTACGACCCCACCGGCGGCCGGTACGACGAGTGGCTCGGCTACCACGCCGTCGGGTCCGGTTCGGTGTTCGCCAAGTCGTCGCTGAAGAAGCTGCACCGCACCACGAACGACCTGACCACGACGATCCGCACCGCCGTCGAGGCGCTGTACGACGCCGCGGACGACGACACCGCCACCGGCGGCCCGGACCTGGTCCGCAAGATCTGGCCGGTCGTCGTGAGCATCACCGGTCCCGAGGGCGCGGTCCGGCGCTCGGAGGACGAGCTGGCGGCCGTCGTCGAGCAGATCGTGGCGGACCGGGCGGAGAACCCGGGCGGCTGAGCCTGCGCTCGCCCCCCGGTAAGCACGAGATCAGGAGCGTTCCCCGATGACGATGCCCTTCTACTCCTCCGTCGACCAGCTGCTGCGCGACCGCTCGGAGCTCGCCCGCAAGGGCATCTCCCGCGGCCGCAGCGTGGTGGTCATGTCCTTCGCGGGCGGCGTGCTGTTCGTCGCCGAGAACCACTCCAGTGCGCTGAACAAGGTCTCCGAGATCTACGACCGGATCGGCTTCGCGGCCGTCGGTCGGTACAACGAGTTCGAGGGCCTGCGCACCGCGGGCATCCGGCTCGCCGACTCCCGCGGGTTCTCCTACGACCGCCGGGACGTCACGAGCCGGTGGCTGGCGAACACGTACGCGCAGTTCATCGGCGCGGCGTTCGTCGAGCAGCAGAAGCCGTACGAGGCCGAGATCTGCCTGGCCGAGGTCGGCGAGACCCAGGAGCACGACCAGCTCTACCGGATCACCTACGACGGCTCGATCACCGACGAGCCCGGTTACGTGGTGATGGGCGGCAGCACCGAGCCCATCTCGGCGAAGCTCAAGGACGTGGTGGACCCGGCCCACGACCTGGCCGCCGCCCTGGCCACCGCGCTCGAGAGCCTGCAGGTCCCCGGCGCGGCCCCGGGCAACGGCACCAGCGAGGCGCGGGTGCTGGGGGAGAGCGCGCTCGAGGTCGCCGTGCTGGACCGCGGCCGCCCCGGCCGCGCGTTCCGGCGGATCACCGGCCCCGTCCTGCGCGGGATCCTGCCCGCCGCGAACCGCGGCGAGACGGCGGACGAGCCCGAGGTCCGCGGTGGGGACGACGTCGCCGCGGGCAGCACCGAGTAGCTCTCTGCTCGTCCGTTCGGCCCATCGTCGGTGGTGGCGATGGGCCGAACTTCTCCCTGCTGCCGGGCCCACCCCGAGCCGCCGCGCGGTTGCGGCGGCTCAGCCGTAGGTCCGCAGCTCCACGCCGGTGCCGTCGGGGTCGCGGAGGTAGATGCCGCGGCCCACGCCGCGGGCGCCGAAGAGGTCCTTCGGGCCGGGGACGCCGTGGTGGGCCGCGAGGGCCCCCAGATCGGCCTCGACCACCAGGGCCAGGTGGTCGACGTTCGTGCCGGAGCGCTCGCCCCGCTGCACGTCGATGATCGTGTCGGGGGAGACGCGCAGCGAGGCGAAGGGCACCTCGCCGCGGCGCCACTCCTCGAGCCGCACCGGTTCGAGACCGAGGGTCTCGCGGTACCAGGCGATCAGCCGCTCGGGGTCCGCGCTGACCAGCACGATGTGGTCCAGTCCCTGCACACGCATCCGCCTAGTGTGGCGCCATGCGCTTCTCCGCGGCGGACGGAACCGCCCTCGACGGGGAGCTCGCCGTCCCCGCGGGCGCCCGGGCCGGGATGGTCGTGTGCCACCCCCATCCGCACCACGGCGGCTCCATGCACACCCCCGTCGTCGAGGCGTTGTTCCGCGGGTTGCCGGAGGGAGGGATCGCCGTGCTGCGCTTCGACTTCCGCGGGGTCGGCGCCTCGGAGGGCACCCACGACGGCGGGGACGCCGAGCGCCTCGACGCCGCGGCCGCCGTCGAGCGGCTGGCCGAGGAGGTGAGCGGGCCGATCCTGCTGGCGGGGTGGTCGTTCGGCGCGGACGTCGCGCTGTCGACGGCGCCGGAGCGGATCGCGGGATGGTTTGCGGTGGCGCCGCCCCTGCGGTTCGGAGCGTCCCCGCGCGGCGCGGATCCGCGGCCGAAGATGCTCGTCGTCGGCGGCCGGGACCCGGTGGCGGTGCCCGACGCGGTCCGGGCGGCGACCGCGGACTGGGCGGCGACCGTGGTCGAGGAGCTGCCCGGCGCGGACCACCTGTTCCTCGCCGAGGGAGCGCGGCTGGTGGAGCTCGCTCAGAGCGCGACGCGCTCGGGGTGCGTGTAGGCGTTTCCCGCGCCTTCGCGGACGAAGCCCAGCAGCGTCAGGCCGGCCTCGTCCGCCAGCTCGACGGCGAGCGAGCTGGGCGCCGACACCGCGGCGAGGATCGGGATCCCGGCCATGACCGCCTTCTGGACCAGCTCGAAGGAGGCCCGGCCCGAGACCTGCAGGACCGTGTCCGCGGCCGGGACCCGGCCCGCGAGCAGGGCGTGGCCCAGCACCTTGTCGACGGCGTTGTGCCTGCCGACGTCCTCGCGCACCACCAGCGGGGTCCCGTCCGCGGTGAACAGGCCCGCCGCGTGCAGGCCGCCGGTGGAGTCGAAGACCTTCTGCGCCTCACGCAGGCGCTCCGGCAGCGTGCGGAGCACCGACCACGGAACCGGGCCGCCCCGCGGCGAGAAGCGGGTCTTGAGCCGCACGGCGTCCAGCGACGCCTTCCCGCACACCCCGCACGAGGACGTCGTGTAGAAGTTCCGCTCGATCGAGGCGTCCGGCGGCTCGACGCCCGGGTCCAGGGCGATGTCCAGCACGTTGTAGGTGTTGCGGCCCTCCGCGTCCACCGAGTCGCAGTAGCGCGCGGACGCCAGGTCCTCGGCCGAACCGATCACGCCTTCGGTGAGCAGGAAGCCGTGCGCGAGCTCGACGTCGTGGCCCGGGGTGCGCATGGTGACGCTCAACGGCTTCCCGTCGACCCGCAGTTCCAGGGGTTCCTCGACGGCGAGGGAGTCCGGCCTGCGGCGGGTCGTGCCGTCCGTGCCGATCCGGAGGACCGGGCGCCGCGCGGTGAGCCGTCCCATGCCGCCGAGCCTACGCGCGCCCGCCGTGGCGGGCCTGACGATCGATGGTGGAACGTTCCAGCAATATGGTGAGCCTCACCTACTATCACAGACCCGGTGAGCTGCCGCGGGCCGACCTCGACTACGAGCAGGTCGCGGCGCTGCGCCCGGACGTGATCGTCGGGCTCACCGGGGCCTCGAGGCCGGCGACGGTCGGCGCCCAGTCGATGCGGCCCAGCAGCTCCGGGGTGCCTGCCGCGGCGCACCAGCCGCGGTACGCCTCGCCCAGTCGGGCCGCCCAGTCGCCGGTCTCCTCCGGGACGAGCAGGGCCGGGCGCGCGGCCCCGAGCTCGTCCAGCAGGGCGTGCAGGGCGCGGCCGTGGTCAGCCCGGACGACACCGTCCGGGGTCGGCCCGCCGCGGACGTCCTCGCAGGTCACGATCGGGATCCCGGTCGCGAGCAGGGGCTCGCCCGGCAGCGCGTCGGACAGGATCAGCCCGTCGACGCGGGGCGGGCGGCTGCCGGTCAGGACCCGTTCGCGCGTGGGCTCGGACACCCGTCCGGTGCCGCGCAGCACGTTCGACACCGTCGACTTCCCGACGCCGTCCCGGCGTGCCGCGTCCACCACGGTGGCGAGGCGCGAGGTCACCGGACGAGCCCAGTGCGCCGCGCCGATCGCCCCAGCTATGGTGAGCCTGGCCTAACCGAGAGGAGCCTGTCGTGCCGGTCGTCACCGGGGACGTCGAGCTGGACGTCGTCGCCACCCGTCGGCTCTCGCCGAGCCTGGTCCGCGTCGAGCTGCGGGGCGCGGTGCCGTCCGCGGGGGTCCCGGACGAGGCCTGCGTGCTGCAGTTCCCCGATGCCGACGGGGAGCCGACCGCGGAGCGTGGGCGCTGGTACACCGTCCGGCGCATCGACGGAGCCGGGCTGACCGTGGACATCGTGCTGCACCCCGGCGGCGTCGGCGGGGAGTGGGCCGCGGTGGCGCGGGTCGGCGACCGGCTGCGGCGCACGCACGGCAACAGCTGGTTCCGCAGGCCCGAGGGTGCGGCGTGGCAGGTCCTGGCGGGCGATGTGACGGCGCTGCCCGCGATCGGGCGGATCGTCGAGGAGAGCGCGGGGCTGCGGACGATCGTGCACGTCGAGGTCCCGGACCCGGCGGACGCGCAGGAGCTGCCCGGGGCCGAGGTCGTCTGGCACCACACGCCGGGGCTCGCGCGGGCGAGCAGGCTGGGGGAGATCGTCGCCGGGATCGCGCTGCCGGAGGGGTCCGGGTACGTCTACGTCGCCGGGGAGGCCTCCGCGACCCGCAGCGTCCGCACCCATCTGCGCGCGCGGGGTCTGCCGCGGGGCTCGTACGGGGTCGTCGGGTACTGGCGGGCCGAGATCGAGAAGTGGAACGCCCGACTGGAGGCCTCCGGCGTGGACACCGCGGCGATCTACGAGCGGGCCCTCGCCGCCGGACGGGACGAGGAGGAGGTCCGCGCGCTCTACGAGGCCGGGCTCGCCGCGGCGGGCCTGTAGGCCAGCACGCAGTACCGGTTGATGCTGAAGAGGTAGTCGCCGCCGAGGACGTCCTCCTGCCATGCGTCGGCCTCCCCGGCCGGCAGGCGGTCCCGGACGTACGTCGCGATGGTCCGCAGGATGTGGACGCTGAAGGTGTCCGGGTCCGGCGACACGTTGAGGATCGGGATCACCTGCTGCCCGGTCACGGACAGCCCGGCCTCGGTCAGCCTGCGCGCCAGGCTCACCGGCAGGTGTGGGTCGACCAGGTGCGCGTCCCAGGCCTCCATGACCCGCCGGTGCCGCTCGCGGTCGGTGACGGCCCACACCACGGAGTCCCAGTCGGTGTCGAGGACCAGCACCCGCCCTCCGGGCCGCAGCACCCGCGCCACCTCGGCGAACGCGCCCGCGATGTCGGCGACGTACTCGTAGACCTGGGTCGAGACGACGGCGTCGAACTCCCCGTCGGCGAACGGCAGCCGCTCCGCCCCACCCTGGACGACCTCGACCTGCGGGAGCGCCGCGCACCGGGCGGTCGCGACGGCGTTCATGGACGGGCTGGGGTCGAGTCCGCGCACGGCACCCCCGGACCCGACGGCCTCGGCGAGCTGCGCGAGCAGGAACCCGGGCCCGGAGCCGACGTCGAGGATGCGCTCACCGGGTGCCGGGGCGAGCAGGGCGAGGGTCTGCGCGCGCTGCCGGACGACGTCCGGCGTGGTGTAGGTGCGCTCCATCGCCCGGGTGCCTTCGTCGTCGAAGGAGAGGGTCATCCCGGGAGGGTAGCGAGGGCATAATGTTGAGTGCTCAATCGTTGTCGGTAGCATGACGGACATGGTGGAACTGGGGCTGGACACCTTCGGCGACGTGACGGTCGGGGCCGACGGTGAGCGCACGCCGTACGCGCAGGTCATCCGGGACGTCGTGGAGCAGGCCGTGCTCGCCGACCGGGTCGGGATCGACGTGTTCGGGGTGGGGGAGCACCACCGGGACGACTTCGCGGTCTCCGCGCCCGAGGTCGTGCTCGCGGCGATCGCCGCCCGCACCGAGCGGATCAAGCTCGGCACCGCGGTGACCGTGCTCAGCTCGGACGATCCCGTGCGCGTCTTCGAGCGCTTCGCGACCCTCGACGCCCTGGCGCACGGCCGCGCCGAGATCACCCTGGGCCGCGGCTCGTTCACCGAGTCCTTCCCGCTCTTCGGCTACGACCTCGCCGACTACGAGACCCTCTTCGCCGAGAAGCTCGACCTGATGACCCACCTGCTCGACGAGGGTCCGGTGACCTGGGAGGGCACCATCCGGGCCGCGCTGCGCGACCAGCAGGTGTACCCGAAGACCGAGTCCGGGCGGATCACGACCTGGGTCGGCGTGGGCGGCAGCCCGCAGTCGGTGGTCCGGGCGGCGAGCTACGGGCTGCCGCTGGTCCTCGCGGTGATCGGCGGGGACCCCGTGCGGTTCGCGCCCTACGCCGAGCTCTATCGCAAGGCGCTGCGCGAGCTGGGACGGGAGGAGCTGCCGATCGCCGTGCACGCGCCCGGGTTCGTCGCGGAGACGGACGAGGAGGCGATCGAGACGCTGTACCCGCACGCCAAGGTCATGCTGGACCGGATCGGCGCGGAGCGGGGCTGGCCGCCGCTGACCCGCGCGAAGTTCGAGGCGGACGTCCGCGGCGGGGCCCAGCACGTCGGGTCGCCGGAGACCGTGGCCCGCAAGATCGTGCGCACGGTACAGGCGCTGGGGCTGCAGCGCTTCGACCTCAAGTACACGACGGGCACGCTGCCGCACGCGCAGCAGATGAGGGCCATCGAGCTCTACGGCACCGAGGTGGCGCCGCGGGTCCGCGAGCTGCTGGCCTCCGAGGCCGCGGCCTGACACCCGGGTGGCGATCGGCGCCGGACCGGCTCAGCCCCGGAAGGGGCGGTCCCGGCCGCTCCAGCGGTCCTCGTCGCGGCGGTAGATCGGGATCGGGTCCTTCGCCACGCGGAAGGTGTAGCGGCCCGCCTCCTCGACGACCTCGCCGTCCGTCGCGAGCATGGACGGCACCTTGAGCTCGACGTCCAGCTCCGCGACCTCGGTCTGGTGGTAGACGCGGCTGTGGCCGAGCGCGCCGAGCATCATCGCGACGACCACCCGCAGCCGGGAGAACCGGACGTCCGCGCGCAGCCACCGGACGTCGAGCAGGCCGGAGTCCAGCGTCGGCCGCCACGCCGGGACCATGCCCCGCGGGTGGTACGGCCCGTTGCCGACGAAGATGAACCAGACCTCGTGCCACCGGTCGTCGAACTTGACCTGCACCCGCTCGGAGCGGCGCAGCACGGTGACCAGCGCGGCGAGGAAGGCGGGCCACTTGCCCCACCGCGGCTGCCACTTCTCGCGCAGCCGCACCAGCTCCGGGTACGAGCCCACGCTGGCGGTGTTGAGGAAGTACCGGGTGCGGATGACGTCGGGGTTCTCCGGGTCGTCTCCCGCGCCCGGGTGGGCCTCGACCAGCCCCAGGTCCACGGCGACGGCCTCGCCGGCCTGCGTGGCGTCCACGGCCTCCTGCAGGTCGTAGACGCCGACGTCCCGGGCGAAGTGGTTGAGCGTGCCCGCGGGCACCACGACCAGCGGTAGCCGGTACTCGTCCGCGACGCCGGCGGCGCTCGCGACGGTGCCGTCGCCACCCGCCACGCCGATGGCCCGCACCCAGTCGCCGAGCTCGGCGATCGACTCCTTCAGCTGGTCGTCCACCCGCGTGTCCTCGGTGACCCGCAGCAGCCGCGCGGCGGGCAGGGCCGCGGCGATCTCGTCGCTCACGTCGTAGTCCGGCGGGCCGGAGAACGGGTTGGCGATGATGACCAGTCCGTCCCCCTGCGGCAGGTCGGGGACGGTGTCGACGGGCCGGGCGCGGGCCTCGTCGGTGGGCCGCACGGGCCACCAGCGCTGGGTGGCGAGCGCGACGGTCGAGCCGACCGCGGCGCCCGCGAGGACGTCCGACGCCCAGTGCACGCCCACGTGCACGCGGGAGTAGGCGACCGCGGCGGCCAGCGGCACCACGGCCGGGGCGATCCTCGGGTTCTCCAGCACCACCGCCGTGGCGAACGCCGCGGCGGACGCCGCGTGCCCCGACGGGAACGACGACGACGTCGGCGGGTCCGGGATCCGCCGGTGCCACGGCAGCTCCGCGGCGGCGGGCCTGCGGCGCGGCAGGAGCGGCTTGAGGATCCCGTTCGCGATGCCGCTGGACAGGGCGATGGACAACAGCCCGCGGCCCGCGGCCTTGCGCCCCGCGCCTCTCCGGACGGCCAGGACGCCTGCCACCACCACCCAGAGCGCGGAGTGGTCCGCCGCCTTGGACAGCCTGCACATCGCGGCGTCCCACCGCGTCGGCGGCAGCGAGGCGACGGTGGAGGTCAGCCCCCGGTCGGTGTCCGACACATGGGCCAACCCCCGGTCGAGATGGCGGGACTTCACGGCGACTCGCCGGAACCAGTCGGTCACAGGCGTGACCTTATGGGGCCTCCTGCGCTTACGCTGGAGGACATGCAGCGTCGGATCTTCGGGGTCGAGACCGAGTTCGGGGTCACGTGCACCTTCCACGGACAGCGCAGGCTGTCCCCGGACGAGGTGGCGCGGTACCTGTTCCGGCGTGTCGTGTCGTGGGGCAGGTCGTCGAACGTCTTCCTGCGCAACGGCGCCCGCCTCTACCTGGACGTCGGGTCCCACCCCGAGTACGCGACCGCGGAGTGCGACACCCTCAGCGGGCTCGTCGCGCACGACAAGGCCGGCGAGCGGATCCTCGAGGACCTGCTCGTCGACGCCGAGCGCAGGCTCGTCGACGAGGGCATCGGCGGGGACATCTACCTGTTCAAGAACAACACCGACTCGGCGGGCAACTCCTACGGCTGCCACGAGAACTACCTCGTCGCGCGGCAGGGCGAGTTCGCCCGGATCGCGGACGTGCTGCTGCCGTTCCTGGTCACCCGCCAGCTGATCTGCGGCGCGGGCAAGGTCCTGCAGACCCCGCGCGGCGCGGTCTACTGTCTCTCGCAGCGCGCCGAGCACATCTGGGAGGGCGTGTCGTCGGCGACCACGCGGTCCCGCCCGATCATCAACACCCGGGACGAGCCGCACGCGGACGCGGAGCGCTACCGCCGCCTGCACGTCATCGTCGGCGACTCCAACATGTCCGAGACCACGACCCTGCTGAAGGTCGGCGCCACCCACCTCGTGCTCGAGATGATCGAGGCGGGCGTGCAGTTCCGGGACTTCACCCTGGACAACCCGATCCGCGCGATCCGCGAGATCAGCCACGACCTCACCGGGCGGCGCACGGTCCGGCTCGCGGGCGGCCGGGAGGCCAGCGCGCTGGACATCCAGCGCGAGTACCACGCCAAGGCCGTCGAGCACCTGGCCGCGCGGGGCAGCGAGGACCGCTCCCTGGAGAGGGTCGTCGAGCTGTGGGGGCGCACGCTGGACGCCGTCGAGTCGCAGAACCTCTCGCTGATCGACCGCGAGGTGGACTGGGCGATCAAGCACCGGCTCGTCCAGCGGTACCAGAACAAGCACGACCTGGACCTCTCCAGCGCCCGGATCGCGCAGCTGGACCTGGCCTACCACGACATCCGGCGCGGCCGCGGCCTGTTCGACCTGCTGCAGCGCAAGGGCCTGGTCGAGCGCGTCACGGACGACGGCGAGATCGAGGTCGCCAAGGACACCCCGCCGCAGACCACCCGGGCCAAGCTGCGCGGCGACTTCATCGCCGCCGCCCAGGCCGCGGGCCGGGACTTCACGGTCGACTGGGTGCACCTCAAGCTGAACGACCAGGCGCAGCGCACGGTCCTGTGCAAGGACCCGTTCCGCTCGGTCGACGAGCGGGTGGACCGGCTCATCCAGTCCCTCTAGGAACGTCCGCCTCCCCTGGTGCGCACGAACGGCACCCTCGTGCGGTAGGTCCGCACGAGAGTGCCGTTCGTGCGTAGTCCGGAGCGCTACTCGATACCGGGCATCATCTTGCGCCGCAGCTCCGCCAGCTCGTCCTGGACGGGCCCGGCCGCGGGACCCGCGTGGTCGTGCGCGGGCTGGATCCCCATCGCCAGCAGCAGCGCCTCGGCCGCCGCCTTCGGGTCCCCGGCCTCGCCGAGGACCGGGTGCAGCCCCCCGTCGGCGAGGTGGTGGAAGACGAGGTTGACCACGCTCCAGGGGTTGAACGTCTCGGTCTGCCCATCGGTGTTCCCGGTCACATGCGTCAGCGTCATCCCGGGTGATCGCCGGGTCAAGGTGTGCGGGTGTCGCTTCCTGAGACACGCGTTCCGCGGGGCGCCCACGACGTTCGAACGGTTGGTCGTATGCTGCCCACCGTGTCCTCCGCCCGTGCCGAGCGCCTGGTGAACCTGGTGCTCTGCCTGCTGTCGACGCGCCAGTTCCTGCCCGCCGAGCGGATCCGCGCCACGGTCCCCGGCTACGCGGACGCGCCGAGCGACGAGGCGTTCTTCCGGATGTTCGAGCGGGACAAGACCGAGCTGCGGGAGCTGGGCGTTCCGCTGGAGACCGGACGGCAGTCGGCGTTCGACACCGTCGAGGGCTACCGGATCGCCCGGGGCGACTACGAGCTCGGCGAGATCGACCTGGACACCGAGGAGGCCGCCGCCGTCGCGCTGGCCGGGTCGCTGTGGGACTCCCCGGAGCTGGCCGGGGCCGCGCACGGCGCGCTGCGCAAGCTGCGGGCCGCAGGCGTCGAGGTGGACGAGACGCGGGGATCGGTGCAGCCGCGGGTGCGGGCCACCGAACCGACCTTCGGCGCGCTGCTCGCGGCCGTACAGGCGGGGCAGGCGGTCACCTTCGACCACCGCCGCGGCGGACCGACCGGCGAGATCGTCCGGCGCACGGTCGAGCCGTGGGGCGTCGTGTCCTGGCGCGGTCGCTGGTACCTGGTGGGCCACGACCGCGACCGCGCGGACGTCCGGTCCTTCCGGCTGTCCCGCATCCTCGAGCCGGTCAAGACCGTCGGGGACCCGGGCGAGGTGACCGTCCCACCGGGGACGGACCTGATGGCGTCCGTCCGGCGGAACTTCGACTACGGGCCCGTCACCGGCACCGCGCGGGTGTGGGTCCCGGAGGGGCACGCGCACGGGCTGCGCAGGCTGGGCACCGTGGTCGAGAGCCGGGACGGGGGAGACGTCCTGGAGATCGAGCTGCGCAGCGAGCGGACGGTGGCGCGGTGGCTGGCGGGCGCCGGACCGGACGTCGTCGTGTTGGAGCCGCCCGCGCTCGCCGCCCGGGTGCGCGGGCTGTGGGAGGGCGCACTCGCCGCCCACGAGGGCGTGCGCGCGTGAGCGGGCTGGCGGACCGGCTGCCGCGGCTGTTGTCGCTGGTCCCGTACCTGCTCGCCCGCCCCGGCATCCCGATCGCGGAGGCGGCCGCCGACTTCGGGACGACGCCGCGCCAGCTGCGCCGCGACCTCGAGCTGCTCTGGATGTGCGGGCTGCCCGGCTACGGCCCCGGCGACCTGGTGGACCTGTCCTTCAGCGGGGACACCGTGACCGTCACCGAGGACGCGGGCATGCGCCGTCCGCTGCGGCTGACCACGGCCGAGGCGACCGCCCTGCTCGTCGCGCTGCGCACGCTGGGGGAGGCCCCCGGAGTCGTCGACACGGAGGCGGTGCAGCGGGCGACCGCGAAGATCGAACGCGCGGTGGGGGACGCGGGGATCGCGACCGTGGCCGTGGACCTCAGCCGCGAGGAGGAGGCCACCGCGACCGCGGTGCGTGGCGCGCTGGATCGCGGACGCGCGCTGCAGATCGTCTACTACACCGCCGGACGGGACGCCGTCTCGCGCCGGACCGTGGACCCGATGCGGCTGCTGCTCGTCGAGGGCCACGGGTACCTGGAGGCCTGGTGCCGGGAGCGGGAGGGCGTGCGGCTGTTCCGGCTGGACCGGGTCGAGGAGGTCACCGAGCTCGACGAGGCGTCGGCGCCGCCGCCGGACGCGGAACCGACGGACGTCTCGGCGGGGCTGTTCTCGCCCAGCGAGGAGCACCGCACGGCCGTGCTGGAGATCGACCGCGAGGCCCGGTGGATCGCGGAGTACTACCCGGTGGACGAGGTCGTCGAGCACCCGGACGGGTCCGGCTCGGCCCGGGTCCTGCTGCGCTACGCCGACCCGGCCTGGCTGGTCCGGCTGGTCCTCGGGCTGGGCGGCGCGGCCCGGGTGGTCGAGCCGCCCGCGCTGGCCGCGGCGGTGGCGGAGCGAGCGCGCGCGGCGCTCGCCGGAGCGAAGGGCTGACATGGGCTTCTACTGGGTGCCGGTGCTCATCGGGGCGCTCGGCGTCGTGCTGCTGCTGGCCGCGGCGGTGGTGACCGTCTCGCACGTGCGCAGGCTCACCCACACGATGGAGCGGTCGCGCGCCCGCACCTCGATGGTCGTCCGACCGTTGACACAGCAAGCGGCGCGGCTCAGGACGCGCCGCTGACCCCGCGTACCATCACGGACGAACGGTGAGGTCGGCCCTGGTCGACCCCGCACGCGTCGTCTCCGGCGAAAGGACCCCCATGCCAAGCCTCGGTGGGTGGGAGATCGTGATCCTCGTGGTCGTGGTGCTCCTGCTGTTCGGCGCCAAGAAGCTGCCCGACATGGCTCGCTCGGTGGGCCAGTCCGCCCGGATCTTCAAGGGCGAGATGAAGGGCATGAAGAGCGACGACAAGAAGGACGAGCCCGCGCAGCCGCCCGTGCAGGCGCCGCCCGCCCAGCTGCCGCCCGTCCAGGCCCAGCCCACCGAGGCGGCCAGGGCGGAGCACCCCGACACCCGTCAGTAGCCTCCTCCCGTGGTGAAGCTCCCCGGCCGTCGGCGGAAGAACCCCGACGGCACGATGACGCTCGTCGAACACCTCTACGAGCTGCGCAACCGGCTCGGGATCGCCCTGCTGGCGATCCTGCTCACCACGATCATCGGCTACGTCTGGTTCGAGACCTCGTTCTTCGGCTGGCCGAGCCTGGGTGCGCTGCTCAAGGACCCGTACTGTTCGCTGCCCGCGTCGTCGCGCGCGGTGTTCACCGCGGACGGGTCCTGCACGCTCCTCGGCACGGGGCCGTTCGACCAGTTCATGCTGCGGCTGAAGGTCGGCGCGGTCGCGGGTGTCGTGCTCGCCTGCCCCGTGTGGCTCTACCAGCTGTGGGCGTTCATCGTGCCCGGGCTGTACGCCAAGGAGAAGCGGTTCGCGCGGATCTTCGTGGCCACGGCGGCGGTCCTGTTCGTGGCGGGCGCGGTGCTCGCGTACTTCGTGGTCGCCCAGGGCCTCGGGTTCCTGCTGACGATCGGGTCCGAGATCCAGACGACGGCGCTGACCGGCGAGAGCTACTTCGGCTTCGTCATCGCGCTGCTGCTGATCTTCGGGGTGAGCTTCGAGATCCCGCTGCTCGTCGTGATGCTCAACCAGGTCGGGATCCTGTCCTACGAGCGGCTGGCCAAGTCCCGCCGCGGGATCATCTTCGGCCTGTTCGTGTTCGCCGCGGTCGCCACCCCGGGCCAGGACCCGATCTCCATGACGGCGCTGGCCGCGGCGCTCACGCTGCTGTTCGAGCTGGCCATCCAGGTCGCCAGGGTGCACGACCGCCGCGCGGCCAAGCGTCGCACCGCCGAGGGCTGGGACAGCTGGGACCCGGACGCCCCCAGCCCGATCGACACCACCCCGAGCCGCATCGAGGACCCCGACCCGGTCTCGACGCCGAGCGCCGAGCCGACCGCGCGGAACGTCGACGACGTCACCTGACCCGCCGCCGGGAGGGGCGTGACCGGGGCCACGCGGTGTCTCGACAGCGAACCGTCGGTGCGGTGTGACAGCCTGGGGCGGTGGCCAGCAGCACACCGGCCCCGGCGGACGCGTACGCGGCCTCCCGGGCTCGCGCAGCCCGTCCGCGACTCGCGGAGTTCGCCGGGGCGCTCCCGTTCGGTCTGGACCCCTTCCAGCGCGAGGCGTGCGAGCGGCTCGAGGAGGGGCACGGCGTCCTCGTCTGCGCACCCACCGGGGCGGGGAAGACGGTGGTCGGCGAGTTCGCGGTCCACCTGGCCCTCGCCCAGGGGCTCAAGTGCTTCTACACCACGCCGATCAAGGCGCTGTCGAACCAGAAGTACGCGGACCTCGTCGAGCGGCACGGGGCGGCGGCCGTCGGGCTGCTGACCGGGGACTCCAGCATCAACGGGGACGCCCAGGTGGTCGTGATGACCACCGAGGTGCTCCGCAACATGATCTACGCCGGTTCACGGAACCTGGACCAGCTCGGCTACGTCGTGATGGACGAGGTGCACTACCTCGCCGACCGCTTCCGCGGGGCGGTGTGGGAGGAGGTGATCCTCCAGCTCCCCGAGCACGTCGCGATCGTCAGCCTCTCGGCCACGGTGAGCAACGCCGAGGAATTCGGGGACTGGCTGGTCGCCGTGCGCGGGGACACGGCAGTCGTCGTCGACGAGGTCCGGCCGGTGCCGCTGTGGCAGCACATGATGGTCGGCAACCGGCTGCACGACCTGTTCACCGAGCGCGGCGGCGAGCTCGCGGTCGATCCCGAGCTGCTGCGCGAGACCCGTGAGCTGTCCCGCCGCGACGACATGGCCAACTGGGTCACGAACGGGCGTGGTCGCAACCGGGGCGGTCCGCGCCCACGCAGCGGCATCCGGCCCGCCTCCCGGGTCACCGTGATCGACCGGCTGGACCGGGCCGGGCTGCTGCCCGCCATCACGTTCGTGTTCAGCCGTGCGGGGTGCGACGCCGCCGTCGGCCAGGTGGTGCGGGCCGGTCTCCGGCTCACGACCGAGGCCGAGGTCACCGAGATCCGGCGGATCGTCGAGAAGCACACGGGGGACCTGCCGCAGGCCGACCTCGGGGTGCTCAAGTACTGGGAGTGGCGCGAGGCGCTCGAGCGGGGGATCGCCGCGCACCACGCGGGGATGCTGCCCGCGTTCAAGGAGACCGTCGAGGAGCTGTTCGTCTCCGGGCTGGTGCGGTGCGTGTTCGCCACCGAGACCCTGGCGCTCGGGATCAACATGCCCGCGCGCACGGTCGTGCTCGAACGGCTGGTCAAGTGGAACGGCGAGGCGCACGTCGAGCTGACCCCCGGCGAGTACACCCAGCTGACGGGGCGGGCCGGGCGGCGGGGGATCGACGTCGAGGGGCACGCCGTCGTCGTCTGGGCGCCGGGGGTGGACCCGGAGCAGGTCGCGGGACTCGCCTCCACACGGACCTACCCGCTGCGCAGCTCCTTCCGCGCCGACTACAACATGACGATCAACATCGTCGAGCGGCTCGGCATCGAGCAGGGCCGCGAGCTGCTCGAACAGTCCTTCGGGCAGTTCCAGGCGGACCGCTCGGTCGTCGGCATGGCGCGGCGGATCGAGCGCAACACCGAGACCCTCGAGACCTACGCCGCGTCGATGGAGTGCCACCTCGGGGACTTCGCCGAGTACGCGCGGCTGCGCAGACAGGTCGCGGACCGCGAGCGGGCGCTGCGCAGGCAGGGCTCCGCGGAGCGGCGGGACGAGGTGGGCTCCTCCCTGATGGCCCTGCGGTCCGGGGACGTCATCGCCGTGCCGAGCGGGAAGCGCTCGGGGCTGGCGGTGGTGCTGGAGCCGCCGGGGAACGGCGAGGACCCGCGCCCGCTGGTGCTGACCGAGGACCGCTGGGCCGGGCGGCTGTCGACGGCGGACTTCCCCGCCGCGGTGAAGGTCCTGGGCCGGATGCGGCTGCCCAAGCGGGTGGACCACCGCACGCCGCGGGTGCGCCGCGACCTGGCGTCCGCGCTGCGGGACACCGGGATCCACGCGCCGGTGCCCGAGCGGCGGCGCAGCCGGGGCGGCGCGGCGGACGACGCCGAGCTGCTCGCCCTGCGCCGCGCCCTGCGCAACCACCCGTGCCACGGCTGCGACGACCGCGAGGCCCACGCCCGCTGGGGGGAGCGGCACGCCCGCCTCGAACGGGACACCGAGCAGCTGCGGCAGAAGGTCCGCGCGACCACCCATTCGCTGGCCCGCGGCTTCGACCGGATCCGCGCGCTGCTCACCGAACGCGGCTACCTGGACGGCGAGACCGTCACCGACCACGGCAGGCGGCTGTCCCGGCTGTGGGGCGAGTCGGACCTGCTCGCCGCCGAGTGCCTGCGCCACGGCGCCTGGGAGGGCCTGGAGCCGGACGAGATGGCCGCCGTGGTGTCCGCGCTGGTGTTCGAGTCCCGGCGGGACACCACACCGGTCCCGCGGGTCCCGGTCGGCGCCGTCACCGAGGCGCTCGCGGAGACCGTGCAGATCTGGTCGCAGCTGGCGGAGGACGAGCGTCGGCACCGGATCGACCGCACCCGTGAGCCCGACCTCGGCTTCGCCTGGCCGATCCACCGCTGGGCCCGCGGCGAGTCGCTGGCCCAGGTGCTGGAGGCCGCGGACCGCAACGGCCAGGAGCTGTCCGCGGGGGACTTCGTGCGGTGGGCGCGTCAGGTCCTCGACCTGCTGGAGCAGATCGCCGGGGTCGCGGGCCGCACCACGCCCGTCGGTCGCACGGCGGCGAAGGCGGCGGGTGCGGTGCGCCGCGGGGTGGTGGCGGCCGGGGTCGGCTGAGCCGGACGTGCGGAACCCGGTGAGACGCGCCGCGGGTCCGGTCGGTGTGCTTGGATCGACGGCCGACGCGCCTCGCAGGCGCGCGACCCCCGCAGGCGATAGGAAGGCCCCGATGAGCACCCCACAGGACCCGCACGGCGGCGACCGGGACTGGGGCCGTCCGCCCGCGGGCGGTTGGGGGTCGGTGGGCCCCTCGGATCCCACGGCCGACCCGCCCACGCCCACGCTCGGCATCCCGGTGGTGGCGGGCGAGCCCGGTGCCGACGGGGCCCGGGACGAGCCGGAGACGCCGCAGCACGGCTGGGAGGCGACCGGCACCGGCCCGCGGGGCACCGCTGCCGACTCCGCTGCCGACTCCGCTGCCGACTCCGCTGCCAGCTCGGCCGCAGACGCCGCGTCCGGTCCGAGCCAGGACGATCCCTCCTGGCGCCCGGGCGGCTCCTCGGACTGGGCGCCCGCCGGTGCACAGGAGGCGGCGAGCCCCTGGGACCGTCCGGAGGGTGCGGCGGCGGGGGCGTACACCTCCGCACCGGCGGACGGGCTCGGCGCGGCCCCCTGGGCCTCCTCCCCGACCGACCAGGCGACGCGGGGCTCCGGGGATGCGGGACGGGAGGCGCAGGGCTGGGACGCGGCGGGCGGTTCGGGGCAGGGTGGCTGGGACCCGGCGGGTGGTTCCGCGCAGGGCGGCTGGGGCCCGGTCGTCGGCGCGGTCGGGCAGCACGGCACCGGTCGGCAGGACGCTGGTCGGCAGGACGGCGCATGGCCCACCGACGGCCGGCCGGGCGGCGCGCAGCCGGGCGGGGGCCTTCCGGGTGGGCCGCAGGCCGGCTGGGACCCCCGGGGTGACGCGACCGCGGCGACCGCGGTGCGCAGCCGGCGCTCCCGGTCGGGATCGGGCGGCGGCAGACGGACGCTGCCGCTGATCATCGCCGGGGTCGTGGCCCTCCTGGTGGTCGCAGCCGTCCTCGTGGTCGGTTTCTGGCGGCCGGGGTACTTCCTGGTCGAGGAGTTCGACCAGCAGGCGCTGCAGAACGGCGTGACGCAGGTCCTCAGCCGGGACTACGGCCTCGAGGTCACCGCGCTGAGCTGCCCGGAGGGCCGGCGGGTGACCGCGGGCTCCTCGTTCACCTGTGCCGCGACCGTCGACGGCGAGAACGTCGACGTGCCGATCACGGTGCTGGACGACAAGGGCACCTACCAGGTCGGTCGGGTCTGAAGCGACGGCCGAACCGGGATGACACCACCGCCCGTCCGGGCGACGATCATCCCGTGACCCCCTCGACCATCACGCCGCAGGTCCGTGTCCTCGACGCCGGGGAGCTGCGCGCCTCGCACACCCTCTTCGGCCACTCGCTGCACGCGGGGCCGGTGGACGACGAGCGCTGGTCCCGCACGACCGCGCTGTACGAGCCGGGCCGGACCCTCGGCGTGGACGGCGACGGCGGGGTCCTCGCCGGGACCGCGATGTCCTTCGGCTCCCGGCTCACCGTCCCCGGCGGCGGGTCCGTGCCGATGGCCGCGGTGACCCGGGTCGGGGTGCGCGCCGACCACACCCGCCGCGGCCTGCTCCGCGCCCTGATGACCGCCCAGCTCCGCGACACCGCGGAGCGCGGCGAGGTCGCCGCGACCCTGCGCGCCACCGAGGCCCGCATCTACGGCCGCTTCGGCTACGGGGTGGCCTCCCGGGGCCGCGACCTCACCGTGCAGCCGGGCGCGACCTTCCGACCGGACGCCCCGACGACCGGCGGCCGGGTCCGGATGGTCACGGTGGACGAGGCCACGACCCTCCTTCCCGCGCTCGCCGCCGGGCTGCGGTCCCGGAGCGCGCGACCGGGCGCGATCGAGCGCACCCCGGGCTGGTGGGAGCTCTCGCTCCACCGCCCGGCCGCGGACGCCGCCCGAGGCCTCGCCGTGCACACCGGCCCGGACGGGGACGACGGGTTCGCCACCTGGACCGTGACCCACCAGGGCCCCGGGTTCGCCGCGAACGAGCTCCGGGTCGGCGACCTGCACGCCGCCTCGCCCGCCGCCGAGGCGGACCTCTGGCGGTTCCTCACGGGCGTCGACCTCGTCTCGACGGTCTCGGCGCCGCTGCGCCCGCTCGACGACCCGCTCGACCTGCTCCTCACCGATCCGCGCGCGTGTTCCACCTCCTCGTTGTCCGACGAGACCTGGCTGCGCCTGGTCGACGTGCCCGCCGCCCTCGCGGCGCGTTCCTGGGGGGACGCCGCCCCGGTGCGGATCGGCGTCCGAGACGCCCTGCTGCCCGCCAACGACGGCGTGCACGTGGCGGGCGACAAGGGCGCCACCGATCCCGCGGGCCCGGCCGAGCTGGAGTGCGACGTCTCCGGGCTGGCGATGGCCTACCTGGGCGACCGGCGCCCGTCGGAGCTGGTGGCGAGCGGCTGGTGGACCGCCCACGACCCGGCCGCGGTCGCCCGGGCCGACACGCTGTTCGCGACCACCGTCAGCCCGTGGAGCGGCACGTTCTTCTGACGGTCGCCCCCATGGCGATCCGCCCGCCCGCCGGAGCAGCGACGTCCGGGCCCGGGTGAGCCTGCCCCACCCTCGCAGACCGGTCAGCCGGCGAGCGCCTTGACCAGTCGCTCCAGGCAGCTGCTCAGGCCCCACCGCTCGGCCAGGGCGACCAGCGCGTCCGGGTCGGCCGGGGTCCGGGGCAGTACGTCCGGACGGGAGAGCTCGACCGTGGCGTCCTGGACCACCCGCACCACCGGCTCGACGACCGACAGGTAGTCGGTGGCCTTGGCCAGTTTCTGCCGGGCCGAGGAGACGAGCCTGCCGTCGGTGGGGTCGTCCACCGCGGCCAGCAGCTCCGCCCAGGAGCCGAAGCGCCCGACCAGTGTGGCCGCGGTCTTCGCACCGACCCCGGGCACGCCGGGCAGCCCGTCCGAGGGGTCGCCCCGGAGCATGGCCATCTCGGCGTACGCCTCGCCCGCGCGGCCCTGCGGGACGCCGTACTTCTCGGCGACCTCGGCGGGCCCGAGCAGCTCGGCCTTCGCCAGCCCGCGCCCGACGTAGAGCAGCCGCACCGGGGTGGGCTCCTCGCGGACGATCTGCATCAGGTCGCGGTCCCCGGAGACGCCGAGCACCGGGTCGGTGCCCTCGCGGTGGGCCAGCGTGCCGATCACGTCGTCCGCCTCGCAGCCCTCCGCCCCGCCGGTCGCGATGCCGGCGGCCGCGAGCACGTCCAGGATGATCGGCACCTGCGGGGCGAGCGTGTCCGGCACCTCCTCGGGGACTCCCGCGGGAGCGGTGGCGGGGCCGTCCTCGACCGCGCCCTCGATCCGGTGCGCCTTGTACGAGGGCAGGGCCGCGACCCGGAAAGCGGGCCGCCAGTCCAGGTCCAGGCACGCCACCAGCCGAGCGGGGCGGTGCTCGGTGACGAGCCGGGAGATCATGTCGGTGAAGCCGCGCACCGCATTGACCGGTGTGCCGTCCGGCGCGGTGATGGACTCCGGCACGCCGTAGTAGGCGCGGAAGTACATGCTCGCCGAGTCGAGGAGCATCAACGAACCGGCGGGGGCCTTCGCGGGAGCCGTCACGGTGCGCCAGCATGCCAGGCCCCGAGGATGCGCAGGGTGAGCGCCCTAAGCTCGGCGCATGACCCACGCCGTCCCCACCGAGCTGCTCGCGGACCGGCTGCGCCGGGCCGGCGAGGTGGCTGCCGCGCAGGGCGATGACGTCCTGTTCGTCACGCCCGGAACCGACCTGCGGTACCTGATCGACCACAGCGGTGAGTCGCACGAGCGGCTGACCTGCCTGGTCCTGCCCGCGGCCGGGCACCGGGCGCCGCCCGCGCTGGTGGTGCCTCGCCTGGAGGCGCCCGGGTTCGCCGGGGTGCCGCTGGAGGAGCTCGGCATCGAGGTGCTGACCTGGACCGATGGGGAGGACCCGTACCTGCTGGTCAGCGACCTCGCAGGCGGCCCGACCCGGATGGCGGTCGCGGACGGCATGCCCGCCCACCACGTGTTCGGGCTGCGGGACGCCTTCCCGGACGTGCGGCAGACCCTGGCCGGGCCGGTGCTGCGCGAGCTGCGGATGCGCAAGGACGCGGCCGAGATCGCGCAGCTGCGCGAGGCCGGTGCGGCGATCGACCGGGTGCACGCGCGGATGGGCGAGCTGCTCAAGCCGGGCCGCACCGAGGCGCAGGTCGGCGCCGACATCGCGGCGGCGATCGTGGCGGAGGGGCACACCGAGGCCGCGTTCGTGATCGTGGGCTCCGGGCCGAACGGGGCCAGCCCGCACCACGACGTGTCCGACCGGGTGATCGAGCCCGGGGACGTCGTGGTGATCGACATCGGCGGCCCGCTGGCGAGCGGCTACAACTCGGACTGCACCCGCACGTACGCCGTGGGCGGCGAGCCCGCGAAGTCGGTGGCCGACACGTACGCCGTGCTGCAGGAGGCGCAGGAGCGCTCCGTGCGCTCCGTCCGCCCGGGGGTGACGGCGCAGAGCGTGGACGACGCGGCCCGCGAGCCGATCACGGAGGCCGGGTTCGGCGCGCAGTTCGTGCACCGCACCGGCCACGGCATCGGGCTGGACGTGCACGAGGAGCCCTACATCGTCGGCGGCAACTCCCTGACCCTCGAGCCCGGGATGGCCTTCTCCGTGGAACCGGGCATCTACCTCGACGGCGAGTGGGGCGCCCGGATCGAGGACATCGTGGTCGTGACCGAGACCGGGGCGGAGCGGCTGAACAACGGGCCGCGCGATCTCGTCGTGCTCTGACCGGCCGCTCACGCCGCGACCCCTCGCGGTGTGGGCACCGGGTGCGCCAGACCGTCCCGCGCGGGCAGGCAGGCCGCGCGCGGGGCGGCCGACCGCACGAACTCGGACAGGCAGCCTGCGATCGCGCCGTGCCCGGCCGCGGTGGGGTGGAACGACTCCTGGAACAGCCGCATGCCCGCGGCGCCGAGTGTGCCCTGCACCAGGCTCCGCGGGTCGACCGTGAGCCTGCGCTGCCACTCGTCCCGCAGGGTGCCCGTGCAGGCCTCGCGGCCCTCGGCCAGCCGGGTGAGGTCCAGGAACCGGGCGCCGGTGCGCTCGGCGACCGCCCCGATCGTCTCGGTGAGCCGGGGGAAGGCCTCGGTCCGGATCCAGCCGGCATCCGGTCGCGAGTAGGGACAGCCCTGTACCGCGTGCCAGGCGGGCATCGCCTCGCTGCCCGGTGCCGCGTACGAGAGCAGCACCAGGGTGTAGTCCGCCTCGGTGTAGCCCGCCGAGCCCATCGCGCCCCGCACGTCCCGCACCGCGCCCTCGATCCGCGGTGCCACGGCGGCCAGCCGCCCCGCCCACCCCGGCCCCAGCGAGTGCCGGCAGCCCGGCTCGCGGGGATCCAGGAACGCGCGGATGCAGGCGACGGCGGTGCCCGAGAGGTCCGGGTCGTCGTTCGCCCCCACCTGCACCGTGACCGTGGTGACGCGGTGGCGCCGGGCGACCTCGGCCAGCCGGGCGGCCTGCGAGCCCTCGGTGTGGTGGACGGCGGCGCCGAGGGCGACGTGCGCGGTGCCTGCGCCCGAGCAGGCGAGGTCGACCCCCGATCCGAGCGTGGTGCGGTGGACGTACGCGGCGGGGGAGCGGTGACACCAGTCCCCGCCCTCACCGCGGGTGCCCGGCTCGTAGTCGCCCGCGCCCTCGCCGGACGCGGCGCTGTCGCCGAGCGCGACGACCACGGGCGGCCCGTCCCGCACGTCGGCGTGGGCGCGGCCGCCGAGACCGAGGGCGCCCAGCGCGAGTGCACCGAGCACGAGGAGCGGGATCCGCAGGGGGCGGGGGAGCAGGGGGCGGGGGACCAGGGGGTTCAGCACGCCGGGAAGGCTAGGAACGCCCCACCCCTCCCCGCCGGCGTCGATCACGTGGGCTGGGGACAACCGCCTCGACTCACCCGTCGGGCGGCATGGGCACACCACCGTGCGGACCATCGGACGCCTCCGAGCGCCCCGTCCTGGGGACAACCCCCGGGCGCGCGCCGGAACCGTCGGTCCGGCGTGCTAGCGCGGTCTCCGGGGGAACCCCGACCCGCATCGGGACGTTCTCCTGATGTCCGATCCCGCCGCAGACGGCAGGGTGGGACCCGAGCGGCGAGACCCGCCGCCACCGAAGAAGGAGCACTGACCACCCGATGGCCACCACCCTCACCCGCCCCCGCCACGGCACCGTGATCGCCGGGGTCTGCGCGGGCCTCGCCCAGCGCTTCGGGATGTCCCCGTTCCTGGTGCGGCTGCTGTTCCTGATCTCCTGCCTGCTGCCCGGCCCGCAGTTCGTGATCTACATCGTGCTGTGGATCCTCATGCCGAAGGCGCCCTACTGACCGACCCGAGCCCGACCGGACCGAGCGCCCGCGTCACACCCCGTCGTGTGACGTGGGCGGGTCGGCTGTCGCCGCCGCTCGCACCTGTGCCATGCTTCCGCCCGTGATGGACCGGACCAGCCGCCGACCCCTCGTGGGTCGCTGCTGTCCGGGGTGTTGTCGCCACTCGCGCTGACCACCCCGTCCATCGCCCGCCCCGGTAGCCCGGAGGCGAGGCCCGCACAGTCTGCGAGCCCCCGGTGTCCGTCACCACCGTTCTCCCCCGCACCCTCCCGACCGCCGTCCGGACCGAGCCGGACCTGCGCGGACAGACCGTCGTCGCGCTGCACCCGCACCCGGACGACGAGGCCATCTTCACCGGCATCACGCTGCGCAGGCTGGCCGACGCAGGCGCCCGCACCGTCCTGGTCATGGCGACCGGCGGCGAGCTCGGCGGCTCGCGCGTCCCGCTGCGCAGCGGCGAGACCGTGCGGCAGCGCAGGCTCGCCGAGCTGGAGCACGCCGCCGAGCTGCTCGGCGTCTCCCGGCTCGTCCTGCTGAACCGCCGCGACTCCGGGCTGCCCGGCGGCCCGGACAGCACCCACGCCCGCGCGCTGGCGGGCGCCGAGCCGCTGTCGTTGGCCACCCGGGTCGCCGAGATCCTCGACCAGGAGGGCGCGGGCACCCTGCTGGCGGACGACGAGCAGGGCGTCTACGGCCATCCCGACCACCGCATGGCGGGTGCCGTCGGCAGCATCGCCGCCGAGCTCACCGGGGCCGAGACCTACCTCGCCACCGTGGACCGCGGCGGCGTCGCCGAGGGCGGCCACCTCGTGCACGGCGCCGCCCGCGCCGCGGCGGTCACGTTCGGCCGCGCGGCGGACGAGATCGCCCTGACCGTGACCGGCGACGCCCGGCACCTGACGGTGAAACGCGCCGCGATCCTCGCCCACGAGAGCCAGGTGGACCCGGCCGTGCTGCCGGAGAAGGACTTCGCCGCCGCCTACGGCCGCGAGTGGTTCCGCCGGGCCGGTGCGGCGGGCCCGGGCGTGCTCGACCTGCTGTGACCGCCCTCGGTGCCGCCCTGGACGCGCTGCGCGCGGTCCCCGTGGCCCCCGACCGGCTGAACCTTCCCACCCCCTGCGCGGACTTCGACGTCCGCGGCCTGCTCACGCACGTCGTCGGCCGGCACCACGTCTTCGCCGCCTGCCCGACGGGCACGGCGCAGCAGGGCGACTCGACCCACGTGCTCGGCGACCCGGCGGCGGACCTGCGCGAGTCGTCCGCCGCCCTGCTCGCCGCGGTCGACACCGCCCCCGCCTTCGCCGACCCGCCCTACCGGGGCCGCACCGCCGTGCCGGTCCTGGTGGCCGAGCTCGTCGCCGAGACCGTTCTGCACGGGTGGGACCTCGCCACGGAGACCGGCGGCGGGGCGGGCCGGGCCGGACTGGTCGCCCGCAGCGGCCGCGACCCGGAGTGGAGCCCGTAGGCTCCCACCGTGGCCGCCCCCACCCTCGATCCGGCGGCGAACGCCCCGGGCCGCTCCCGTGCCGCCCGGCTGTTCGTCCGCCTGCTCCCCGCCGCTGCGGCGGGTGTCGTGCTGTACCTGAGCTTCCCGCCCCGGGACCTGTGGTGGCTCGCGCCGCTGGTGTTCGCGGTGCTCGGGCCCGTGCTGCGCGGCGTCCGCGCGCGCCGGGGGTTCCTGCTCGGGTTCGTGTTCGGGCTGGCCTTCCTGGTACCCCTGCTGTCCTGGACGGGCGGCTTCGTCGGGGCGCTGCCGTGGCTGGCGCTCAGCGCGGCCGAGGCGGTGTTCTTCGGGCTCGCCGGGGCCGGGATGGCCGTGACCGCCCGGCTGCCCGTGGCGCCGCTCTGGGGCGCCGCGATCTGGGTCGGGGTCGAGGCCGTCCGCAGCCGGGTGCCGTTCGGCGGCCTGCCGTGGGGGCGGATCGGGTTCGGACAGCCGGACGGGTTGTTCCTGCCCACCGCGTCGGTCGGCGGCGTGCCGCTGCTGTCCTTCGTGACCGTCCTCGCCGGACTCGCGCTCGGCGAGCTGGTGCGGCGCCTCGTCGCGAAGGAGGTCCGCGGCGCCGTCGTCCCCGCGGTCCTGCTCGTCGTCGCCCTGGCCGCCGGTCCGCTCGCGGGCCTGGTGCCCGCCACCGTGAACGGCCCGGACCGACAGCTCACCGTCGCCGCGGTCCAGGGCAACGTGCCGCGGCTCGGCCTGGACTTCAACGCCCAGCGCCGGGCGGTGCTGGACAACCACGTGAAGGTCACCGAGCAGCTCGCGGCGGACGTCCGGGCGGGCCTGCAGCCGCAGCCGGACGTGGTGATCTGGCCGGAGAACTCCTCGGACATCGACCCGTTCCGCAACGCGGACGCGGCCGCCGAGATCGCCCGGGCCGCCGCGGCGGTGAAGGCGCCGATCCTCGTCGGCTCGGTGCTGGTCAACGCCGACCGGACCACGAGCAACTCCGTCCTGGTCTGGGACCCCGTGCTGGGGCCGGTGGCGCGCAACGACAAGCGGCGCATCCAGCCCTTCGGTGAGTACATGCCGTGGCGGTCGTTCTTCCGGCTGTTCTCGTCCTACGTGGACCGCGCGGGCAACTTCGTGCCCGGCCCCGGACCCGGCGTGGTCTCGGCGGGCGGTGCGGACATCGGGATCACGATCTGCTGGGAGATCGCGTTCGACGACGTGGTGGCCGACAGCGTCTCGGCGGGCGCGACCCTGCTGGCGGTGCCGAGCAACAACGCCACGTTCGGGCTGTCGGAGATGACCTACCAGCAGCTCGCGATGTCCCGGGTCCGGGCGGTCGAGCACGACCGGGCCACCGTCGTCGCCACCACGTCGGGGGTCAGCGCGCTGATCGACACCGACGGCCGCGTCACCGGGCGTACCGGCCAGTTCGTCCCCGGCACCCTGGTCGCTGTCGAGACGCTGAAGCAGACGACTACGCTGGCCACTCGGTTGCGGTCCGTCCCCGAGTGGGTGCTGACCGCACTGGGCGTCACGGCGATCGCCGCCGCGGTCGTCGTCGGGCGGCGGCAGCGTCGCGCGCGCGGGACGACCGCGCAGGTGGCGGCCGCGTCGGCGGCGCGGACAGGAGAGGACATCGATGGCTGAGCCTCCGGGACCGGTCCTGGTGGTCATCCCGACCTATGAGGAGCGGGAGAACCTCGGGCGCGTCGTCGCGCGGTTGAACGCCGCCGTCCCCACCGCCGACATCCTGGTGGTGGACGATGCGAGCCCCGACGGCACCGGCGAGCTCGCCGAGGAGATGGCGGCCGAGGACCCACGGGTCCGGGTGCTGCACCGCGAGGGCAAGAACGGGCTGGGCGCGGCGTACCTGGCCGGGTTCCGGCACGCCCTGTCCGGGGAGCACCAGGTCGTCGTGGAGATGGACGCGGACGGCTCGCACGCCCCCGAGGACCTCCCCGCGCTGCTCGCCGCCCTGGACGACGGTCCCGGCGCCGACGTGGTCCTCGGCTCCCGGTACGTCCCGGGTGGGCAGGTCGTGAACTGGCCCGTGCACCGGCAGTGGCTCTCCCGCGGCGCCAACCTCTACGCGCGGTTCGCGCTCGGGGTGCCGATCCGCGACATCACCGCGGGCTACCGGGTCTACCGCAGGCAGGTCCTCGAGGAGCTCGACCTCGACTCGGTCATCTCGCAGGGCTACTGCTTCCAGATCGACCTCGCCTGGCGGGCGCTGCAGGCGGGCTTCCGGGTCCGCGAGGTCCCGATCACCTTCACCGAGCGCGAGATCGGCTCGTCCAAGATGGACGCCTCGGTCATGGGCGAGGCGTTCGTGAACGTGGCACGCTGGGGCCTGGAGCACCGCACGTCCTGGCTGCGACCGAGGGCACGGGTGTGAGCGAGCGCGAGATCCTCACCTGGGAGCTCTTCGGCACGGCGTCGCGGGAGCTGGCCGAGCAGGTCGCCGACAGCGGGTACCGCCCGGACATCATCCTGTCGATCGCCCGTGGCGGGCTCTTCGTGGCGGGCGCCCTCGGCTACGCGCTCGACGTGAAGAACCTGCACGTCATGAACGTGGAGTTCTACACCGGGGTGGGGGAGCGGCTGCCGCTGCCGGTCATGCTGCCGCCCGTGCCGAACGTGATCGACCTGTCCGGTGCGAAGGTCCTCGTGGCGGACGACGTCGCGGACACCGGCGCCACCCTCAAGCTGGTCCGGGACTTCTGCGGCGAGCACGTGGCGGACGTCCGCTGCGCGGTGGTCTACGAGAAGCCGCAGAGCGGGGTGCAGTGCGAGTACGTGTGGCGCCGCACCCCGCTGTGGATCAACTTCCCCTGGTCCACGCTGCCCCCGGTGGTCGAGAACGCGATGCTGGACGCCTAGAGCGCCGCCAGCTCGGCCTCGAGGTCGTCCAGGCCCAGTGAGCCCTGGGACAGCGCGGCCATGTGCCAGGTCTTGAGGTCGAAGCCCGGCTTGGCGGAGGCGGCGGCGCGGCCCGCGAGCCAGGCCCGTTCGCCGAGCTTGTAGCTGATCGCCTGGCCCGGCCCGCCGAGGTAGCGCAGCAGCTCGCTGTCGAGGAACGCCGCGTCCCGTCCGCAGTAGGCGCCGAAGAACTCCCGTGCGCGCTCCGGCGTCCAGCGCTCCCCGGCGAACATCGGGGAGTCCGCGGGGACTTGCAGCTCCAGGTGCATCCCGATGTCGACGATCACCCGCAGCGCCCGCATCATCTGGGCGTCGAGGTAGCCGAGCCGGTGGGCGGGGTCGGTGAGGAAGCCGAGCTCGTCCATCAGGCGCTCGGCGTAGAGCGCCCAGCCCTCGATGTTCGCGCTGATCATCCCGGCGGAGGTCTGGAAGGTCGACAGCTCCCCGCCGCAGAGCGTCCACTGGCCGAGCTGCAGGTGATGGCCGGGGACGCCCTCGTGGTACCAGGTGCTGACCAGGTCCCACATCGGGAACCGCTCCCGGCCCAGGGTGGGCAGCCACGTGCGGCCCGGGCGGGCGAAGTCCAGCGAGGGCTGCGTGTAGTACGGGGCCGCGGCCGAGCCCTCGGGCGCGATCATCGCCTCGACCCGCCGGACCTGTGGGGCCAGGTCGAAGTGCGTGCCCTGCAGGGCGGCGACGGTCTCGTCCATGATCGCCTGCAGCCGCAGGCGCACGGGTTCGACCCCGTCGACGGCCTCGCCCGCGGTCTCGAGGTGCGCCATGGTCTCGCGCGGGGTGGCGCCCGGCAGGATCCGCGCGGCCTCGGCCGCCTGTTCGGCGAGGATCCGGTGGAACTCGGCCCAGCCCCACTCGTACGCCTCCCGGGGGTCGAGGTCCGCACCGAGCCAGCGCCGGACGGCGAGCCGGTACCGCTCCTCGCCGACGCCGTCGGGCACGCCCTCGGTGCGCGGGCGGTACTCGGTCCGGAGGAAGTCCCGCAGCTCGGCCAGGGCGGCCGTCGCCGCGCCCGCGGCGTCCTCGGACAGGCCCGCGGCCGCCGCGAAGGAGCGGAACCAGTCCGCGGACAGCCAGGCGCCGAACTGGGCCGCCACCGCGTCGACCTGGCGGGGTGCGGCGAGCAGCCCGCGCGCGACGCCCTCGCGCAGCGTGGCCGTGTAGCCGGCCAGGGCCTCGGGCACGGCCGCGAGTCGCGCGGCGATCGCCGCGCGCTGCTCCGCGGTGTCGGTGGGCATCAGGGTCAGCACGGTCCGCAGGCCCTGGACCGGGCCGAACAGGATCTGGACGTTGCGCAGGTGCTCACCCGCGCCGGTGACCGCGTGCGAGCTGGTCAGCCGCTCCCGCAGCAGCCGGGCGCAGCGGCGCTCGGTCCCGGAGTCGGGGTCGGGGAGGGCGGCCAGCCGGGCGAGCGTGTCCCGTTCCAACGCGTCGAGTGCCTCGACGCCCGCGGGGGAGAGGTCGGGCAGCCGGTCCTGGCCGGTCGACAGGCCCAGTGAGGTGGCCAGCAGCGGGTCCAGCTCGGCGTGCGCGGCGACGTGGGCGTCCGCGAGGTCTCGGAAGGTACGGGCCATCACCCGACCCTAGACACGACGAAGCCGGGCCCCACGGGAGGTGGCCCGGCTTCGTGGTGTGCTGCGACGCGACCCGGCGGTCCTACGCGATCTCGGCGCGGCGCTCGCGGAGCAGGTCGAGCCGCTCGTCCAGCAGCTCCTCCAGCTCCGGGATGGAGCGACGCTCGAGCAGCATGTCCCAGTGGGTGCGCGGCGGCTTGGTCTTCTTGCCCTCGGGCTCGATGCCGTCCGCCCGGCGGCCGAGGCCGCCCTGCGGGGACTCCCAGGTGGCAGGAGCCTCGGCGTCGTTCGCGAAGGGCACCTCGAACTCGAAGCCCGTCGCGGACACATAGCGGACCACCTGCCGCGGTGCGAGGTCGTGGTTGCGGTCCGTCTCGTAGCTGACAGCCCCGAGCCGGCTGCCACGGAGCACGCGGTCGGCCATGTGTCTTCCTCCCGTTCTGCCGAGGGGTACCCCCTCGACGTCGTCGCCACCGGGTGTAACGTCGCGAGAGCAGACGTTCATTCCCGGCGGGAAGCCTTCCCGAGCCGGCGCGATGCCTCACGGCCTCGACAGCCCGCTCCCGTCCCGGTGTCAGAGTGTCCCCGAATTCGCGCTTTGCCACACGCGAATGTGACGTGTCAGCCGTCTGTGACTTAGCTCACTCTCGTGACGACGAGAGTTAACACGGGTGTCGGCGGCCGTTACCCACGCTACCGGTCGGTAGGAATATCCGCAGGTCGGGGCGCTTGCGCGGGAGAGCACGATGATCACGCACGGACCGGCGGACGCACCTTCCAGAGGGCGAGCAGCCCGGCCGCCAGGACGACCAGGATCCCCAGGATCCCCGCCCGGTCGGACAGCAGGGCGAACACGCCGAACAGCGTGGGCGCCAGGAACGACACCGCGCGCCCGGTCGTGGCGTAGAGCCCGAACATCTGCGCCTCGTGCCCGACGGGGCACAACCGGCCCAGGAACGTCCGCGAGGAGGACTGCGCCGGGCCGACGAACAGACACAACAGCAACCCGAACACCCAGAACATCGTGGGCCCGGAGACGACGAGCAGGATCAGCCCGGCCACGATCAACCCGATCAGCGACCCGACGATCACCGGCTTGGGTCCGATCCGGTCGTCCAGCCACCCGCCCGCCAGGGCACCGAGCGCCGACACCACGTTCGCGGCCACCCCGAAGATCAGCACGTCTCCCGCGCCGATGCCGTAGACGCTGACCGCCAGGACCGCGCCGAAGGTGAACACCGCCGCGAGCCCGTCCCGGAACAGCGCGCTCGCGCCGAGGAAGTACACGGTCTGCGCGGACTCGCGGTAGAGCGCCCTGAGGTCGGTGACCAGCCTGCGGTAGCTCCCGGCCACCCCCAGCCGCGGGCCCCGGTCGCCGACCGGCGGCCGCTCGGGGATCGCCAGGAACAGCGGGACGGCGGACAGGGCGAACCACGCCGCCGCCACCACGGCGACGACGCGGATGTTGAACCCGTCCGCCGTGGACAGCCCGAGCGCGCCGCCCTCGCCCGCGATGAACAGCACGTACACCGCGAGCAGCAGCACGATTCCGCCGAAATAGCCCATCGACCAGCCGAAACCGGAGACCCGGCCGATCGTCTCCGGCGTGGAGACCCGGGAGAGCAGCGCATTGTAGGACACCTCGGCGAGCTCGAAGAAGATCGAGCCGACGCCCAGCAGGACCACACCCAGCCAGAGGTAGTGCCAGTCGTCGAGCACCAGGAACCCGATTGCGGTCGTCACCACGGTCGCGGCCGTCCAGACGCCGGTGGAGCGGACCACGTGCCCACCGCGGTCCGCGCTCTGCCCGACGACCGGGGCGAGCAGGGCGATGATCAGCCCCGCGGCGCCGATCGCCCAGCCGAGCCAGCTCTCGGCACTGACCGAGCCGGGCAGGTCGGCGCCGACCGAGTCGGTGACGTAGACCGAGAAGACGAAGGTCAGGAAGATCGTCGTGTAGCCGGAGGACCCCCAGTCCCACAGCCCCCACGAGACCACCTGCCGCCGGGCGATCGACCCCGTCGCGCTGCTCACCGCGGCAGCCTAGAGGTCGAGCAGCAGATCCGGACGGTCCGACAGCAGCCCGTCGACGCCCAGGTCCAGCAGGGCCCGCATCTCCGGCAGCGTGTTCACCGTCCACACGTGCACCTCGAGCCCGGCCGCCCGGGTGCGGGCGAGCAGGGCCGCGTCGACCACCACGAGGGGGCCGAAGCGGCGCGGGAGCTGGGCGAGCCCGCCGGCGACGGGCGGGAGCAGCAGGTCCGGCAGGCGCACGGGCAACCCGTCCAGCCACGCGCGGGACCACAGGCCGAGGACGGCGCCGGTGCCCATCGACGTCATCAGGCGGGGGCCCGCCGCCCGGGCGCGTCGCAGCCGGGCCTCACTGACCGAGCCGAGGCAGACGCGGTCCCAGGCGTCCAGTCGCTCGAGGACCGCCAGCGTGGGCGCGACGACGTCGTCCGACTTCAGCTCGATCGTCACCCGGGTGTCCGGCAGCGCGGCGAGCACGGTCTCCAGCCGCGGGATCGGCTCCCGGCCCGCGACCAGCACCTCGTCCAGCTCGGCGGCCTGCCGCGTGCCGAGCAGCCCGGTGGCGGTCGTGGTGCGGTCGAGGGTGGCGTCGTGGTGGACCATCGGGACGCCGTCCGCCGAGGCGTGCACGTCGAACTCGAGGTAGGAGAATCCCTGCTCGACGGCGTGGACGAACCCCGCGAGCGTGTTCTCGCACCCCGCCAGCTCCCCGATGTGCCAGCCGCGGTGCGCGTAGAGGCGGGGATGGGGTCCGTCCAGGTAGGGGTGACGGTCACTCACGCCGCAGACCCTGCCATCCGCCGTCCGTCACCCGCGACGGGGCAGGCGTTGCCGCTCGGTGAACAGCAGGGGCTCCAGGAGATCGCCGTGGGTGTCGAGGCGTCCGGGCAGGTCGTCGAGGGTGAAGACCAGGTCGGCGGCCTTGCGGCAGGCCCGCACCTCGTCCCACGTGACGGGGGTGGCGACGGTCGGGCGGGCCCGGCCGCGCAGCGAGTAGCTGCCGATCGTGGTCTTCGCGGTGTTGTTCTGGCTCCAGTCCACGAAGACCTTCCCGCGCCTGCGCTGCTTCGCCATGATCGACGTGACCGTCCGCGGCGACTCCTCGGCCAGCCGCTCGGCCAGCGCCTTCGCGAACTCGATCGTCTGCTCGGCGCGGCCGACCGTGACCGGCAGGTAGAGCTGCAGCCCCTTCCCGCCCGACGTCCGCGGGTAGGCGACGAGGTCGTCCTCCGCCAGCACGTCGACGATCGACTCCGCGACCCGGCAGCACTCCACGACGGTCGTCCCCTCGCCCGGGTCCAGGTCGAAGACGACCAGGTCGGGGGTGTTCCGGCCACCTCCGGGCCCGATCGTCCACTGCGGTACGTGCAGCTCGAGCGCGGCGAGGTTCGCGGCCCAGGCGAGCCCCTCCTCGCTCTCCAGGAACGGGAAGTCGGCGGTCTCCGAGCGTCCGCCGGGCGTGCCGACCCGCTCGGTGCGGATCCAGGAGGGCGCGTGCCGCGAGACGTCCTTCTCGAAGAACGACGGCTTCTCGACCCCGTCCGGCCAGCGGACCATCGTCACCGGCCTGCCGCGCAGGTGGGGGAGCATCACCTCGGCGACGGTGCGGTAGTGCCGCAGCACGTCCGCCTTGGTGGTGCCGGTCAGCGGGTAGAGGACCTTGTCCGGGTTGCTGAGGGTCGCGCGACCGACGCCGGCCCGGCCGCGGGACCTGGGCGCGCGGCGCTCGCCGATCTCGACCCAGGTGTCCCGCTCCCGCGCGGGCTCGTAGGGCGAGTCCGCCCGCTTCGCGACCGCACCCGGAAGCCCCTGCGCGCGCACGGCCTCCAGCACGGCGGCGTCGGCGGGGTAGACCGGCGCGAGCCGCCAGTGCGCACCCGAGAGCGGCAGCTCCTCCAGCAGCGCGTGCCGGTCGGCGAAACCCAGCGGACAGGTGTCGCGGCCCGCGAGGAACAGCAGGTCGCCGATCCACAGCTCGCCCGCGGCGGTGAGCTCGGCGTCGAGCAGTATCGCCGTCGCCCCGACGGACGGGCCCAGTCCCGCCAGGGACCGCACGGTCAGCTCGTCGCCGTCGGCCAGGACCCGGGTGCGCCCGCCGTCGATCTCGACGAGCACCCGGCGGCCACCGAAGCGCACCTGCAGCAGCCAGTCGCCCGCCGTCGGGAGGTCGCCGGGGACGCCGCGCATGAGGGCGGTGTCGTGGGGGAGGGGAGTGGTGCCCGTCCTGTCCGAGCGCTTGAGCAGCCACCCGTCCCTCCGGTCCCGGGCGCTCTTGATCAACACGTACCGGCCGGTGGCCCGCTCGCCGTGCAGGGTGAACGCGACCTCGCGGTCGGACCACTTCTCGCAGGTGTAGCGGCCGGAGTCCCAGATCGTCATCGTGCCGCCGCCGTACTCGCCGCGCGGGATCTCCCCGGAGAACTCCAGGTACTCCATCGGGTGGTCCTCGGTGCGGACGGCCATCCGCAGCGTCTCGGTGTCCACCGGCAGCCCCTTCGGGACCGCCCAGGAGGCCAAGACGCCGTCGTGTTCGAGGCGGAGGTCCCAGTGCAGGGCGCGGGCGTGGTGCTCCTGGACGACGAACCGGTCGCCCGCACCGTCGCCCGCCGGGTCGTCCGCGGGCACCGGCTCCGGCGTGCGCGCCCGGTCACGCTTGCGCCGGTAGTCGTCGAGCGGCATGTGCCCAGCCTAGGCCCGACCTGGTCTTTCAGGCCGAGCACAACGGACCCTTGCCAGGCGACATGATCGAATGCGAGCATAGCCTTACCTGAACGAAGGGTCTGCTCATGTACGCCTGCATCTGCTTCGCGGTCACCGAGGTCGAGCTCCGTGACTGCATCGGCGCGGGCGCGCGGACGGTCGAGGACATCGGGGACGCCTGTGGCGCCGGTACCGGCTGCGGCACCTGCCTGGACCGGGTGGACGTGCTGCTGGCGGCCGAGCTGGCCCCGTCGGTCGTGTCCGCGCTGCCGATGAGCGCGTAAGGACAGGCTCAACGATCACCAGCCGGTCCTTCGTGGACCGCTCGGCGGAGTGACCACTAGCCTCACCGGCGCCCACCACAGCGACCGTGAGGAGCCGCGATGCGCGGGGACCCTGAGATCATCGCGCTGCTCAACGAGCAGCTGACGAGCGAGCTGACCGCGATCAACCAGTACTTCCTGCACGCGAAGATGCAGCAGAACTGGGGCTTCACCAAGCTGGCCGCCTACACCCGCAGCGAGTCGATCGACGAGATGCGGCACGCGGAGAAGATCACCGACCGCATCCTGTTCCTCGAGGGTCTGCCGAACTACCAGCGGCTGTTCCAGCTGCGCGTGGGCACCACGGTCCGCGAGCAGCTGCAGTCCGACCTCGCCATCGAGCTGGAGGTCGTGCAGCGGCTGCGGCCCGGGATCGCGCTGTGCCGCTCCAAGGGCGACATCACCACCGCGAACCTCTTCGAGGAGATCCTCGCCGACGAGGAGCACCACATCGACTACATCGAGACCAACCTCGAGCTGATCGACCGGCTCGGCGAGCAGCTGTACTACGCCCAGCTCGTCGATCAGCCGCCGACGCCGGGCTGAGGACCACCTCTGGCAGAATCCGGGGTGTGACCGCGCGTCCCGATCAGGAGCAGCAGCTGCGTGACCTGGCGCTGCTCCGCCGCGTCCGGGACCGCATCGACCGCGAGTACGCGAAGCCGCTGGACGTCGAGGCGCTGGCGCGCGGGGTGCACCTGTCCGCCGGGCACCTGAGCCGGGAGTTCAAGCGTGCGTACGGCGAGTCGCCGTACTCCTACCTCATGACCCGGCGCATCGAGCGCGCGATGGCACTGCTGCGCCGCGGGGACCTGTCGGTCACCGAGGTGTGCTTCACCGTCGGCTGCTCGTCGCTCGGCACGTTCAGCACCCGGTTCTCCGAGCTCGTCGGGATGTCCCCGAGCGCCTACCGGGACGAGCACGGCGAGCTGTCCGGGCTGCCGTCGTGCCAGGCGCGGGTGGTCACGCGACCGATCAGGAATCGAGAAGCACCGGCCGCCCGCGCACCCCTAGCGTGACGGCATGAGCACACCCGACCTCGCCATCAGCCAGACCTACCTGCCGCACACCGGCAAGGACGCGGCCATCGAGTTCTACCGGGACAAGCTCGGCTTCGAGGTGCGCCAGGAGGTCGGGTACAACGACCTGTACTGGATCACCGTCGGACCCGTCGGGCAGCCCGCGGTCTCGATCGTGCTGACCCCGCCCGCCGTCGACCCGGGCATCACCGAGGACGAGCGCAAGGTCGTCGCGGAGATGATGGCCAAGGGCACCTTCGCCGCGCTCAACCTGGCCACCCCGGACGTCGACGGGACCTTCGAGCGGCTCGT
This sequence comes from Pseudonocardia xishanensis, assembly GCF_039541715.1. Classification (NCBI taxonomy): domain Bacteria; kingdom Bacillati; phylum Actinomycetota; class Actinomycetes; order Pseudonocardiales; family Pseudonocardiaceae; genus Pseudonocardia; species Pseudonocardia xishanensis. The sequence continues at coordinate 277,209 of NZ_BAABGT010000012.1, forward strand.
GGCCAAGGACGTCGAGGTCGTGCAGGAGCCCACGGACATGCCGTACGGCATCCGGGACTGCGCCGTCCGGGACCCCGCGGGCAACCTGCTCCGCATCCAGCAGACCAAGTGAGGAGGGGGAGCTCGCGTATGAGCACGGCGGTCGAGCCGACGGAGATCCACACCGCGGACAGCCACGACCTGATCCGCGTGCACGGCGCGCGGGTGAACAACCTCAAGGACGTCTCGGTCGAGATCCCGAAGCGGCGCCTGACGGTGTTCACCGGCGTGTCCGGCTCCGGCAAGAGCTCGCTGGTCTTCGGCACGATCGCCGCGGAGTCCCAGCGGCTGATCAACGAGACCTACAGCGCGTTCGTGCAGGGCTTCATGCCCTCGCTCGCCCGGCCGGACGTCGACGTGCTCGACGGGCTCACCACCGCGATCATCGTCGACCAGGAGCGGATGGGCGCCAACCCCCGCTCCACGGTCGGCACGGTCACCGACGCCAACGCGATGCTGCGCATCCTGTTCTCGCGACTCGGCGACCCGCACATCGGGTCGGCGCAGGCCTTCTCGTTCAACGTCGCGTCGATCAGCGGCGCGGGCGCGGTGAGCGTCGAGAAGAACGGGCAGACGGTCAAGGAGCGCCGGGAGTTCAGCATCACCGGCGGCATGTGCCCGCGGTGCGAGGGCCGCGGGGCGGTCAACGACATCGACCTGACCCAGCTCTACGACGAGTCCAAGTCGATCAACGAGGGCGCGCTCACCATCCCCGGCTACTCACTCGACGGCTGGATGGGCCGGATCCTGCGCGGCTGCGGGTTCTTCGACGCGGACACCCCGATCAAGGACTTCACGAAGCGGCAGCTGCAGGACCTGCTCTACAAGGAGCCCACGAAGATCAAGGTCGAGGGCATCAACCTCACCTACACGGGGCTGATCCCGGGCATCCAGAAGTCCTACCTGTCCAAGGACGTCGAGGCGATGCAGCCGCACATCCGCGCCTTCGTGGAGCGGGCGGTCACGTTCACGACGTGTCCGGAGTGCGAGGGCACGCGGCTCACCGCGGCGGCGCGCTCGTCGACGATCGCCGGCAAGAGCATCGCGGACTGCTGCGCGATGCAGATCAGCGACCTGGCGGTCTGGGTGCGGGGGTTGCAGGAGCCGTCGATGGCTCCGCTGCTCACGTCGCTGGGCGAGACGCTCGACTCCTTCGTCGAGATCGGGCTGGGCTACCTGTCGCTGGACCGCCCGTCGGGCACGCTGTCCGGCGGCGAGGCCCAGCGCACCAAGATGATCCGGCACCTCGGGTCGTCTCTCACGGACGTCACGTACGTGTTCGACGAGCCGACGATCGGGCTGCACCCGCACGACATCGAGCGGATGAACGACCTGCTCCGGCAGCTGCGGGACAAGGGCAACACCGTGCTCGTCGTCGAGCACAAGCCCGAGGCCATCGCGATCGCGGACCACATCGTCGACCTGGGGCCCCGCGCGGGCTCGCTGGGTGGCGAGGTGGTGTTCGAGGGCAGCCTGGAGGGCCTGCGCGCCGCGGACACGCTGACCGGGCGGCACCTGGACGACCGCGCGGCGCTCAAGGCCTCCGTGCGGCGGCCGACGGGCGCGATCGAGGTCCGCGGGGCCCGCAGCCACAACCTGCAGGGCGTCGACGTGGACATCCCCACCGGTGTGCTGTGCGTCGTGACCGGGGTGGCGGGCTCGGGCAAGAGCTCGCTGATCCACGGCTCGGTGGCGGGCCGCGACGGCGTCGTCGCGATCGACCAGGGTGCGATCCGCGGCTCCCGGCGCAGCAACCCGGCCACCTACACCGGTCTGCTGGAGCCGATCCGCAAGACGTTCGCGAAGGTCAACGGGGTCAAGCCCGCCCTGTTCAGCGCGAACTCCGAGGGTGCCTGCCCGGCCTGCAACGGGGCCGGGGTGATCTACACCGACCTGGCGATGATGGCCGGCGTCGCCACACCCTGCGAGGAGTGCGAGGGCAAACGATTCAGCGCCGGTGTGCTCGAGTACCACCTGGGCGGCAAGGACATCAGCGAGGTGCTGGCGATGTCCGTCGCCACGGCGGTGGGGTTCTTCGCCGCGGGGGAGGGCAGGGTGCCCGCCGCGCACAAGATCCTGGAGCGGCTGGAGGCGGTCGGACTGGGCTACCTGACGATCGGGCAGCCGCTGACCACCCTGTCCGGCGGCGAGCGGCAGCGGCTCAAGCTCGCCACGCACATGGGGGAGAAGGGCGGCACCTACATCCTCGACGAGCCCACCACCGGCCTGCACCTCGCGGACGTCGAGCAGCTGCTGGGTCTGCTGGACCATCTCGTCGACTCCGGCAAGTCCGTGATCGTCATCGAGCACCACCAGGCGGTCATGGCGCACGCGGACTGGATCATCGACCTCGGCCCCGGCGCGGGCCACGACGGCGGGAAGGTCGTCTTCGAGGGCACCCCCGCGGACCTCGTGGCCGCGCGGTCGACGCTGACCGGGAAGCACCTCGCGGAGTACGTGGGCTGAGGCCCGCGGGCCGGCACACTGTCGACCATGACCGCCGAGGACAGCGCCACCGAGGACAGTGCAGCCGAGGACAGCGCAGCCGACTCGCTCGCCGTCACCGGAAGTGTCGAGACCACCGACAGTGTCGCGGTGGCGGGCAGCGTCCAAACCACCTCCAGCGTCGCCGTGGCCGGCGCCGTGGCGACGGCGGGCAGCGTCGGGGTGGCCCGGAGCGCGGCGACGGCCGGCAGCGTCGCGGTGGCGGGCAGTGTCGCGACCGCGGGCAGCGTCGCCGTCGCCGGGAGCGCCGCCACGGCGGGCAGCGTGGCGGTGGCGGGCAGCGCGGGCACGGCGGGCAGCCTCGGGATCGTGGCGAGCGTACTGACGTTCTTCGGCGTCGGGGTCAGCTGGTGCGTGGCCACTCTCGCCTGCGTGAACTGCAGGCGGTGCGTGGGCTGCCTCGGATGTGTGGACTGTGTGGACTGCGTCGGCTGCATCGGGTGTGTCGGCCTGCGGGGTGCGGTCGGCCAGCGGGGCGTCCGCGCCTGACGGGCTCTCACGACGTGGCATGTACCGGATGATCTCCCCTGTTCGAGCACCCGGGATCCCGAGCCGATAATCCATGTTATGACAGTTATGGCAGACGACGAGCATGCTCCCCCGGGTGTGGTCCCGCTCCCTGTGTCGGATGGCCTCCGGGACATCGCCGAGTGCATAGCTGCGCTCCACCGCCACACCAGGCTCCCGCCCTCCGACGTTCCACCCCGGAGAGCACCAGGACGCCCGTGGGCGCAGTGCGGCTCCCGCAGCTCTCCCCGTCGACGACCCCCTGCCAGGTCGACGAGACTGTCATAACGTCTGACGGGTACGGGGACGCCTACCGGTCCTGCCGGATCGCCTTCGTGCCCCGAACGGTAGGACCGCGGTCCGGACCGGACATCAGGGTCGAGCCCTGAGCCGGCTCAGGGGATCAGGCGGTCCAGCATGGCGCGCATCGGGGCGGTGTCGCCGTCCGCCGCGGCCTTCGAGGCGGTGACGTTGTCCGCGGGATCCAGTGCGTCCCAGCGGATCCGGTGGCCCCGGTCCTCCGCCAGCTGTCCCAGGAACGCCCGCTGGGTGCGTCCGTTGCCCTCGCGGAAGGGATGGAGGTCGTTGATCCCGGCGAGCAGGTCCGCCAGCCCGGTGACCGTGTCGTCCCGGTCCCGGCCCCGCAGGTGGTCCTCCGCGGCGAGGGCTCCGAACAGGACGCCCGCCCGGTCCTGGAGCTCCTCCGGCGGACAGAAGGCGCGGCCCTTGCCGATGCGAACGGTGCGCAGCTGCCCGGCCCAGGAGTAGACGTCCCCGAAGATGTGCCAGTGGAAGGCCTGCAGGTGACCGAGGTCGTAGCCACCGGGCAGCGGAGTGCGCTGCAGCGCGAACATCCGCGCCGAGGTGAACTCCGCCTCGGCGCGGGCGAGCGCCTCGGGATCGGCCAGGCCGAGCCGGTTGCGTAGGACGCCGCTGCTCAGGTCGAGGTAGGGGTCCCAGGTCAACGCCGGTAGTGCGCCCGCAGACGCGCGCAGGCCTCGTCCGCGTCGATCTCCTCGCGCGCCAGGGCGGACAGCACCGAGTGCCCGAACTCGCTCGGCTCGACGCCCTCGGCCCGGACCGAACCGAGCACGATCGCGACGGCCTCGGCGCACGTGGGAGGTGCGAGCGGCTTCTCGGTCAGCGGCACGAGCGGAGGATACCCCATCAGGCGGTCGACACCGACTTGCTCTGCTCGACGGCGAGCCGGTCCACCAGGTCGTTCATCTCGTCCCCGGAGTGGCCCTTGACCCACCGGAAGGACACGTTCCCACGGGAGTTCACCAGCTCGATCAGCGGCTCCCAGAGATCGCGGCTGACGACCGGCTTCTTGGCGCTGGTCACCCAGCCGCGGGAGAGCCAGCCCTTCCACCAGCCGTCCCGGAAGCAGTTGACGACGTAGGTGGAGTCGCTGACCACGACCAGCGGCCCGTCGAGCGCGCGGACGGCCTCCAGGGCGGCGCGGATCTCCATGCGCTGGTTGGTGGTCGGCGCCTCACCGCCCGCGGCCTGGCGGCCGTCTCGGGTGGCCCAGGCCCAGCCGCCGGGACCGGGGTTGCCGGAGCAGGCCCCGTCCGTCCAGACCTCGAGGGCGCCGTCGACCGCGGGCATGTCCTCCCGGGCCGCCTTCGCGGGCGGGTCGGCGGCGCAGGCCGCGTGGGCCCAGCGCTGACCGGACTTGGCGATCTCCTCGCCGGGCTGTACGGGCGAGGCGCAGAGGCCGCAGGTGGTGGCGTACTTCGCGGTCATCGGCACGGGGACACCCTATCTAGGGCCGGACTCGCACCACGACCGCGCTGTCGGTCAGCGACTCGACGCCCACGGTGAACCCGCCCGCCCGGGTCTCGGCACCGACCGGGACCCGCACCGTCTGCCCGGCGACGGCGATCTCGGCGACCTGGTCCTGCACACCCACCAGTCGCGCCTCGATGCCGAGCACGGAGACGGCGGTCTCGCCCGAGCGCGCGAAGGTGACCGTGCAGCCGTCGAGGCCGCAGTCGGTGCTCGATCCCCCTCCCCCGCAGCCGGCGAGGACGAGCGCGAGAGCGAGGGCGGCGAGGGCGGGACGCAGACGTCGGGGCACGGCGGTGAGCGTACTGTCCGGTTCGTCGTGGTCATCCGGTGACCGAGACCACCCGCTCGACGGGAAGATCGCCGGACGGTTGAGCGCTCTACCGTTTCGTGACCACATCGATCGACACCACCCTCCCCGTCCTCGACGACGCGGGCCGCGCCGCCCTGTTCACCGACGCGCGCACGGCCAACACCTTCGCCGACCGCCCGGTGTCCGACGAGACCCTCTCCGCCGTGTGGGACCTGGCCAAGTGGCCGCCGACCGCGGCCAACACCCAGCCGCTGCGCGTGGTGTTCGTGCGCACGGAGGAGGGCAAGCGCCGGCTCCTGCCGCTGCTCGCCGAGGGCAACCGGCACAAGACCGAGGCCGCGCCCGCCGTCGCGATCCTCGCCGTGGACCTGGACTTCCACGAGTTCGTGCCGAAGACATTCCCGGCCCGTGCGGAGATGAAGGACAGCTTCGAGGCCTCCGGCCGCGAGGGCCGCGAGCCCATGGCGCGCTTCAACGCCGCCCTCCAGATCGGGTACTTCCTGCTCGCCGCGCGGGCCCACGGCCTGGCCACCGGCCCGATGGCGGGCTTCGACGCCGACGCCGTGACCGCCGAGTTCCTGCCCGGCGGCCGCGAGCGCGCGCTGCTGGTCGTCAACCTCGGCCACCCCGGCGAGAACCCCTGGCACCCCCGGCTCCCGCGGCTGGACGAGGCCGAGGTCGTGCGCTGGGCCTGAGCCCTGGGCGAACGTCCTCCGCCGGGGGCGAAAACCGGTGGCCCGCACGGGACCCGGCGAGTACGACTGATCCGCGTGACCCTCCATCCCCTCGTCGTCGACGGGCTCGTCCGCGACCGGCACGCGGAACTGCGGCGCGACATCGAGGGGGCGCGGCTGCGCCGGGTCGCGCGCGCCGCCCGCCGTCGGCCGGGTCCGGCGCGGCGACGCGTGGGATGGCTGCTGGTCGAGGTGGGGCTCAGGCTCGCGGTGCCCAGGGGGTGAGCAGCCCGTCGGAGCATTCCTCCGGCTCCTCCCCACGCCGGAACACCAGGGCGCTCCCGGTCAGCCGCACCGCGTCCCCGGAGACCCGCAACCACCCACCCTCGCGCAGGCCCACCACCGGCGCCTCGTTCTCCTCGTGGAACTGCGCGATCCGCTCGGCGCGCGTCTCCCCCATGTGGCGGGAGCCGGGCGTCGGGTCCAGGTAGTGCGGGTTGACCTGGAAGTCGAGCAGGCCCAGCGCGTCGAAGCCTGCGGGCTCCACGATCGGCATGTCGTTCGTGGTGCGGATCGTGGGGCAGGCGAGGTTGGTGCCCGCGCTCGCGCCGCCGTAGCGCACCCCTGCCTGCACCGCGGTGCGCAGCGCGAGGAGCCCGTCGAGGGCCTGCAGGGCGGTCAGCAGCCGGAACGTGTTGCCGCCGCCGACCCACACCGCCTCCGCGGACGCGAGCGCCGCGGCGGGATCGGGCTCGGTGTGCACGCTGCGCAGCGACACGCCCGCCCGGGCGAAGGCCTCGCCGAGACGTGCCGTGTAGCCGGCGTGGTCGGCGAGGGCGTAGGGCACGAAGTGGACGGTCCGGCCCTCGTAGAACTCCGCGAGCGGGGCGTGCGCGAGGGGCTCGGCGTCGGGGTTCGTGGAGTTGGAGAGCAGCAGCAGTTCGGTCACCGGAGCATCATGGTCCGCACCGACCGGGAGGCTCCGGACACCACCGCCTCGGCGGGTCCGCGGGCGCCCAGGGACCGCACCACGAGCCCGATGGCCAGACACCAGCCCACGTGCCACACGTACGTCGAGAGTCCCTCCCCGCCCAGCACGGCGAGGGACGCGACGTGCAGCGCGTACAGGGTCAGGGGCACCGCGCCGATCGCCGCGAACGGCACGACCGCCCACGGCACCGCCCGCGCGACCAGCAGCGCCGCGCCGAGCACCGCGAGCGCGCTGCCGGTGGTCTGGGCGAGGTCGAACGGGGTCCCGGAGTGCGGGAGCTCCACCGCCAGCCACCACCAGGTGTCGGTGGGCACGGTTCCGTAGCGCTGCACCAGCAGCTCGCGCGGGCCCCCGACGGCCTCGAGCCCGCCTGCCGCGAGCAGCACCGACGACAGCACGGCGGCGGTCGCGGCCAGCGCGGCACCGCCGCCCAGCAGACCCCATCCCGTCCGCGACGACCGTAGGTCCAGCCTGCCGACGGCCATTCCCGCGAGCAGGTACGTGGTCCACGTGAGCACCGGGTAGTAGCCGGTGAGCAGCAGCGTCCGCAGGGCTGCGCCGGGGTCGGCGAGCTCGGCGAACCCGATCTGGGCCCCGGGCCCCGCGGGCGACCCCGTGCGCAGGAGTGCGCTGAGCGCGGGCGTGCCCGCGCAGGCGAGCACGGCGCCCCCCGCGAGCAGCCACGCCGGGGCGCGCAGCAGCGGGATCGCGACCGCGATGAGCACCGCGTAGTAGGTCGGGATGACCGCGACCGGCGGACCGAGCCCGACGAGCACGAGCCCGACGAGGCCCGTCAGGACAGCCCGCACGAGCAGCCCCCCTGCGGCGGCGAGGTGCGCGCGACCGTCGGTCACGCGCGAACCCAGCGCGATCCCCACCCCCAGCAGCACCGCGAACAGCCCCGACGCCCGCCCGGCGGCCACCGCCCCGACGACCGTCTCCCCCGTGGCCGTGTGCAGCGGCAGCACGTGCGTGGCCATCATGCCGAGCAGGGCCAGGCCGCGGGCGGCGTCGATCCCCTCGATCCGAGGGGCGGCCGGGTTCACGACCGGGGCGATCCCACGCTCACCGCGGGGCCGTCCGCCGCGACGCCGTTGCGCCGCAGCCACTCCTCCAGCTGGGCCTGGGTCCCGGCCAGGTCCGGTCGCCGGTTCGGGTCGCTGCGCAGTGCGTGCTTGAGCAGCGGCAGGTGTGCGGTGCGCCGCGGCAGGTGGGTCAGCCGCGCCCCGGTGGCCGCGGCCCGCAGGCCGGAGAGGGCGTCCGCGTGGCCGCCGCGCGGCGGGAAGCCGGTGAGGGCGAAGGAGACCGTGGCGGCGAGCTGCCAGACGTCCGACCGGGCGCTCGCCTTGGCCCCCGCGGCGACCTCCGGCGCGAGGTAGTCCGGGGTGCCCAGGACGAACCCGGTCATGGTCAGCGTGGAGTCCCCGGTGCGCCGGGCGATCCCGAAGTCGATCAGGTGCGGGTGGCCCGCCGGGTCCACGATCACGTTGCCGGGCTTGAGGTCCCGGTGCAGCACGCCGCGCTGGTGGGCTGCGTCCAACGCACCCGCGACGCCCGCCCAGATCCGGGCGGCGGCGACGTCGTCCACCGGGCCGCGCTCCTGGACCAGCCGCGACAGCGGCACGCCCTGCACGTGCTCCATCACGATGACCAGACCCTCGAGCTGGGCCAGCCCGGGGTCCGACCGCGCGTGCACGAGATCGTGGATGCGGACGCACAGCGGGTGTCGGACGGCGGCGAGCGCGGCCGCCTCGCGCCGGATCCGCTCCTCGGTCTCGGCGTCCGGGGCGTGCGCGGACTTGAGGGCGACGGTGCGGCCGAGCTTGGCGTCGTGCGCCAGCCAGACCCGCCCGAAGCCGCCTGCGCCGATCCGCTCGATCAGCCGGAAGCGCTGCCCGCCTGCGGGCCGCGGCGGCCCGGGGACCCCCGCGGGGAACGGCGGGGACACGGCGGCCTGCCCGCCCGGCACCGGCGCGACCCGGGTGCCGGACGGCCCGCGGCCGGGCACGGGCGGAACCGCACCGGGATCGGCGGCCAGCGGTGCGGCGGCGCGCTGCTGCGGTACCGCGGGCGACGGGGCCGCCGGGAGCCTGCCGCTGTCGAAGGTCGCGTACCGGGGTTTCGGCCCGGTCTCGACGGGCGGGGTGCGCTGGACGATCGGCTGCATCCGCTCCCGCAGGTCCGGGCGGGGCTCCGGGGTGCGTGCCCGCGTACGCGGCGGCGGAGGCTGGGTGGACCGGCGGACGGTCTCCCGGGACGGCGGCGGCACGGCGGCCAGCAGCACCATCCCGGCGAACGCGCCGACCAGCGCGCCCACCCACAGGTGCTCGGCGGACCCTGCGGGCACCCCCGCGGTGGCGACGGCGAGGGCGAGCGCGGGCACCCAGAAGAACTTGGCGGGCCAGGCGGGCCCGCGGCGCAGCACCAGCCGCGCCTGCGCCCCGACGAGCAGCGCCGTCAGCAGCGGGACGATGCCCAGCAGCACCACCGCGACGCCGAGGTTGACCGGATCGGCGGGATCGAACGCGTCCGCCACGGACCCGCCGCCCAGGTAGGTGCTCTGCGGCCCGACGAAGCAGACCGCAGTGCCCAGCGACCGCTCCCCCGCCGCACTCACCCCGGGGACGTTCGCCCCCGCCGCGGCGGCCGCGAACACCCGCCCGGCGGCGAGGAAGACGAGCAGCGGCAGCAGGCCCGCGAAGAGCACGCCCAGGCCCGCGAGCAGCGCGCCCCGGCCCCCGCCGTACCCCGACCCTATCCGCCGCCGGAGCAGCGCGACCGCGAACGCCCCGACCGCGGGCAGCAGCCCGACCCCGACGCCGAGCAGCGAGGCCGCCCAGGCCCAGCCGCCGGGGCACAGCTCGGGTGCCGCGGCCGCGCGCAGCCCGGACAACAGCTGTCCGACGAGCGCGACCAGCGTGTCCACCCGGCTCCCCTCCCGAGAACGCCCCTGCCGACCCTCTGGACCGGACGGATGCCCACCACTATGGCATCACCGGCCCGCGCCGTGTCGGGCGCGGCGGGTCCCTCCGCGTGTCGGGCCGAGGTCGTGTCTCCCGATGGGGCGGCGTGGGCGCCGGGAGCGGCGGTGTCCCCAGTGGGAGACATGCCCTAGCGTCCCCCGCGCTCGCGGAAGTCGTCGAGGTCGATGTTGAACCGCTCCAGCAGGGTCCCCAGGGTCTCCCGGTCCGCCTGCGGCCAGCCCTCCAGCACGGCGTGCAACGGCCGCAGCCGGGCCTGGCGCACGACCTCGCGCTGCGCGAGCCCCTCCGGCGTGAGCGACACGACGACGGAGCGGGAGTCCCGCACGTCCGGCCGGACGTCGACCAACCCCGCGCGCGACAGCCGCGAGACCTGCCTGCTCGCCGTCGGCTTGCTGACCCCGAGCCGCCCGGTCAGGACGGTCAGCGACTGCTCGCCGTTCTCGTCCAGCGCCGCGAGCACCGGATAGGTGTACCGGTCGACCGCTTCGTGCGCGCCGTAGCCGCCCGCCCAGACGGGCTCGACGGTCCGCCGGATCAGCACGGTGATCTCGTGCTCGAGGCGGTGCAGGGAGTCCAGGCCCTCCTCGGACACCACCGGACCGGTGATCGAACTCACGGGCTCACCTCTCGAAACCAGACAGAAGGGGACGAATCGATCGTACCTGAATTGCCCGCCACAACGTTGCACCATGCAACCAGTATGGGGGAATGCCCGTCCCGCTGTGGGGGTTGGCCGTGACATGGGACTCACCCGCGCCGACGGACCGCTCGCTCCGCACCCGCCGACCACCGTCAACTACGTCGTCGACGGCCCCGCGCACAAGCTGTTCGCGCAGCCGTTCCCCCGCCGGATCCGGGCGGAGGTCGCGGGCCGCACGGTGCTGGACACCGTCGACGGGATGCTCGTCCACGAGACCGCCCTGCTGCCGGTGCTCTACGTGCCCTTCGCCGACCTCGATCCCGAGGTCCTCGAGCCGACGGACCACCACACGCACTGCCCGTTCAAGGGGGACGCGAGCTACCACTCCCTCGTCGTGGGCGACCGGCGCGTCGAGAACGCGGTCTGGTCCTACCCGGAGCCGACGGAGCGGGCACCGTGGCTGAAGGGCTACGCCGCGCTCTACTGGTCCGCCGCGGACGCCTGGTACGACGAGGACGAACGGGTCTACGCCCACCTCACCGACCCGTTCACCCGGGTGGACGTGCGACCCACGAGCCGCCACGTCGAGGTCTGGCACGGAGACGTCCTGGTCGCGGCCTCGGACTCGCCGACGGTGCTCAGCGAGACCGGCCTGCCGAACCGCTGGTACCTGCCGCGGGAGGCCGTGTGGTTGCCGCTGGCCGCGTCGGAGACCCGGTCCCGGTGCCCGTACAAGGGCGAGGCCCGCTACTGGACGGCGACCCTGCCGGACGGCACCGAGGTCGCCGACATCGCCTGGGAGTACCCCGACCCGCTGCCCGAGTCCACCCGGGTCGCAGGCCTGCTCAGCTTCTGGGGGGACGCCGTGCGCGTGGTCGAGGGTTAGTCCTCGTCCTCGAGCAGCGCCTCGATCGCGGGGAGCGCCGCCCGGATCACCTCGCGCTGGGCGGCGTCGAGCCTGCCGAGCCTGCGCGCGACCAGGGCGGTGCGGTGGGTGCGGATCTCGGTGAGCTGCGCGCGCCCCTTGTCCGAGAGCGTGATCAGCACACCCCGGGCGTCCTGCGGGTCCGAGGTGCGCACCACCAGCCCCTGCTCGTCCAGCGAGCCGAGCACCCGGGACATCGTCGGGGCGGTCACGGCCTCGCGTCGGGCCAGCTCGGAGAGCCGCAGCGGGCCGTGCAGGGCGACCGTGGACAGCGCCGAGAGCTGCAGCGGGGGAAGCGAGTCGCCGCCGTCGATCCGGATGCGCCGGTTGAGTCTGCCCACCGCGAGCCGCAGCCGGGTGGCCTCCTCGGTGAGCAGGTCGTCGACGGGTGGCTGCGGGACGTGCTCCGCGGTCATCCGCCCATCCTGCCACCCTCCACCCGGGACCATCGCGCCCGGTCAGGGTCGGCTCAGACCTTTCGCAGCCGGATCCGCCGGACGTCGTGGTGCGGGCCCTTGGTCAGCACCAGGCTGGCCCGGCTGCGGGTCGGCAGGATGTTCTGCTCCAGGTTGGGGCCGTTGATGGTGGCCCAGATGTTCTCCGCGTGGGCGATCGCGTCGTCGTGGTCCAGCTCGGCGTAGCGGCGGAAGTACGAGGCCGGGTCCCGGAAGGCGGTCTCGCGCAGCTTGAGGAACCGGTCGACGTACCAGCGGCGCAGGTCGGCGGGCGCGGCGTCGACGTAGACGGAGAAGTCGATGAAGTCGCTGACCGCCAGCGCCGAGTTCGCCGTGGCGGGCTGCAGGACGTTCAGACCCTCGATCAGCAGGATGTCCGGCCGCCGGACCACCAGCCGCTCGTCCGGCACGATGTCGTAGACGAGGTGGGAGTAGACCGGCGCGGTGACCTCGGCCCGCCCCGCCTTCACGTCGGTGACGAAGCGGAGCAGCTTGCGCCGGTCGTAGGACTCCGGGAACCCCTTGCGCTGCATCAGCCCGCGCCGCTCCAGCACCGCGTTCGGGTGGAGGAACCCGTCGGTGGTGATCAGCTCGACGCGGGGGTGCTGGGGCCAGCGGGCGAGCAGCAGCCGCAGCAGGCGGGCGGTGGTGGACTTGCCCGCCGACACCGACCCCGCCACGCCGATCACGAACGGGGTGCGGGCCGCGGTGCCGCCGAGGAAGGTCCGATAGGCCCGGTAGAGCCGTCCGCCCTCCTGGACGTGCAGGTTGAGCAGCCGGGACAGCGGCAGGTAGACCTGGCGGACCTCGTCGAGGTCGATGTCGTCGCCCAGGGACCGGACGCGCTCCAGCTCCGCCGCCGTGAGCGGCAGTGGGCTGGTCTCCCCCAGCCGCGCCCACGACTCCCGGTCGAAGTCGACGAAGGGCGAGTGGCCGCCGGACCGCGGACCCGCGGTGGGCGGGCTCGCGGGGATACGGTCGGTGGCCTGCGCCGTCGCGGGCATCGCGTCCTCGCTCCTGTGAGAGGTCGGGCTCGGGTGGCCCGCTTCGGCCCCCGGCCGTTCGCCACGGAAGATCTCTCGGTCGATGGTGGTCCAACCTAGACCGCGTCACCGGGGTTCGACGCGTGGACGTGCTGTGGACCACTCCAGGACGGCTCCCCGACGGCGTGGCGGAACGGCGCGGGCCGTCGGGACGGCTGTGGTCTGGGGCACGATGCGCTGCATGTCCGAGATCAGCGGGTAACCGGACCGCGGGAGTGCCTAGACTCGCGCCCGATCCCCTCAGCCACCTGGAGCACATCCCGTGTCCCCGCTCGTCCCGTCATGACGATCCTGCTCTCCGTGCTGGGGCTGCTCGCGGTCGCGGCGCTGACCCTGGGTACCGCCGTCTCGGTCGCCTCGGAGTTCTCCCTCACCGCGCTGGAGCGCAGCCAGGTGGACTCGCACGTCGCCGAGGTGGGCGACCGGCGGTCCCGCGCGGTGCAGAAGGCGCACCGGGCGCTGTCGTTCCAGCTGTCGGGCAGCCAGCTCGGGATCACGGTCACCACGCTGGCCACGGGGTACATCGCCGAGCCCGCGATCGCCGAGCTGATCCGGCCCGCGTTGGAGGGCCTCGGCGTGGGTGAGGGGGCGTCCGCCACGATCGCCACCATCGCGTCGCTGCTGATCGCCACCACGTTGTCGATGGTGTTCGGCGAGCTGGTGCCCAAGAACATCGCCATCGCGAAGCCGCTGGCCACCGCCCGGGCGGTCGTCTGGCTGCAGAGCGGGTTCGCCCGCGCCTTCCGCTGGCTGATCGACCTGCTCAACCGCTCGGCGAACGCGATCGTGCGCAGGCTCGGCGTCGAGCCCGCGGAGGAGCTGCGCTCGGCGCGGTCCGCGCGCGAGCTGAGCTCCCTGGTCCGGTCCAGCGCGGAGCACGGCACGATCGACGAGGGCACCGCCGAGCTGCTCGACCGCTCGCTGAAGTTCACCGACCGCGTCGCCGAGGACCTGATGACCCCGCGCGTGCGCGTCGACACGCTGGATGCGGACGAGTCGGTGGCCGATCTGATCAGCCTGGCCCGGCGCAGCGGGCACTCCCGCTTCCCGGTGGACGACGGCGACCCGGACACCGTGCTGGGCCTGGTGCACCTCAAGCAGGCCTTCGGGGTGCCGCCCGAGGAGCGGGCCACGACCCCGGTCCGCGCCCTGGTCCGGTCCGCGGAGACGGTGCCCGCCTCGCTCGACGGGGACGAGCTGCTCTCCCGGCTGCGCGAGTCCGGGCTGCAGACCGCGGTCGTCGTGGACGAGTACGGCGGCACCGCGGGGCTGGTCACGCTCGAGGACCTGATCGAGGAGATCGTCGGGGACGTGCGGGACGAGCACGACCGCGCCGAGCAGGCCGGGGTGCGCCCGCTCGGTCGCGACTCCTGGCTGGTCTCGGGCCTGATGCGGGCGGACGAGGTGAACGAGGCGACCGGGTTCCGGATGCCCGCGGGCGAGTACGAGACACTCGCCGGGCTCGTCCTGGAGCGACTGGGGGTGATCCCGGAGGTGGGGGACGACGTGACCGTGGACGGCTGGCGGATCACGGTCATGCGCCGCGACCGCAACCGGGTGGCGGAGCTGCGGCTCGCCAGGCTCGCGGGGCAGGTGGCCTCCCGTGGGTAGCGACCTGCTCGCGCTGCTGGCCGCGGTCGCGCTGCTGGCGGCGAACGCCTTCTTCGTCATGGCCGAGTTCGCGCTGATCAGCGCGCGCAAGGACCGGCTGGAGGCGATGGCGGACGCGGGGGTCAACGGGGCGAGCACCGTGCTCCGGGCGACCGGTGACCTCTCCCGGATGCTGGCCGCGTCGCAGCTCGGGATCACCATCGCCTCGCTGCTGCTGGGCCGGCTCGGCGAGCCCGCCGTCGCCCACCTGATCGAGACCCCGCTGGACGCGCTCGGCGCCCCCGCGGCGATCCTGCACCCGATCGCCTTCGCCGTGTCCCTGGCGCTCGTGTCGGTGGCGCACATCCTGCTCGGCGAGATGGTGCCCAAGAACATCTCGATCGCGGGCCCGGAACGTGCGGCGATCCTGCTCGTGCCGCCGTTCCTGGTGTTCACCATGGTCATGCGGCCGTTCATCGAGCTGTTCAACCTGATGGCGAACGGCACCCTGCGGCTGCTGCGGATCGAGCCGAAGGACGAGCTCGAGGCCGCGTTCACCTCCGGCGAGCTGTCCGAGATGATCGCCGACTCCCAGCGCGAGGGCCTGCTGGACGACGAGGAGTCCACCCGGATCTCCCGCACGCTGCGCTCGGCCGAGGCCACCGTGGCGGACGTGCTGGTGCCCTCCGCCGAGCTGATCTCGCTGCCGGTCCGGCCCACGGTCGGGGACGTGCAGCAGGCGGTGGCGGCCACCGGCTTCTCCCGGTTCCCGCTGCGCGCGGCGGACGGGCGGTTCACCGGCTACCTGCACATCAAGGACATCCTGGACGTCGTGGACGACCCGGCGGCGGTGATCCCTCCGGGGCGCACCCGCGGCCTGCCCGAGATCCCCGCGGACGCCCGCCTGGACGAGGCGGTCGCCGCCCTGCGGGACACCCGCGCCCACCTCGCCCGCGCGGTGGACCGCGGCGGCGCGACCGTGGGGATGGTGGCGATGGAGGACCTCATCGAGCACTACGTCGGCACCGTCCGGGACGCCACCCACACCAACGGCTCCTGAGCCCCCGCGTAGAGTCGTTCGCCGTGCGGGCGGGGGTGAGGGAGCTCGGCGAGCGCGAATGGCGCGCCCGGGCCGCGGCGCACCGGGCCCGGATGGAGCGCTGGACACTCCCCCACCGGGAGCGCCGGAGCCGACGCGAGGCCCATCCCGTCGAGGACTTCCTGTTCACCTACTACTCGCTGCGCCCGCAGCACCTGGAGCAGTGGCAGCCCGGGCCCGGGATCCGGCTGCTCGGCGACACGCGGGAGCTCGCGGAGCGCCCCGGCCACCGCGCGGACGGCGACGGGCTGGTCCTCGACCCCGCCCTGCTCCCCGAGCGGCTCCGCCGGACCGCAGGGTTCGTCCACGGCCTGGTCGCGGGCACCGCCGCCCGCCCGGGGCGGTTCGGCTGCTTCGGCCTGCACGAGTGGGCGATGGTGTACCGCACCGACCGGCCCCGACACGACGCCGTGCCGCTGCGGTTGGGCTCGGCGGGCACCGACGCCGTCGTCGAGTCGATGCCGGTGAGCTGCACCCACCACGACGCCTTCCGGTTCTTCACCCCCGCCGCCCGCCCGCTCAACCGGCTGCAGCCGACCCGCGAGGACCAGGTCGCGCTGGAGCAGCCGGGCTGCCTGCACGCGACGATGGACCTCTACAAGTGGGCCTACAAGCTGCTGCCCGCCACCCCCGCGGAGCTGCTCGGGGACTGCTTCGCCCTCGCGGCGGAGGTCCGGGAGCTGGACATGCGTGCCAGCCCGTACGACCTCACCGCCCACGGCTACGAGCCGGTCCGGATCGAGACGCCGGAGGGCCGCGCCGAGTACGCCCGCGCCCAGCAGTCCTTCGCCGGGCGCGCCGCCCCGCTGCGCGTCCGGCTCCTGGACCTCTGCGGTCAGCTGCTGTAGGCCTCGATCGGCGGGCAGGAGCAGACCAGGTTGCGGTCCCCGTGGGCCTGGTCGATCCGCCGGACCGGCGGCCAGACCTTCCGGTCGTGGACGCCGGGGGTCAGTCCGTTCGGATAGGCGGCGATGTCGCGGGAGTAGGGGTGGTCCCACTTGTCCACCAGCGACGCCGCGGTGTGCGGCGCCCCGCGCAGCGGGTTGTCCTCCACCGGCCACTCCCCCGCCTGCACCCGCCGGATCTCCTCCCGGATGCCGATCATGGCGTCCACGAACCGGTCGATCTCGGCGAGGTCCTCGCTCTCGGTCGGCTCGACCATCAGCGTGCCCGCCACCGGGAAGGACATCGTGGGGGCGTGCAGGCCGTAGTCGGCGAGCCGCTTGGCGACGTCGTCGACGGTGACACCCGACTCCTTGGTGATCCCCCGCAGGTCGAGGATGCACTCGTGGGCCACCAACCCCTCGGCGCCCGCGTAGAGCACCGGGTAGTGCTCGCCGAGCCGCGCGGCGACGTAGTTGGCCGCCGCGACCGCGGTCAGGGTGGCCCGACGCAGCCCGTCCACCCCCATCATCCGGATGTAGGCCCACGAGATCGGCAGCACGCCCGGGCTGCCGTGCGGCGCCGCCGACACCGCACCGACCGTCCCCCGCCCCGGTAGGAACTCGGCGAGGTGCTCGGCGACCGCCACCGGCCCGACGCCCGGCCCGCCGCCGCCGTGCGGGATGCAGAAGGTCTTGTGCAGGTTGAGGTGCGAGACGTCCCCGCCGAACGCCCCGGGCCGCGAGAGCCCGACCAGCGCGTTCAAGTTCGCCCCGTCGACGTAGACCTGCCCGCCGGCCTCGTGCACCGCCTCGCAGACGAGCCGCACGTCCGTCTCGTACACCCCGTGCGTCGAGGGGTAGGTGATCATCAGGGCGGCGAGTGTGTCCCGATGCGAGTCGATCTTCGCCCGCAGGTCGTCCAGGTCGACGTTCCCGAGCGCGTCCGTGCCCACCACGACGACCCGCATCCCGGCCATGACCGCCGACGCGGCATTGGTCCCGTGCGCGCTCGACGGGATCAGGCACACCGTCCGCTCGGACTCCCCGCGCGAGCGGTGGTAGGCCGCGATGGCCAGCAGCCCGGCGAGCTCGCCCTGGCTGCCCGCGTTGGGCTGCACGGACACCGCGGCGTACCCGGTCAGCTCGGCCAGCCAGCGCTCCAGCCGGCTGATCATCTCCAGGGTGCCCGCGGCGTCCGCGGCGGGCGCGAAGGGGTGCAGGTCCGCGAACTCGGGCCAGGTGATCGGCTCCATCTCGGCCGTGGCGTTGAGCTTCATGGTGCACGAGCCCAGCGGGATCATCGTGCGGTCCAGCGCGAGGTCGGCGTCGGCGAGGCGGCGCAGCCAGCGCATGAGCGCGGTCTCGGAGCGGTGCTCGTGGAAGGTCGGGTGGGTGAGGAACTCCGACTCCCGGCGCAGCGCGGCGGGTAGGGCGTCGTCCGTCGCGGCGTCCAGCTCGGCCACCGACGCGGTGACCCCGAACGCGGTGAACAGGGCCTCCAGGTGCGCCACCGTGGTCAGCTCCGAGCAGGAGAGGCCCAGGGTGTCCGCGGAGATCCGGCGGACGGCGATCCCCGCGGCGTGCGCGGCGTCCGCCACGGCGTCCGCGTCGGGCACCCGCGCGACGACGGTGTCGAAGAAGTCCGCGTGCACGACCTCGACCCCGCCCGCGCGCAGCCCCTCGGCCAGCAGCGAGGCGAAGCGGTGGGTCCGCCGCGCGATCCGGGTCAGCCCCGAGGGTCCGTGGTAGACCGCGTAACAGGCGGCGACGACGGCGAGCAGCACCTGCGCCGTGCAGATGTTCGACGTGGCCTTCTCCCGGCGGATGTGCTGCTCGCGGGTCTGCAGCGCCAGCCGCAGCGCCGGGTTGCCGTCCGCGTCCCGCGAGACGCCGACGAGCCGGCCCGGGAGCTGGCGGGCGAACTCCTGCCGCACGGACAGGTAGCCCGCGTGCGGACCGCCGAAGCCCAGCGGCACGCCGAAGCGCTGGGTGGTGCCGACCGCGGCGTCCGCGCCGAGCTCGCCGGGCGGGGTCAGCACCGTGAGCGCGAGCAGGTCCGCCGCGACGGCGACGAGCCCACCCCGGGTGTGCACCTCCTCGACGACCGCGCGCAGGTCGCGGACCCGGCCCGACGCACCCGGGTACGACAGCAGCGCCCCGAACAGCTCGCCCTCGGGCAGCCCCTCGGCGAGGTCGGCGACGACCAGCTCGATCCCGAGCGGCTCGGCCCGGGTACGCAGGACGTCGAGCGTCTGCGGGAGGGTGTCCGCGTCCACGACGAACCGGGCCGACTTCGCCCGGCCCGCCCGGCGCAGCAGGGTCATGGCCTCGGCGGCCGCGGTGGCCTCGTCCAGCAGGGAGGCGCCCGCGATGGGCAGCGCGGTGAGGTCGGCGACCATGGTCTGGAAGGCGAGCAGCGCCTCGAGGCGGCCCTGGCTGATCTCGGGCTGGTACGGCGTGTAGGCCGTGTACCAGGCCGGGTTCTCCAGCACGTGCCTGCGGATCACCGGCGGGGTGACGGTGCCGGAGTAGCCCAGCCCGATCATCGGCACGGTCACGGTGTTCCGGTCGGCGAGCTCGCGCAGCTCCGCCAGCATCTCGGTCTCGGACGCCGCCTCCGGGATGGAGGTCGGCACCGGGGCCGAGTCGCGGATCGACGGCGGCAGCGCGCGCTCCCCCAGCTCCTCCAGCGACCCGGCGCCGATGGCGGCGAGCATCCGCTCCAGCTCCGCGGGCCGGGGCCCGACGTGACGGTCGGCGAACGGCGGGTCGACGAGCTCGGCGAGGGTGGGACGGTCGGTCACGGGACCTCCGAGGCACAGGGCGGGCAGGACGGCGGTGCTGCCCTCCCCCTCTGTCGATGCCCGGTCCGGGCGCCTGAGAGATTCGCCCCGTCGGCCAGGGCTTTCCCCGTCGGCGGACGCCGAGGCGTCGCTTTCCAGAGGCGTCTCGCCCACGCGGTCTCGGGTGCCTGAGAGGTTCCGGGGAGGATTTGCTCCTTCGGCGCCCGGCTCACGTGCGACCGGGTCTCTCCCGCGTGGGATCGGCGACTACGCGACACAGCCTAGCCGCATCTCCCGTAGTTCCACCGAGGACAGCGCCACGGATCACGCCCAGACTTCGACCATGAGCAGCGACGAGCGCGCGACGAACTCCCCCACCGGAGGCCTGATGGTCGACTCCGCCGGCTCCGTCTCCGCGGCCTTCCACCTGCAGGCGGTGCTGTCCTTCGGCATCGCCCTGGCCGCGGTCGTGGTGGGCGTGATCTACCTGCCCGCCGACCCCTGGGTGAGAGCCTTCCTGGCGGTGGCGGTCCTCTACGTGACCACGAGCGCCTTCACCCTGGCGAAGACGGTCCGCGACAAGCAGGAACGCAACACGGTCCTCTCCCGCGTCGACCAGGCGCGCCTGGAACGCCTCCTGGCCGACCACGACCCCTTCCGCCCCGCAGCCTGACTCGGGTTAGGAGCAATACCGTTCAGTTAGAGTGACACTGGTGTAGTTTTCCGGCCATGCCTCGTGCTGGAT
>NZ_BAABGT010000013.1:0-71899 GCF_039541715.1 Pseudonocardia xishanensis
CGGGTGTTCGAGCAGGCGGGCCTGCCCGCTCCGCGGCTGACCATGGGCGGCTGTCTCGGCACGATGTCGGAGCCCGACGTGCTCGCGTTCGTCATGGGCGTGTGGACCGCCCTGTCCCCGGTTGCCGAGCGGCTCGGTCTGGACCTCGGGGACGGGCTCGCGGACCTGGGGGGCCTGCCGGAGCGGCTTCGCGCCGAGGCCGAAGCCGTCGACGGCGTCGTCCTCCTGCCGCCGCTGATCAGCGCGTGGACCAGGCTGCCCGCCGCCTGACTCGGCCCTGCGCGTGATCCTGTCCCGGTAGCGGGTCTCCGGCAGCGGGTGGATGGCAGGGCAGGGCGCGGGCCATGAGTGATCTCGGCGCTGCGAACTGCGCGTCGGCGACGAGACCGAACCCTCCGACAGCCCGCTCGACCAGGTCCTTGCGCAGGCGTGGATCGACGCGGTGCACGCCGGGCTGCGCCCGGCCGAGACCCCCGAACAGATCGCCGAGGTGGCGCAGGCCGTCCGCGCGGTGATCCGTGGGTCGAGGCCGGGCACGGCATCGACGCCGTCCCAGACCTCCTGCTGCTCGCCTTCGTCGACCAGGCTGAGCTCCTGTCGATGTCGGCCCGGATCGAGGACGCGCCGCCGAGGACCTCCTCGACGGCCGCTCCCACGACGTCCCGCGGTGAGCCGAGACGTACCGAAGGACCTGGCCGTCCTCGATCTGCTCGACACGCCACGCCCGCGTGGTGCAGCTCAACCCACGCATCCACGAGCGCCGGGCGCGGGCGGCCCCGGCTGAGATCAGGTGTCTTGCGCTTGTCGCCTTCTGGATGCGAGCAGGAGGATGGCGCTGAGCGCGAAGCGAGCCATCAGGCGTCTGATTCGTCTGATGAGCCGCGCCGGGGGGCTTGCCAACAGAAACCAGGACGCGGCTCGATGGATCCGGCTGCGGACTCCGGCGGTCGGACCGGCGCGATAGACCCAGGTGTGCCCGTCGATGAGGTGGGCCTTGCGGAAGCCGGCCCGAGCGATCTCCCAGCGCAGGGGTAGGTCGTCGTCGAAGAGGTGCCAGGCGTTGCGGCGCGAGCGACGGCGGACGTCGAAGCCGGTGACGAACAGTCCCCCCGGGCGTAACGCAGCATGAATCGCCTCGACGGTTCGGCGAAGCTCCTCCGGTGGGACGTGGGCCATGACGTCGAGAGCGGTGACGACGTCGAAGCCGGCTTCGGGCAGCGCCTGCGGGAGGTGGATGTAGGACGCCTCGACGCCGCGGGCGGTGAGTCGCCGGCGGGCGAAGTCGAGCAGGGGCTTCGCCACGTCGGCCAGGGTGACCTCGCAGCCGAGGCCGGCGAAGAGTTGAGCGGTGACCCCGACCCCGGATCCGTAGTCGAGCACGCGCGTGCCGGGTCGGAGCTGGAGTCGGTCGGCCACGATCACGGATTTCGGGTAGCCGATGCCGTTGACCTGCAGGTAGTTGTACCAGGACAGGTCGAACGCCCACGAGGTCGCGGAGTCGTAGAACTCCATGATCTGGGCGGTGTTGTCTCTGGGCGCCGCCTCCCACTCCTCCAGACTGGCGCTCTCCCAGTCCAGGCATCTGGCCAGGGCCTCGTCTGTCGACATCCCGAAATGGCGGGCCAGGTCGTCGAGCACGCCCTCGCGTTCGGATCCGCCCACGACCGGGCGTAGAGCATCGCGGAACACCTTCATCGTCGGGCTGGTCACGGCTGCGGCGTGGGCGGTGGTCCAGCGGGAGGTGTTCGGCGGCGGAGCCCCGGGGGTGTCCGGGTCGATGTGTCGGCCCTGCCCACTGACGTCCTCGCGCAGGACGACGAGGGCGACACGGTTCAGGATGCGGGAGATGGGCGCGAGCCGGCGCAGCATCGGCTCCGCGGCGTGGCGGTCGTTCATCGGGCGATCGACCCGGTGCGGGTGCACGGCGCGGCGGACGCGACGGGACGTGGTGAGCGCATGGCTGATGGAGCTCCTCTGCAGACGGCATGACGGTGCGGCACAGCCGGGAAGGCTGTGTGGCTGTCACGTCCGCAGGACGGAGAGGGTGGCCAGTCGCCGTGCGTGCGAGGGTGGGGGGCGCGGCGCAGGGCGTCGACGACCCATCGTGGCGGGCGGCCCGGAGGTCGGGGCGGCGGCGAGGCCGAGGACGACCAGTACGAGCAGTGCGGCGACCTCGTCGGTGCCGAGCACTACTGCGGCCGGCTCGAATGTGGCGTCGGCGCATGCCGGGTCCGCTGCCTGCGCCCGAACCGTCACAGGCAGCGGCACTGACAACGACACGTCAGTCGGACAGTCGAGCGGAGTCGTCTCCGACTCGACACAGCAACCGGTCAGCAGGTGGGCCGCCAGGACGACGACGGCGACGGCCGTCGTGAGCAGCGTCCGGCCGCTCCATGTCGAGAGGCGCGAGGCGCGCACCATCACCCTCCCCGCGACGCCGCCGCATGACCGACCGGCGTCGGGCCACACTGGAGCATCGGTCGCTCGCGCCGAGCCGTTACCTCGCCGACGACCGGTACGGGCCCATACGGCGACCTCCCAGGGGCCACCGGAGTCGGGGGGCTACACGGGCCCGGCGCCGCCGGACGCCGTCGCGTGGGCCTCGGCCGGCGGGTGGTGCCGGTTAACGCCCTGCTGCTCGAGCGGCTCCGGCTGCTGTCCCCGGATCACGGGGCCGAGCCGACGCCGAGCGGGGGCGAGAGGAGGCGTCCCCGCGCCTGAGGGCACTCGACCTGGTGACCCGGGGCGGGCGTGTACGGCGTACCCCGGGCCACCACGATCATCAGAGGAGGGGAGACAGGGCCTGCATCTCCATGATCTCGGCTCGCTGGCCATCGTTGATCGCCTGCGCGAGGGCCTTCGCCTCGGTGTTTAGGCCCTGTGCGAGCTCGGTCTGAGCCATCGCGACGGCCCCGTTGTGATGCTCGATCATCATCTGCAGGAACATCCGGTCGAACCCGGCGCCGCCGGTCTGCTGGAGCTGCTGCATCTGCTGGTCGGTCATCATCCCGCTCATGCCGGAGGCGGAGTCGCCGCCGTGGCCCATGGAGCCGTGGTCCATGCCACCCATCGAGCCGGCCGGGTCGGCGGCCTCGATCTGCGGCTCTCCCCAGGCGAGGAGAAAGCCACGCAGCTGCTCGATCTCGGGACCCTGAGCCTGCTGGATCCGGCCGGCGAGCTGCCTGACCCGGGTGTCCGTTGCCCGCTGAGCCGCGATGTCGGCCATGGCCACGGCCTGCGAGTGGTGCGGGATCATGCCCTGGACGAAGACGGTGTCGGCCGCGTTGTGCGCCGCCGCGGACGACGGGGCGGGCGCGACGGTGCTCGTCGGTGCGGCGGTGGACGACGCACCGGAGGTGTCGCCACCGTCGCTGCAGGCGGCGAGGACGGTGAGACTGGCGGCGGCTGCGAGCACGCCGAGGACTGCCTTGCGGTACATGGAGGGACTCCTCTGGAACCGTGCGGATGTGACCGGACCAGCGCTCTGCCGCGCTGGAGGCCGATCAGTTCCGCAGGACGCAGAGTCGGGCGAGCCGAACCGATGTCGGCGGTGGTGCACGGGGTCCAGTGACCGGCCGCCCCGCGCTGGGGGCGGGCGCCCGCCGACGACGGATGAGCAGCAGCGCCAGCAGCACCGCTGCCGCCAGCACGAGAAGGCCGGTCAGCACGGCCAGGCACAGATGGAGCAGGGTGTGCAGCGCCGACATCGGGTCATGCGGCGACGAGCGGTGCTCCGCCTCGGACACGACCTCGACGACCGGGCCGATCGGAGCGACCACGGCGACGGATCCGGCGCTGAGATCTGACATGCCTGGATGCGCGACCTCGACACTCGCCCCGGAGTGGGAACCGCCTGCTGTCGAAGCGGTTGCCGACGAGGAGTGCGCCCCGACGGTCGGGTCGCTCAGCGCGTGACACACCACGGTCGAGTGCATCGTCACGACACCCACGATCAGCGACAGCATCAGCAGGAGCCGACGCCACTCCCGTCGCCGCATCAGGTGCACGCGGCCGACGATAGCGCCACAGTGGTCGTGGCCGTCTTCCGGCTCGCCTCCGCACTTCGTCCTGCAGAACCGTTTCAGCGTGGTCGCGAACTCCGACCAGACCTGCGACTGGCAGGGGCGGACAGTAACGCAAGAGCACTTGCGTTTGCAGTCGGGAAGTCGCTACCGTGTGAAACGCAAGTTGAACTGCTTTAAGCGACGGAGGCGTACGATGACGTACCAGTGGCCGATCGACCCCGCCGATCTCTTCGCGGAGCGCCACCCGCAGATGGTCAAGACCGGGCTGCCGCCCGAGGACATCGAGAACGTGCGCAGCCGAGTGGCCCGGATGTGGGCCGACGAGCCCGGCGGGTGGGTGTACGAGTGGTCGGCGCTGGGTGAGCGCTACGCCGACCGGCGCGAGCACGAGCGCGCCGTCCTGGCGTTCGGGTGGGCGCGGTTCCCGGCGATCACCGACGAGCACAAGCGCGCGGCGTACCGGCGCCAACTGGAGGAGTACGCACTCGCCTCGCCCAACTTCCCCGTCGGGTTCGAGCGCCGCGTGGTCGACCTGCCCCACCAGGACGGGGTCGTACCGATCGCGCTGCACATCCTGACCCCGCCCGGCGCCACGGCGGACACCCCGGTCATCCTCACCAGCGGCGGCGCCGACGGGTGGAAGACGGACTTGCACGACTTCTTCACCCAGCTCGCGCTGAAGAGTGCGCTGCCGGTGGTGGTCTTCGACATCCCCGGCACGGGCGAGACGGACGTCCCGATCACGCTCGAGAGCGTCGAGCTCGTCGGCCAGGTGATCGAGTACGCGCGCGGCCTCGGCGACGGAAGGGTCGTGCACGTCGGGCTGTCCATGGGTGGCTTCTTCTCCGCGGCGACCGGGTTGTCGGGCCTGCCCGACGGCGCGGTGGTCTGCGGCGGCCCGGTCGAGGCGACGCTGGCGCCCGGCAAGCACTGGGCCGCAGGCGCGAACCACATCATCGGCAACACGCTGGGCTTCACGAGCGTGCCCGAACCCGCTGAGCTGGCGAAGGCGATGTCGGCGCTGTCGCTGCGGCCCCTGCTCGACCGCGACGACCACGTGCCGATGCTGGCGATCAACGGCACCGAGGACGTGCACATCCCGCTCGAGGACACGCTGGTGTTCGCGGGCAGGCGGGCGACCGAGGTCGTCCTGCTCCCGGACACCGGGCACTGTGCGGTGTCGAAGTTCGACGAGCTCGAGGACCGGATCATCGACTGGATCAACCGGACGTTCGCCGTCCGGCCCGCCGCGGACCGGGCGACGGCGGGGGCCGCCGGATGAGCCCGGCGAGAGCGAACCCGATAGCAGGGTTCACGCTCACGCGCGACGACTTCCGCTTCCACGGCCAGGGGCTGCAGCGGCCCGAATGCATCCTGGCCGAACCGGACGGAACGCTCTGGTCGGCGGATGCGCGGGGTGGCGTGGTCCGCCTCGCGCCCGACGGCACCCAGGAGCTGATCACGCAGTCGTCCGGGCCTGCGGGCCGGACGGACGGGGACGCCGCGTCCGGGCTGCTCGTCGGGAACCTCCCGAACGGTCTGGCGTTCGACCGCAACGGCGACCTGCTGATCGCCAACTACGGGACCGATCGGCTCGAACGCATGACGCGCCACGGGCACACGACGCCGATGGCGGACCGGCTCGACGACGGGACGCCGATCGGGAAGACGAACTTCGTCTGCCGGGACGGCAAGGGCCGGATCTGGGTCACCGTGTCCTCGATGATCCAGGAGCTGCAGGACAGCCTCACCCCTTGGCTGCGCGACGGGCGAGTGGTGCTCTGCACCCCCGACGGCCGGGCGCGGCTGGTCGCCGACGACGTGCACTTCGCCAACGAATGCCGGCTCAACGCCGCCGAGACCCACCTGTACGTCGCGCAGACCGGTGGCCGCAACATCGTGCGGTTCCCGATCGAGCACGACGGCAGCCTCGGCGAGCGGGAGATCGTCGGGCCCGCCGACCACGGCCGGATCATCGACGGCATCACCTTCGACGCCTACGGCAACCTGTGGGGCACCTACATCTTCGCCGACGGCATCTTCGTCGTGACGCCCGAGGGCGAGCGACACATCGTCTTCGACGACTCCACTCCGGAGGAGGTCGATCGGCTCGACGACGCCTTCCGGGCCGGGGAGCTCGACCTCGACTTCCTGCTCACCACCGGCGGTCCGATCGCGACCTGGTGCGCGTCGCTCACCTTCGGGGGGCCGGACCTGCGGACCGTCTACGTCGGCTCCCTCCGGCAGGACCGGATCGCCTCCTTCCGGTCCCCGGTCGCGGGGCTGCCGCTGATCCACTGGGCCGAGCACGACCGGGCCGAGCACCGAGAGGACGGGATGTGACATGCGCTGGGCCACCTACTCCTCGACCACGGCGAACGCACCGCTCGCGGCGGTGCTGCACGGCGGAAGGCTCCACGCACTGCCCCCCGACCTCACGCTGACCTCGGTGATCGCCGACGGCGACGCCGGGATGGCAGCGGCGGCCGAGCGCGCGACGCGCGAGCCGTTCGAGGTCGTCGAGCCGGGCGACGTCCGAATCCTGGCGCCGATCGGGCGCCCGCCCGCCTTCCGGGACTTCATGGCGTTCGCCGAGCACTACGAGTCCGGAATGGCAGGCCTCGGGCTGGAGACCGACCCGCTCTACTACCGGCAACCCACCTTCCACTTCAGCAACCCCGCGGCGATCCTGGGCCCGACCGATCTCGTGCCGGTCGCGCCGGGGAGCGTGAAGTTCGACTACGAGCTCGAGGTCGCAGTGGTCATCGGGAAGGGCGGCCGGAACATCAGCCCGGCCGCGGCCGAGGAACACATCGCGGGCTACACCATCCTCTGCGACTGGAGCGCCCGTGATCACCAGCTGCAGGAGATGACGCTGCGGATCGGTCCGGCCAAGGGAAAGGACACCGCTACGAGCCTCGGTCCCCATCTCGTCACCAAGGACGAGCTGGAGCCCAGGCGCGCCGGTCACGGCTTCGACCTCGCCATGACCGCCCACGTGAACGGCGTGCTCTACAGCAGCGGCAACTGGTCCAGCATGAGCTGGCCGTTCGCCGACCTGATCGCCTACGCCTCCCGCGGCACGACGCTGGTCCCCGGGGACATCATCGGCGGCGGAACCGTCGGCACGGGATGCATCCTCGAACTGTCCATCGTCCACGGCGGCGACCGCTACCCGTGGCTGAAGGCCGGGGACGACGTCGAGCTGACGATCGCCGAGGTCGGCACGATCCGCACCACACTCACCGCGGCCGACGAGATCATCCCCCTCAGCGCCACGCCGACCGCACCCGTCCCGACGAGCTGAGAGGACCGCACACCATGGATCTCGGACTCACCGATCGAGTCGCGATCGTCACCGGCGCAGGCGGTGGCATCGGCGCCGCGACCGCCCGCATCCTGCGCGACGAAGGCTGTCGCGTCCTCGCCGTCGACCGGGCGCCGGGCGGCGTCGAGGCGCTGGAGCGGGAATCGGACGGATCGGTCGTCGCCCACGTCGCCGACATCGTCGACGAGGCGGCGGCCACCGGCATCGGACCGGCCGCCGTCGAGCACTTCGGCCGGCTGGACATCGTCGCCACCTGTGCCGGAGTGGTCGGGAGCATGGACTCGCCCGCACTGCATGAGGAGACCCTCGAGAACTGGGACCGGACCGTCGACATCAACCTGCGGGGCACGTTCCTCACCGTGAAGGGCTCGATGCCCTTCCTGGTCGAGGCCGGCTGGGGTCGGGTGGTCACGGTCGGCTCCGTGGCCGGGCAGGTCGGCAGCCTCAGCGCCGGACCCGCCTACGGCGCGTCGAAGGCCGGCGTCCTGGGCCTGACCCGCTGGCTGGCGAAGCAGGTCGGCCCGCACGGCGTCACCGTCAACTGCGTCCACCCCGGCACGGTCGTCTCCCCGATGACCGAGGCGCAGTTCGACGCCGCCACATTCGACGCCCGCGCGAAGGCGACCCTGCTCGGGCGCAACGGGGAGGTCGAGGAGCTCGGCAGCGTCATCGCCTTCCTCGCCTCGGCGCAGGCCGCCTACATCACCGGCGCGCACATCGACGTCAACGGTGGCCTGTACATGGGGTGAGCCACCGGTGAGCGGCGTCGTCGCGCGACGCCGCGCAGGAGCAGTGATCATCTCGGCGGCCGGCGGATGCGGAGCCGCCGACCCCGAAGATGGAGGTGTTGTGATGCGGGTCCTGGTGACCGGTGCATCGGGTTTCATCGGGCGCGCTGTCGTCCCCGAGCTCCTCGCGGCGGGCCACGACGTCGCCGGGCTCGCGCGCTCCGCCGCGTCCGCCGCGACGGTCGGAGGGCTCGGGGCGACGGTGGTCCGAGGTTCGGTTGAGGACCTCGGCACGCTGTCCGTCGCATCCGCGAAGGCCGACGCCGTCGTTCATCTCGCCTTCCGGCACGACCTCGCCTTCGCGGGGCGGTTCGCGGAGGCCGTCGCTTCGGACCTCGACGCCATCGAGGCGATCGCCGCGGGGCTGCCCGAGGGTGGGGCGATCACCATCGCCGGCGCCACTCACGGCCTGGAGCAGGACGGGGCCGGGGTCTCGACGGAGCACGCGCTGCCGGGAGCACTCGGCGCGAAGCGGTATCCGCCGACCGAGGCCGTCCTGGCCCTCGGGGAGCGTGGGCTCCGCCCCTCGGTGGTGCGACTCCCCCCGACCGTCCACGGCGAGGGCGACGCCATGTTCCTGCCCGCACTCATCAGGAACGCGCGGGAGCGGGGCGTTGCCGGCTACCCCGGCGACGGGCAGGCCCGCTGGCCCGCCGTCCACGTTCTCGACGCCGCCCGCCTGTTCCGGCTCGCCATCGAGGTGGCGCCGCCGAGCTCGGTCCTGCACGCCGTGGCCGAGGAGGGCATCCCCGTGCGCGCTATCGCCGACACCCTCGGGCGCCGACTGGGCGTCCCGACCCGATCCGTTCCCAGCGAGGAGGTCGAGGCGCACTTCGGGTTCATCGGGATGGTCCTCGGGGTCGACGGCCCGGCGTCGAGCACCCTCACCCGCACACTGACGGGCTGGGAGCCGCGCGAGTGCGGTCTGCTCGAGGATCTCGACCAGGAGCACTACTTCGCGACGGGCGGCTGATCGCGCACCCACGCCGTGCTTGCGCGGCAGTCGCAAGTCCGCTGGCGTTAGGGTGCAGGTATGGCGGACCAGGAACCTCGATCCCGTCCCGGCGGGCGCTCGGCCCGGGTCCGGCGGGCCGTGCTCGAGGCGAGCGCCAAGACGATCCGCGACCACGGGTTCGAGGCCTTCGCGATCAAGGACGTCGCAGCCGAGGCCGGCGTGCACGAGACCTCGATCTATCGACGCTGGGGCACGCGCGAGGCGCTCATCCTGGACGCCCTGCTGGACGACAGTGCGCAGAACGTGCCGATACCCGACACCGGCTCGCTGCGGGGCGATCTCACCACACTCGCCAACGGGCTGGCGGACTTCCTCGACACCCCGCACGGGCGCGCGTTGTCCCTCGCCCTGATGACCGGCACGGGCCGCTCGGTGGACGGTATCCGCGACTACCTCGGCAGACGGCTCAGCATCGCAGGCGAGGTCGTGCACCGAGCCGTCCGGCGTGGCGAGGTGAGCCCGACCACGGACCCGATCGTCGTGATCGAAGCGCTCATCGGGCCGCTCCACTTCCGCGCCTTCATGTTCCACCAGAAGCCCGACGAGGCCTTCGTCGACCGGCTCGTCGATCTCATCATCACCGGAACACGCTGATCCTCCGCCGGTCCGGTCCGTGCGGCACGCGGGGGAGGAGGACGGTTCGGTCGCCGAACGGACCTTGGCGCAGATGTCGGCCGAATCCGTCCGGCGGGCGGCGTGGTTGCTCGCGCAGGGCGTACGCCGCGGCGATCCGGAGCTGCTCGTACCGGGCTACTTCCTCGGGCTCGAGCCCGGTAGGCGGTGAGCCGCCGAGATCTCAGCCGGTGAGGGATCCGTCGGTGAGGCGGACGCCCAGGCTGCCGCTGGAGGCGCGAACGACGAGATGCGGCTCGACGACGGAGAGCTCCTCGGGTATCGCGATGGTGCGGCGCATGCACTCGTTGAGGACGCCGATGGCGAGTAGGTCGTTGCACAGAAGACCGCGGTAGGACGCCGGGCGGGTGGGATGGCGAGTATCTCGTCGAGGACCACCCGGCGAGGACGGGCCGCGGCTGTCATGGGTGGTCCTCGCTGGTCCTCGCCCCCGAGGACTGGGCACAGGCCTCCTACGAGGTGGAGGTCCGCCGCGGCGACGCGGTGGCCCTCCAGGGCCGGACCGACTCTGGACCGGCGACTTCCAGCTCGGCGACCGGCTCGATCCCGCCGCGCCGCCGGATGACCCCGCCGCCACGACCGACCGCGATCTCGTCGCGAGCGCGTACTTCGCGCGCTCGGCGGGGGCCAGGCACCGACGACGCGGCCGGCTGGGACGGCGCGACCCGGCTCGCCGACAGCCCTGCCCTGCCCGCGCTTGTCGCACCCAGCCCGGCACGCTGCCCGTTCCCGACCCGACACCCGAACTACCGGGGGATCCTGCCCTCCGACATCCCGGTCTCGCCGACACCACGCCGGCCGGCGAGCGGGCGCCACGACCACCTCGTCCCCGGCGTCGCGCCACCGCCTCCGGAGGGCCCATGACGGGCAGGGGCGAGATCGTGCTCGCCGTCGATTCGCACTGCTGCCAGGCCCCCATTTCTCTGCGCTGTGCATGTGATGTGGACCTTCACGGACTCAGGATTCGTCCGTCGGCGTCCCCCGTCGGGTGGCGCACCCTTCAGCTGCTGGAGCTGCGATGTCACGTGCTACCGAACGGCCGATCCCTCCGCTCGTCGTGTCGGACACCGACGACCCTGCCGTGGTCGCAGCGGCGGGTACCGAGGACTACACGCTGCATGCCACGCCGCTGTCCTGGCGGATGGGCCGCCTGTCGCTGGCCAGTGTCTGGTGGGGGCTGGCCAGCGCGATGTTCTGGCTGATCCTCGGAGCCCTGGTCGCACTCACGGTCGGGACCGTCGACGCGATCATCGGGATGGTGCTCGCTGCGGTCGTATACGGGGCGATCAACGCCGTCTTCGCCCGCCATGCCGCGAGGACGGGTTTGACCTCGAACCTCTTCTCCCGTGCGCTGTTCGGGTCCTCGGGGTCGCTGATCGCGCCGATCCTGGTGGCGGTCACGGCGATCTACTTCGCCTGTTTCGAGGGCTCGGTGATCGCCATCGCGCTGCAGGAGTACCTCGGTGGACCGGTCCAGCTGTGGTACGCGGTCGTGGTGCTCTACAGCGTGCCGCTGATCTTCGGGGCGCTGCGCACGTTCCTGGACAGGTTCAACGGGATCCTCTTCCCGATCTACCTGGCCGGGATGATCGCCGCCGTCGTGTGGACCGGGGCGGCCTACGGGTACGGCGGTGGCTGGCTCACCCAGCGGCCGAGCGAGCTCGCGGTCAGCGGTCCGGGCTGGTGGTGGGCCTTCACCACCTACATGGCGGACTTCGTATTGATGATGGCCACCTGGGATTTCGCGCGCTTCGCGCGCACCTCCCGCCGTGATCGACGGTTCCATTCGATGGTGACGTTCGGGCCGGTGTTCTACTTCTTCACCATCGTCGTGAACGGCGTGGTCGGCATCTTCGTCGCCCTGACGATCCCGACCTCGGGTGCGCTCAGTGAGACGTCCGGTGTGCTCGGCATCGTGGCGCTGATGGGGCTGACCGGTCTCCTCTTCGTCTGGGTCAGTCAGACCCGGATCAACACGACCAACTTCTACCTCGCCGTCACGAACCTGGAGGGCTTCCTGTCCCGACTGTCGAGGGTCCGCCTCAGTCGCGTGGTGTGGGGCGTTGTGGTCGGAGTGATCGTCTTCCTGATCATGTTGAGCAACGTGTTCGACTTCGTCCTGGTCGCCCTGCGCTACCAGGCGGTCCTCACGGTGACCTGGACGGCGTGCGCGCTGGTGTTCCTCGTTCTCGGGCGGCGGCTCGGAGGTGAGGCGGCCATCGAGTGGCGGCCCGGCAGGGTTCCGCGTTTCGACGCCGTCGGGGTCGCCGCGTGGGGCGTCGGCACACTCGTCGGGTTCGCCCTGCTGGCGTTCGAGTCCGCGGCCTCGTGGACGGGGACCTGGGCCCTGCCGATCTCCTTCCTGGTCTCGACCGCCATTCAGGCCACCGGGATGGCGGCACGCCGGAGCGCACAGGCGGTGCTCGCCCGGCCCCACGACCCGCGCGACGAGGTGGAGGACCCCTGGTCGAGCCACGTCCGGTGCCATGTGTGCGGGCGGTCGTACGTCGCGGTGGAGATGGATCGCGACCCGTCGGCGGGCCACCAGGCGATCTGCGCCGAGCACGCTCAGGTCAACCCCGAGTTCAGCCGAGCCGCCCGGGCGGAGGCCGCAGGAGCCGGCTGATCGGCGACGATCGAGGACGGGCTCGTCGCCCCGGGTGCGGCGGGCCCGTCCTCGTCCGGGCAGGACCTGTGTCAGTCCGTGCCGGGGTCGGTGGCCTCCAGACCGGCCTGGAGCTCCGGGTGCGCGGTGAACACCGCGACCTGCAGCTCGGCGACCAGCCGCTGGGTGGGGATCTCGACGTCGACGCCGAAGGCGTCCCGGATGCGGGTCAGCCGGTACTTGAGTGTGTTGCGATGGACATAAAGGGTCCGGGCTGCGGCGGTCAGGTCCCCGCCGGCGTCGAAGAACGCCCGCAGGCTCGGCAGGTACTCGGTCCCGCGGTCCCGGTCACTGACGACCATACCGGCCACACCGCCCTGCAGCAGGCGCGGCCGCTCGACGACGAGCTCGGTGAGCTCGGACAGGATGGCGTCGGCGATGGAGTCCTCGAAGCAGACGACGCGCCGCTGCTCGTCGAGCAGGGGGAGGTTCAGCAGGCGGTCGATGTCGCGGCGGGCGCCGCTGACCTGGGCGACGTCCGCGACCTCACTACTCACGGCGGCACGCAGGTCGATGTGGAGCTGTCGGGCGGCCTGGCCGATGATCTCCCGGGAGAGGGCTGCGACGTCGCCGGGCGGGCGGTCGTCGAGCGCGGGGAACAGGGCGTAGATGCGGTCGTTGCAGGAGGTCACCGCGCCGCGCCGGTGCGAGGCCTCGACCCGGAGGGCGACGAGGTCCTCCAGAGGGCGGAGCGCGACGTGACTCTCGCCTCGACGGGCATCGGGAACCTCGTGCGCGAAGGAGACCAGGCGGAACGGGCGACCTTCGATGCCGAGCCGCGAGGCGACGGCGCCGGGGTCGCTGCGCCCGGAGAGCGCGCTGCGGAGGAGATCGCTGCGTAACCGCCGGTCGAGGTCCTCGCTGATCCGCGAGCGCAGGAGCTGGAGCGCCGCGACGCGGGCGATCTCCGCGAGCAGGTCCTCGGAGTGTTGGTCCAGCTCGCGGGTGGTCTCGGCCACCCAGATGTAGCCGAGGATGTCGGTGCCGCCGCGGATCGCGGTGACCAGACGGGTGGCGCCGTCCGGCGGGACGACCCGCACGGGCCGCAGGCTCTGGCGCACGCGGGGGAGGACGCCGGTTGTCTCGCACCAGGCGATGAACTCCTTGGGCGGGCGGCGCTGCAGGATGGACTGCTGGCGGATCTCGTCGATCGGGTCGCCGAGGCTGGAGAAGGCGATGACCTCCATGCGCTCGTCGTCGATGATCACCGGCCCCTCGAGGGTGGCGGCGGCCGAGTTGGCCAGCGCGAACAGGTCCCCGAAGGGCACGCCACGCTCGGCGGCGACGCCCGCGGTCGTCGAGGAGATCGATCGTCGTGCGAGGACGTGGAGCTGGTCCCAGGACATGTCGGGCGAGATGGCGAGCACGGTGGCGTCGCAGGCGGTGGCCGACTCGCGCAGCCGGTCGCGCTCGGCGTCGTCGCGGACCTTGAAGGCCAGGGTGATGTCGCGGCCCAGCACCTTCATCAGCGGCTCGACGTCGGGATCGTCGACACCGACGCCGATCGCGAGCACCAGGTCGCCCGTGTTCGCCTGTGCCGTGGTGGACGTGTCGTGGATGAGGACCGCCACCACCGGGATGTCGAGTCCGGCGGGGGCGTGGACGACGTCGACGAAGTCGCCGCCGACCAGGCCGAGGAACGTGTCGAGCGTGAGCGCGTTGCCTCGTGAGGGGGGTGTCATGCGGTGCTCCCTCCGTGGCGCTCAGATCATGCTGCGCGCCCCATCGACCCCAGTGTCGACGGAAGAGCTCTCCCGATCGTCCCGGAGACGTTGCGTCCCGGTAAAGCTCGCGAACATGTGAGCGTAGACCGCCACCGCGGTGACGAGGGAGTCCACCTCGACGTACTCGTCGACGGTGTGCGCCGCGTCCAGTTCGCCCGGGCCGAACACCACCGCAGGGATGCCGAGATCGTTGCGCATGAAGCGGGCGTCGGTGGTGAAGGGCAGCCCGGTGATCCCCGGGCGGCGGCCCGTCATCGCCTGGAAGGAACCGGCGACGGTGTCGACGAACGGATGGTTCGCGTCGATCTCGGACGGTTCGCAGAAGGTGTCGACCAGCAGGTCGTAGTCGGTGCCGCGGGACAAGCCGAGCGAGGCGATCCGATCGACGACCCCCTGCACGACGCTCTGCTCCGTGTCGCCGGGCAGGACTCGGCGGTCGATCTGGAGCTCGCACTCCTCGGGGACGACGTTGGGGCCGCTGCCCCCGCGGATGACCCCGACGTTGCAGGTGGTCGTGCCGAGCAGCGGGTGTGGTGTCTGCGGGAACTCGTTGTCGTGCAGGACCTGCGCGATCGCCGCGGCGGTGATGATGGCGCTGCGCCCCTTCGAGGGCTCGCTGCCGTGGGCGGGTATCCCTCGGGTGGCGACCCGGGCGATCATCAGGCCGCGCTCGGCCAGACAGAGCTTGAGGCCGGTCGGTTCGGGGTCGAGGCAGGCGTCGGCCCTGATATGGCCCTCGCGCAGCAGCGCCGCGGTGCCCTGCTCCCCGCCGAGCTCCTCGTCCGCGACGAGATGGAAGGCGACCTCGCAGGGAAGGTCGAGCCCGAGCGTCCGGCACACCTGCAGGGCGGTGATCGCGGCGGCGATCCCGCCCTTCATGTCGGCGGAGCCGCGGCCGTAGAGGCGTCCGTCGTGGACCTGGCCGCCGAACGGGTCGTGGCGCCAGGCGTCAGGGCGGACGGGGACGGTGTCGATGTGCCCGTTGACCAGGAGCACCGGCTTGCCGCTCGGCGTGTCCCCCTCGGTGCTGACGAGGAGGCTCGGTCGCCCTGGCGCAGGCTCGACGACGCGGCCGGTGCCGAGCCCCATCGCACCGAACAGTCCCTGCAGGAACGTCGCCACCTCGGTCTCGTGACCCGGTGGGTTCTCCGACCGGATCCGCACAAGGTCGCGGGTCAGTGAGACGACGGCGTCGACGTCGACCGCCGATCGGATACTGCGGGCAAGGGGGGAGGGCGTCATCGCAGCTTCTCCAGGTCGTGCGGGTCGAGGAACCCGGCGTCCGCGAGCCGGTCCAGGAACCCACCCAGCCTCGGGTTGACGCGCAGGGGCGAGGTCAGCTGCTCGCGCGCCGCGGTCAGGTCCCCGGAGCGGGCGAGCAGGACTCCCCGCCAGAACTCGGCCTCCGGGTTGCCCGTCATGACCCGGGCCGCCTCCGCCAGCGCGGCGAGGGCGCGGTCCCGGTCGCCGGGGTGGGGCTCGGCGTAGGGGCCGACCATCAGGCCTGGAGCGAACATGGTCCCGGACACCGCGTCGAAGGCGCGCCGGTGGCCGAGGAGCCTGCGCAGCTCGCCGATGGGGTCGGGGTGGTCCTCCACCCGGAGGTCGACAGGCTTGTGGTTCCAGGGGTCGGGGACGCGGTCGCCGTCGACGACGAGCAGCGCCGCGCCCTGGCTGCCGCGGACGTCGCCTCCGGCGGCTTCGGCGGCCTCCAGCGCGGTCATCAGGCGTTCGGCGAGGTCACCGCCGCTGCGGCGGTACGCCTCGATCATCGCCGGGAGGACCGTGTCATCGGCCAGCATGTTGCCCTGGACGGCGACGGGACCGTCGACGACGCCGCCCGCGTGGGCGATGCAGCTGCTCCCGGTCCAGCTCGCGGCGTCGCCGCTTCGGCCGACCAGCCCCACCTGGCGTACCTCGGGGTGAGGGTCGTCGATCCGCACACGGTCCAGGACGTCGGCGGCCGTGGCACCGGCGGCGAGCATGTCCATGCCATCTCCGCCGTAGCGGCCGTCGATGAACGCCTGGGTGGCGATGGCACCGACACCCGGGCGGGCCCAGGTGACCCCGGCGCCGGGTGCGAAGAAGTGGGACTCGCAGGCGACGCCGAGCTGCCCGGTCGCCTCGTCGCGGGCGACGATCGAGTAGGTCATCGCAGGCTCCCCTCCGTCTCGTCGTGGAACCGCCGGATCGCCTCCGCGGTGGCCGCGGGCGCTTCGAGCATCGGGAGGTGGCCGATGCCGTCCATCGTGTGCACGTCGCCCCCGAGGGCGTCGGCCAGGGCGTGGGCCATCGCGGGCGGGCAGGTCGGGTCGTGGGTGCCGACGACCACCCTGGCGGGTGCGCGGGTGGAGCGAGCCGCGAGGGCGGCACCGGCCGGGCGAGCGTCTGCGAGCCCGAAGGTCGTGCGGAGCACCTCGACCACCGTGTCGAGGTCGCGGTCACCGTCGCGGCCGCAGGACGCCAGCTCCACGAGCTCGGCGGCGGCCTCCGGTCGCGAGGCCGGACCGAGGATCCCGGCACCGTGGCGGACGAACCACTCCCGGACACCGAGCGCGCGCAGGTCGCGCTCGGTGTCGTCGAGGACGGCATCGTCCCACCCGACGCGCAGGGTGGCCCCGAACGCGATGATGCCTGCCACCCGGTCGGGAGCGGCCACCGCGAGCTCGGTCGCCACCGCGCCACCGATCGAGCCACACACCAGGTGGACACGGTCGATTCCGGCGGCGTCGAGCACCGTCAGGGCGTCGGCGGCGTAGTCGGCAGGCAGGTAGGGGCCGCCCGCCTCGGATCGTCCGTGCGCCCGGTAGTCCACCGCGACGCCCGCCCTCGTGTCGCCGAGCGCGTCGGCGACGGCGGACCACACCGCGGCCGCGGTGTTCACCGGGTGCAGGTACAGGATCGGCGCTGTGTCCGCTTGCCCGGGCCAGGCCAGGTAGGAGAGCTCCCCGGCCTCTCCCGGCGTCGAGCGGCGGTGGGCGTGCGACATCGCGGTTCTCTCCCGACTGGCGTCGTGCTCGGTTTCGTACGGCTCAGGCGTCCTGGGGGAACCTGGGCGTGTCGGGGGAGGCGATGGGGGAGGCGTGGAAGTGCCAGATCTTCCACACCGGGTTGCCCTTGCCGTCGTCGCGCCGGTAGACCTCGGTCACCCGGAAGACGAGCGGCTCGGGGTCGGGCTCGAGCACGCCGGTGCCCTTGTCGCCGGAGACCTGGGCGCTCCAGTACGTCGTGAGATAGGCGAGGTCGCCCTCGGCGTGGACCTTCGGCTCCTCGACGATCTTCATGTCCGACAGGTTGAAGCCGATCTCGTGCAGCCCCTCCCAGAGCTTCACCTTCTCGTCGACGCTGTCGTACTGGTGGCCGTTGAGGTTGAACTGCAGGTACCCGGGGTTGGCGAAGTTGGGGTACATCTTGGACTCGACGAGATCGTTGTTGGACTCCAACCAGGAGTGGTGGACGGCCAGGATCTCCTTGATGTCGTCGGGGTTGTTGACGGCGTCGCTCATCTCGTCTCCTCGGTGTGCGGGATCAGGCGTGGGTGGGTCGGGCCTGTGCGGCATGCGCGCGTAGCGCGGGCAGGACGTCCTCGGACGAC
This sequence comes from Pseudonocardia xishanensis, assembly GCF_039541715.1. Classification (NCBI taxonomy): domain Bacteria; kingdom Bacillati; phylum Actinomycetota; class Actinomycetes; order Pseudonocardiales; family Pseudonocardiaceae; genus Pseudonocardia; species Pseudonocardia xishanensis. Next base: position 17,774 of record NZ_BAABGT010000013.1, read on the forward strand.
CGGGTCGGGAACCGCTGCTGGTCGTGGCCGGGGCCGTGGAGGACCAGGTGGTCGAGTCCGGCGTCGAGCTCGGTGACCTCGTTGAGTGCCTCACCGGTACTCACGCCGACGAGGACACGGTTGTCGTAGAGCAGTGCCATGGTGGCGAAGGTGGGGTTCATCCGCGTCCTCAGGTGAGCTGGGGGAGGACCGTCGAGGCCGCGAGCTCGAGCTCGTCGAGGGCGGTGTCGGCGTTGACGGGCGAGAGCACGACGCTGGTGGCGCCCGCGGTGCGCAGGGCCGCGATCCGGGCGGTGACCTCGTCGGGGTCGCCCGCGACGGCGAGGGTGTCGATCCACTCGTCGGGCAGGTTCTCGGCGAGGGTGTCGGGGTCCTCGAGCAGCTCGGCGATCCGGTCGTTGTACCCGAAGGCGCCGGTCAGCGCGTTGTGGGCGCCGACGGCCACGATATAGGCGGCGAGTGCGGGCCGAACGGCCTCACGGGCCTGCTTGCCGTCCTTCGCGATGCTGAACAGGGCGAAGGTCGGAACGAGGTGCTCGGTCCGGCCGGACTCGGCCATGCCCTTGTGGATGTGGCCGAGCGCGGCCTCGAGGTAGGTCGTGCCCGCCAGCACGCTCATCACGGTGCCGTCGGCGATCCGGCCGGACAGCTGAAGCGACTTCGGCCCCAGTACGCCGGTCAGGATCGGCATCGGGTCCTCCACAGGGTGGGTCGCCGTGACCGAGTTGAAGGTGAACTGCCTGCCCTGCACGTCCAGCGTCTCACCGGCGAGCAGGCTCTGCACCCCCGTCACGCACTCGGTGAGCGCCGACAGGGGCGACTTGGTGGTCAACCCCATCTGGTCGGTCCAGAAGGGGACGCCGTGCCCGATGCCGGGCAGGAACCGGCCGGGATGGGCGCGGGCCAGCGTCGCGATCTCCATCGCTGTCACAGCCGGGTGCCGTGCCACCGAGGCGACGACGCCGAGGCCGACCTTGACCCGTTCCGTCGCACCGAGGGCGAGGGCGGCACCGGTGAACCCGCCGTAGCAGAAGTAGTCCTCCGCGACCCAGACCTCGCCGTATCCGAGCCGCTCGGCGGCGGCGGCGAGAACCGGGATGCGCTCGGGGGGCGTCGACGTGGCGACGAAGACACCGACGGGGGCGGTCACGCTCATGGGGATTCCTCCGGAAGGCGATGACGCTCGGGGACGGGGCATCGCGGGTCGTCGATCGGGACGAGTCTCTGCTCGCGAGACCCCCGGCGGCAATTGGCGCCGCGACGAACTCCGGCCGCCGGCTTGTGCCGTTCCGTCAATGGACACCGCGTTGATCAGCCTCGACGCTGACTCGCATCGCAACACCCGAGGCGTCCCGGCTCGACGGGCGAAAGCTCGCCGTGCCGGATCGTCCCCACCACCACTGCTGAAGGGCGGATCGTGACTCAGCAAGAGGTACCCCCAGGACTGATCGGCGCCCGGGTGCGCCGCAAGGAGGACCCGCGCCTGCTGACCGGCCGGGCCCAGTTCGTCGACGACGTGGTGCTGCCCGGCATGCTGGAGGCGGCGGTGCTGCGCAGCCCGCATCCGCACGCCCGGATCCTCAGCATCGACGTCAGCGCCGCTCTGGAGCTGCCGGGGGTCTTCGCGGTGCTCACCGGTGAGGACGTCCGCGCCGCCTGCGCGACCCCGCAGCCGGTGGTGTGGCGGATGATTCCCGACCAGCGCATGACCGACCAGTACGCGCTGGCCGTGGACAAGGTCCGCTACGTGGGACAGGCGGTGGCGGTGGTGGCCGCGGTGGACCGCTACGTCGCCGAGGACGCCCTCGGGTTGGTCGAGGTGGAGTACGAGGTCCTGCAGCCCGTCGTCACCCTCGACGATGCGCTCGCCGAGGGTGCTCCGCTGCTCTACGAGGAGTGGCCGGACAACGTCAGCTGTCGCCAGACGATCCCCAAGGGGGATGCCGCGGCGGCGTTCGCTGAGGCGGACGTGGTGGTCACCGAGACCCTGTCCTACGGCAGGCAGATGGGCACGCCGCTGGAGACGCGCGGGGCGGTCATGTCCTGGGACCCGTTCACCGACCAGCTCGAGGGCTGGATGTCCACACAGTCCCCGAACCTGACCCGTGACCTGCTCGGGGAGGTGCTCGGCCTGCCGGTCGACCACATCCGGGTGCGTACCCCGCACGTGGGCGGCGGCTTCGGCAACAAGTTCGACTTCTACGGCGAAGAGGTGCTGGCCGCGCTGCTGTCCAAGCGCACCGGACGGCCGGTGAAGGTCATCGAGGACCGCCTGGAGAGTTTCGTCGCCAACGCCCACTCGCGTGAGCAGCGCATCGAGGTGTCCGTCGCGGCGAAGTCGGACGGCACCATCATCGGGATGCGCGGCACCGTCTGGGCGGTGCTCGGCGGCCAGCTCGCGACCGTCGGCATCGGTCCCTGCTGGTTGTCGATGGCGCTGATGGCAGGCCCCTACGACATCCCCAACGTCGAGGCCACCGTCGTCGGCGTGGTCACCAACCGCTCGCCCTACGGCTCCTACCGGGGGTGGGGCCAGCCGAAGGCCAACTTCGCCCACGAGCGAATCATCGACAAGCTCGCCCACGAGCTCGGGATGCCCCCCAACGAGGTCCGCCGCCGCAACCTCATCGCCTCCGACAAGTTCCCCTACCCGAGCCAGGTGTTCTTCTACGACAGCGGCAACTACGCCGAGTGCCTGGACATGGCGGAGCAGGCCGTCGCCGACCGCGGGTGGGCCAAGCGTCGAGATGCCGCCGCGGAGGAGGGGCGCTCACTGGGCATCGGCTACTCGTTCCACATCGAGATCAGCGCGCTGGGCCCCAGCAAGATCATGAACCAGGCCGGGTTGCAGCACTCCTCCTTCGACGAGGAGGTCGTGCGGATCGACTCCGCGGGCGGCGTGACCGTCCGCACGGGGCTCTCCGCGATGGGCCAGGGCATCGAGACCGCTCTCGCGCAGGTCGCAGCCCAGACCCTCGGCGTCCCTCTCGACACCGTCAAGGTCTTGCACGGGGACACCGAGACCAACCCGTTCACCGGCTACGGCACGGGAGCCAGCCGCGGCGCCGCCCTCGGCGGGGGAGCATTGCTGCGCGCGAGCACCCGGTTGCGGGACAAGGTGCTACGGATCGCCGCCCACATCCTCGAGGCCTCGGCCGAGGACCTCGAGATCACCGACGGCGTGGTCACCGTCAAGGGCACACCGGGCGGCCCGTCGGTGACGATGCGACAGATCGGAGACGCCGCCTACCGTCGCCTCGACGGCAAGCTGCCCGACGGCGAGGACCCGACTCTCGAGGAACGGGACGTCCTCGACCCGGACAACGTCGCCTTCTCCTACGGCACCACCGCGGTGCTCGCCGAGGTGGACCGCGAGACCGGCCGGGTCGAGCTGCTGGACTACCTCCTCGCCCACGACTGCGGCACCGTGATCAACCCGATGATCGTCGACGGGCAGATCCACGGCGGCGCCACCCAGGGCATCGGCGGAGCGCTGTTCGAGGAGATCGTCTACAGCCCCGAGGGACAGCCGCTGACCACGACGTTCATGGACTACCTGATCCCGACGGCGTCGGAGATCCCGACCTTCGAGACCCTCCACATGGCCACGACCGCGGACCACATCCCCGGTGGCTTCAAGGGTATGGGCGAGGCCGGGACCATCGGCGCTGCCTCGGCCATCACCGCCGCCATCGAGAACGCCGTCCCCGATCTCGATCTGCGGCTGAACCGACTCCCGGTCACCCCGCCACGGCTGCTCGACGCGCTGACCACCGCCACGCCGAAGGACCCGTCATGAAGCCCGCACCCTTCGACCACGTCCGCGCCTCCACCCTGGACCACGCGGTCGAGACCCTCGTCGCCGAGGACGGCGACGCCAAGGTCCTCGCAGGCGGACAGAGCCTCGTCCCCCTGCTCGCCATGCGGCTGGCCCAACCGACCACGCTGGTCGACCTGGGTGGGCTGCGCGAGCTGGACTACATCCGCGACGACGGCACCCACCTCGAGATCGGCGCCATGACCCGCAGCCGGGCCGTGGAGAAGTCCCGCCTGGTCGGCGAGGCGCTACCGCTGCTCCCCGCAGCACTGCGCCACGTCGGGCACGTCACGATCCGCAACCGCGGAACGCTCGGGGGCAGCGTCGCGCACGCCGACCCTGCGGCCGAGGCCCCCTCGGTGCTGCGGGCTCTCGACGCGGAGATCATCGCTACCGGTCCCGGCGGCCGCCGCACGATCGCGGCGGCCGACTTCTTTCAGGGTTTCCTCGTGAGCGCCCTCGAACCCGAGGAGATCCTCACCGCGATCCGGATTCCCAAGCAGGCTGCCGGGTCCGTCGTCGCGGTGGAGGAGTTCACCCGCAGGCACGGCGACTTCGCCCTGGTCGCCGTCCTCGGCGCCGCGCGGCTCGACCCGGCCGGTGAGATCGCCGAGGTGCGCCTCAGTGTGGCCGGAGCGGCGAACACGCCGCTTCGCGCCGACGCCGCCGAAGACCTGCTCGTCGGTCAGGCGCCGACCCCGGACGTCGTCGCAGCCGCGGCCACAGCGGTGGCCGAGGCCACGGACCCGGGAGGGGACATCCACGCCCCCGCCGAGTACCGACGTCACCTCGCCGCGGTCCTCACTCGACGTTGCCTACACCGTCTGTTCACCCACGCCGAGAGGAGCGCGGCCGCATGAGCACCCCGACCCGAACCGGCACCACCGTGTCGATGACCGTCAACGGCGAGCAGGTCGACCGCCACGTCGACCCCCGACGCACACTGTCGGACTTCCTGCGCAGGGACTGCGGTGCGACCGGCGTGCACCTGGGCTGCGAGCACGGTGTCTGCGGGGCCTGCACCGTGCTGCTCGACGGCCGGACAGCCCGCTCCTGCTGCACCCTCGCGGTCCAGGCGGAAGGAGCCGACATCACCACCGTCGAGGGCATGGCGGACGGTGCCGAGCTCCACCCGCTCCAGGAGGCCTTCTGGAAGCACCACGGGCTGCAGTGCGGCTTCTGCACGCCCGGGATCCTGCTGACCGTGCAGGAACTGCTGGCGGACAACCCCGACCCCAGCGACGCGGAGATCCGCGAAGGCATCTCCGGCAACATCTGCCGCTGTACCGGGTACCAGTTCATCGTCGACGCCGTCCGCGAGGCCGCCGCGGTCCTGCGCGAGGAGAAGACCGCCGAGGTGGAGTAGCGCCCTGTTCCCGCTTCGGAGCGAACCGCGTCGTCGTCGAGTTCACGTGCTCGACGACGACGCGGACCTTCGCCGACGACCGCCACACCCGACTCCCGCTCCGCGTCTGATCGGTGTTCACGGCGGGAGGTGGGTCGCAGCGATCCTGCATCCGGGCCGGACGCTCATCGAGAGCTGCCTCGGGTCAACAACCTCGCGGCCGTCCCGGCGGCTCGTGGAGGGCTGGCCGCGCCTCGGCAGGCCGTTCTGCGACATCTGGGCGCTGTTGGGGGACAGGTACACCTGGAGGCGCCCGTCGGAACCCCTGGGTCCCGATGACCGGTGCCGTGCGGCCTGACCGAGCCCTCGACCAGGAGAACCGAGTGACCACGGCACCGCGCTCGCCGAGCACGATGACCGCTCACCGACCGGTTCACCCCCCGGCTGGTCAGCTGCTCCGCGGGGCGGGTCCGGTCGAGCGGCGGGGGATGAGGGTCGGCGGAGTGACGAGCGTGCGGGGTGCGGTGTCCCGGCGTGCGTCGTTCAGCAGGTCGAGGGCGTTCGTGGCGATCTGGCGGAACGGCACGCGCACCGTGGTGAGGGGGACGGGGAGTCTGCTGACGACGGGGATGTCGTTGTAGCCGACGAGCGACAGATCGTCCGGGATGGACAGACCGAGCGCGTGCGCCGCGGCCATGACCCCGATGGCGGTGTTGTCGTTGACGGCGAAGATCGCGGTGGGCCGGTCGGGGCGGCCCAGCAGGATCCGACCTGCGCTCTCGCCCGCCTCGATGGAGAACGCGTCGCCGCAGACGAGATCGTCGTCGGCGGGCAGGCCCGCGTCCTGCAGCGCCAGCCGGTACCCCTTCAGGCGGTGCAGGGCGCTGGAGGCGTACCCGGGGCCGCCGACCAGCCCGATGCGGCGGTGCCCGTAGTCGATCAGGTGCCGTACGGCCAGGCGGGCACCGAGCTCGTCGTCGCCGAGGGAGGCGGGCCCGATACCGTCGGTGCGCAGCGCCAACGCATGCGGGACGCCCTGTGCGGCGGGATGGCCGACGCGCGCGGTCGTGAGGATGAGGCCGTCCACCCGGCGCCGGATCAGCGTCTGTACGGCGAGGGTCTCGCTGTCCGGCTGGTCCTCGGTGGTGGCGACCACGGCGAACATCCCGCGCTCTCCGCTGGCGGCGACGACCTCCTCGTAGAGCATCGCCATGACCGTGTCGGTGAGCCGGGGGACGATGACCCCCAGGGTGTTCGTGCCGGAACGTCGCAACCCGGAGGCGAGTGGGTCGCGGACGTAGCCGAGCTCGGCCGCGACCTGGCGGACGCGTTCGGCGGTGGCGCTGTTCGAGTGGGGAAGGCGCTCGTCGAGCACCCGGGAGACGGTCGACTTGCTGACCCCGGCCGCCCGGGCGACGTCGACGATGGTCACCACGGCACTCAGGCTAGCGGGCCGGCCTCGGCCCAAGACTTCTTCGGTCCGGCTGTTGACTGCGGGCGGCATGTGCTCCATCGTATGGGAACGTTCCCGCAACCGTTCCCATACAGTGACGGCGAAGCGCGACCTCACCGATGAGAAGGAGCACGACCATGACGCTGGACCTGAACCTCGACCTCCGGGGACTCAACCCGGCGCCGGTCACCCCGTTCACCCCGGACGGCGCGGTGGACCACACCGCACTGGCGAAGCTGGGGACCTGGCTGGCCGGCCACGAGGATGTGAAGAGCCTGGTCATCCTGGGGCACGCCGGAGAGGGCACCTTCCTCACCCAGGAGGAGCAGGTCGCCACGATCGCGAACCTGACCGAGGCCGTGGACGTCCCCGTGATCGCCGGGATCACCGGTGAGGGCACCGCGGTCGCGGTCGCCGAGGCCAAGCGTGCGGTCGCGGCCGGCGCCAAGGCGGGTCTGATCTACCCGTCGCACGGGTGGCTGCGCTTCGGCTACCAGGACGGTGCTCCGCAGGACCGCTACCGCGCCATCTACGAGGAGGCGGGGCTGCCCTGCATCCTGTTCCAGTACCCGGACGCGACCAAGGCCAACTACGACCTCGACACCCAACTCGAGATCGCCGCCCAGGAGGGCGTGTTCGCCACCAAGAACGGTGTGCGCAACATGCGCCGCTGGGACACCGAGATCCCGGTGCTGCGGCGCGAGAACCCGGACCTGCAGATCCTGTCCTGCCACGACGAGTACCTGCTGCACACCATGTTCGACGTCGACGGCCTCCTCGTCGGCTACGGCAACATCGCCCCCGCCGAGCTGATCGAACTGATCGCCGCGGGCAAGGCCCACGACTACGACGCCGCCCGCGCCGTGCACGACCGGCTGCTGCCGGTCACCAAGGCCGTCTACCACCGCGGCTCGCACATGGAGGGCACGGTCGCACTGAAGCTGGCGCTCAAGGCGCGCGGCATCCTGGAGCACGCCACCGTCCGGTCCCCGCTCATCGACCTCTCTGCGGAGGCCGAAGAGGAGATCATTCAGGCGCTCGAGAGCGCTTCGCTCATCTGAGCGTTCCCCCGCGATGCGGTCCGCCCGAGGACCGCAGTCTCTGCCGGGTCGCCGGCACGAGCCGGGTCGGGTCGGCGGCAGGAGCCGACGGCCCGACCCTCCCCGCGGTGGGAGGCACCGACAATCCACCGCGGCAGGTGACAATGCTGTCCCGACGAGCTCCTCGGCCGCGTGCCGGGAGGGCGAGGAAACGAACCTCCATGACGACATTCGCTGCCGGAACGGGCGGGGGGTCCGCGGCCGCGACGGCCAACGCCGCCCTCGTGGCCCGGCTCGAGCGCATCCCGGTCACCCGACGCCTGTTGATGATCCGCGTCATCATCGGCTCGGCCACCTTCTTCGACGCCTACACCGTGCTGGTCATCGCGTTCGCGATGCCCAAGCTCGTCACCGAGTGGAACCTGACGCCGGCCTGGGTCGGCGCGATCCTCTCCGCGGGCTACGTCGGTCAGTTCGTCGGCGCGATCGTCTTCGGCTGGGTGGCCGAACGCATCGGCCGAATGCCCACCCTGTTGATCACCATCGTGCTGTTCGTCGCGATGGACGTCGCCTGTCTGTTCGCCTGGGGCGGCATGTCGATGCTGGTGTTCCGGTTCTTCCAGGGCATCGGCACCGGTGGCGAGGTCCCCGTCGCCAGCGCGTACATCAACGAGTTCGTCGGCGCCCGCAAGCGCGGCCGCTTCTTCCTGCTCTACGAGGCCATCTTCCCGGTGGGCCTGCTCTTCGCGGGCCTCGCGGGCTACTTCCTCGTGCCGCAGTTCGGCTGGCGCGCGCTGTTCGTCGTCGGCCTGATCCCGGCCCTGCTCATGATTCCGCTGCGGGTCCTGATGCCGGAGTCGCCGCGCTGGCTGGCCTCCAAGGGCAGGCTGGAGAAGGCCGACGAGGTCGTGTCGCTGCTCGAGCGGGAGGCGGTGAAGGAGGGCAAGCCCCTCCCGGAGCCGGTCGTCCGGCCCGTCGACCCGAGGGCGACCGCGACCTCCGACTGGCGGGAGCTGTTCCGCGGGCTGTACCTCAAGCGCACGCTGATGATCTGGGCCCTGTGGATCACCGTCTACATGGTGAACAACGGCCTGGTCACGTGGCTGCCCACGCTCTACCAGCAGGTGTTCAAGCTGCCCCTGCAGACCAGCCTGCTCTACGGCTGGATCACCTCCGCCGTCGGTGTCGTCGCGTCGGTCCTCTGCGCGCTCTACATCGACAAGGTCGGCCGGAAGCGCTGGTACGCGATCGCCTTCGTCGCCGCGACGGTGCCGCTGGTCATCCTGACCGCACTCGGGGCCACGACCGCCACCCAGGTGGTCATCCTGGCGCCGATCGCCTACGCGATCCTGCAGACCGTCGCCTTCTCGCTCTACCTGTACTCCGCGGAGCTCTATCCCACCAGGCTGCGTGCCGTCGGGACCGGGTTCGGCAGCGCCTGGTTGCGGGCGGCGTCGTCCGTCGGTCCGCTGATGGTGGGGTTCATCGTGGCCGACCTCGGGATCCGGTACGTGTTCGCTTCGTTCGCCGTCGTCGCCCTGATCGGCGGGCTCGTCACGATGTGCTTCGCGATCGAGACGAAGGGCAGGGTCCTCGAGGAGCTCTCCCCCTGATCCCACCCGACGGGCGAGGGCCGACCGGCCCTCGCCCGTCCTGATGGCCCGGCTCAGGCGTTGGTCGGTAGCCGAGCTCGGCGACGACGGGTGCGGGACGAGGATCGGCCGGTGGGCCATGTGCAGGCCGGCGAAGAGGGTCCGTGCAAGCTCGGTTGTCGTGGTCGTCCCGGTCCGCGGCGGCCACGAGCGGGCCGAAGCCGTCGGTGATCTTCCGGATCGCCGCTGCCCACAGGTGAGTACCGGTGACGATGGCTGGTAAGCGGTGACCAAGCGGTCACTTGGCTGTGCTGGGACTCACGGCGGGTTGTATGGAGCGATGGGTTGCGTGGAGCGGGGCGCGGTGGTGCGCCCACGGCCGGGCCTCCTCCAGCTGGGCGGCCAGGCGCAGGAGCGTCGCCTCGTCCCCGAACCGGCCCAGGAAGTGGACGCCGATCGGCAGGCCCGCCGCGTTCCAGTGCAGCGGTACCGTCATCGCCGGGTTCCCGGTGATGTTCGCGACGACCAGCGGGTATGCCACCGTGTCGGCGCCGCGCTCGGCTGCCCGCAACGGTTCCTCCGATGTCGAGGTGATCTCGCCGAGCAGCGCGGGCGGCTCGGACATCGTGGGGGTGAGCCAGGCGTCGAAGCCGGTGAGGAACCGCGCGACAGTGCGGGCGAAGGCCTGGAGGTCCGTCACCGCGAGGAGGTGGTCGGCCGCGCTGACCTGCTCGCCACGCTCCCAGTAGGCGCGGGTCAGCGGGTCCAGCTCGTCGGGGCCGGGTCGGCGGCCGAGACGCCGGGCCCAGTATCCGACGATCCACGCCGTCGCGCTGTCGAAGACGGTCCCGATCGCGGCACCCACGGTCTCGTCGAGCCCGGGCAGGTCGGCCTCGACGAGCTCGTGCCCCAGCGACGCGCAGAGCGCCACCGCGTCGTCGAGCGCCGCGACGCAGTCGGCGTGGCCGGGCGCTCCGCCGGGCGTCCGCGGGCTGTACGCGATGCGGAGCCTGCCGGGATCGGCGCCGACCTCCGCGAGCAACGGCCCGGCCAAGGGCGGCGCGGGATAGGGATCGCCGATCATGGGGCCCGCTGTGGCGTCGAGCAGGGCCGCGCTGTCGCGCACCGAGACGGTGAGCGCGTGCTCGGCGGCCCATCCGCACACCGCGTCGCCGTACTCGGGACCGAGTGGGTTGCGGGCCCTGGTCGGCTTGAGCCCGAACAGCCCGCATGCCGCAGCCGGGAACCGCAGCGAGCCGCCCAGGTCGTTGCCGTGCGCCATCGGCACCATCCCGGACGCGACGGCGGCGGCCGAACCGCCGCTCGATCCGCTCGTCGAGTACGCCGGGTCCCACGGGTTGCGGGTGGGGCCGTACAGGGCGGATTCGCACGTCGGGGCCATCCCGAACTCCGGCGTGCCGGTCCTGCCGAGCACTACGAGCCCGGCCCGCCGCAGCCGCGTGACCAGCTCGGAGGTGTAGGGGGAAACGTGGTCGCGCAGGAACAGCGAGCCCTCGTGGAACGGCGTGCCCTCGATCTCCACGACCAGGTCCTTGAGCAGGTACGGCACCCCGGCGAACGGGCCGCGGGGGACACCGGTCCGAACGGCGTCCCGCGCCTGCTCGAACAGGGGGACGACCACGGCGCCCAGCAGCGGGTTCAGTCGCTCGACGCGCTCGATCCCCGCGTCGACGAGCTCCGCCGCCGAAACCTCGCGGCGTCGCACCAGCTCGGCCTGTGCGGTGGCGTCGAGGCAGGCGACGTCGCTGCTGAGGGTCATTGCAGCACCGTCTTCCCGGCGACGGCGAAGTGGACCTCGCCCAGCGGCTCGATCCGCGGCTGCGGGAGTCCCGCTGCCGCGACGGCCGAGCGGAAGTCGGCGCTGACGGAGAATCCTTCGAAGTCCTCCCTGCTCGGGCAACCATCGAAGACGGTGATGCCGGACCCCGTGACGACGCAGGCGTGCAGCTCGAACATGTCGGGAGGGAAGCCCTCCTGCATCCTGCCGTAGGCGCGCACGAGCGTCGTCGGGTCGCCGTCGAAGTGGTAGGCGCTGAGGAACATGGTCTTCTCTCCTTCTTCCGGTGGGTCACCTGAGAGGCGCGAGTTCCGGCCTCGCGGCCCGCGAGGCCCGATCTCGCGCCGGAGAGAGGACGGAGGAGAACCGGAGGTGCACGATGAACACCGCAATCGCAGAACGGACACCCGACGCCGTGGTCGGCCAGCTCGTGGACGAGCTGGCGGGCTCGCTCGGCGTGCTGCTCGTCGCACTCGGCACGCGCGCGGGGCTGTGGAAGGAGCTGGCCGGCGCCGGGCCCGTGACGCCGGCGGAGCTTGCCGGCCGCACCGGGGTCGCCGAGCCACTGGTGCGTGAGTGGTGCCGGGCGCAGGCGGCCGGCGGCTACCTCACCTACCAGCCCGAGGTCGGGACGTTCACGCTGCCCGACGGGGTGGCGGGCGCGCTGGTGCACGGACCCGGCCTCGCGATGGTCGATGCCTGCACCGACATGTTCCGCTCGATGGGTGCCGGCTTCGACGAGTTCGCCGCCGTGTTCGTGGGTGGTCGCGGCTTCGGTTGGCACCGCCACGACGCGCTCTTCTGGCACGGCAGCGACGCGCTGACCCGGGTCGCGCTGCCGCCCGAGCTGATCGGTGCCGCGCTCGATCAGCTGGGGTCCGTGCCGGCGACGCTGGCCGCCGGTGGTTCCGTGATCGACGTCGGCGCGGGCTACGGCACGCCGACGCTCGCCGTCGCGCTGCACTTCCCTGCTGCGCGGGTGGTCGGCATCGACTACCACGAGGCATCGGTGGCGCACGCACGCAAGGCCGCGGCGGACGCCGGCGTGGCCGACCGGGTGCGGTTCGAGGTGGGGACGGCCACCGACCTGCCCGGATCCGGCTACACGCTGGTCACGTTCTTCGACTCGCTGCACGATCTCGGCGATCCGGTCGGAGCGCTGGTCCAGGCCCGCGCCGCGGTGGCCCCCGACGGCGCGGTGCTGCTCGTCGAGCCGCTCGCCGCCGACCGCGTCGAGGACAACCTGACGCCGTCCGGCCGGATGTTCTACGCGGTGTCCACGTTGATCTGCACGCCCAACGCCGTCTCCCAGACCGCCGGCACCATCGGTCAGGCGCCGCTGGGCACTCAGGCAGGCGAGGCACTGCTGCGCGAGACCGCGGCCGCCGCCGGGTTCACTCGCGTACGCAGGCTGCCCGTCGCGGCTCCGCTGAACCTGGTGCTGGAGCTGCGCCCCTGACCGGTCGATGATGGCGTCCCATGGGGACCCTGCAGTCCGCCCGGCTGGTCGGCCGTGACGCGGCACTGGCCACGATCGGTGCCGCGCTCGCGGACGCCCTCGACGGGGCCGGCGGGCTGCTGCTGGTGACCGGCGAGCCGGGCATCGGCAAGTCGGCCGTGCTCGCCGAGCAGGCGCGACGGGCGGCCATGAGCGGGGTGCGCGTGCTACGGGGCGTCGGCTGGGAGGGTGCCGGCGCCCCGCCTTACTGGTTGTGGACGCAGGTGCTGCGCGATCTCGATCCCGCGGCGACCGGCCTCTTCGAGCACGCCACCACCCGCGGCGACGCGGCGGAGGGTCGGTTCCGGCTCTTCGAGGCGGTGCGCACTGCGCTCGCGGCAGCCGCACCGCTGCTCGTGGTGCTCGATGACCTGCAGTGGGTCGACGACGACGAGCTGCGCTTCCTGGAGCTGCTGAGTCGGGGGCTGACCGCGGAGCGGGTGCTGCTGCTCGGCGCCCACCGCGACGGGGAGGCCGGTCCGTCGTTGCGGGCGCTGGCCGCGTCGACGTCTGCGTTGCCGCTGGCCGGCCTCGACGTCGACGGCGTCGCGGCGCTGATGGCCGTGGTCGCCGGGCCGGTCCCCGACGCAGGGCTGGCCGCGGCGGTGCGGGAGCGGTGCGGCGGCAACCCGTTCTTCGTCCGCGAGCTGACCCGGCTGCTGGTCGCGAGCGGGAGCTGGTCGGCGGCCGCCGTCGCCGAGGGGCACGCCGTTCCGGCCGGGGTGCGCGACACGTTGCGGATGCGCCTGGCGCTGCTCTCCCCGGCCTGTCTCGGCCTCCTGGAGCTGGCCGCCGTTGCCGGCCTCGACGTCGATCCTGCGCTGCTGGCGGAGGTGGGTCCCGACGACCTGATGGCCGTCCCCGTCCTGTTGGAGGAGGCCGAGCACGCAAGGGTGCTCGTCGCGACCGACCGGCGGTGGCGGTTCGCGCACGACCTCTACCGCGAGACGGTGCTGGCCGACGTCGCGCCTGCCCGGCGCGCCGAACTGCACAGCGTCGTCGGGGACGCCATGCTGGCCCTCTCGGCAGGCGGGGCCGACCCGGCCGCCGTCGGCGGAGCAGCGCGGTTGGCCGCGCACTTCGTCGCCGCAGGGCCCGCCGCTGCGCAACAGGCCCTGCACTGGTCGGTGCTGGCGGCGCAGGAGGCGACGGCGCGACTGGGGCACTCGGACGCCGCCCGCCACTACACGACGGCGCTGGGCCTGCTGCGCGACGTCGAGGCCGCCCCGGCCCGACGCGTGGAGCTGCTGCTCGGGCTCGCCGACGCCAGGGCCCGCGCGGGCGAACCCGACGCCACCCGCGAGGCCTACCTGCGGGCCGCCGCCCTGGCCCGGCGCTGCGCCGACCCGGCCGCACTCGCCGCGGCGGCGTTGGGCATCGCCGCGCTCGGCGCGCGCTCCGGCACCGACGACCCGGTCGGGGTCGGGTTGTTGGAGGAGACCGCCGGACTCCTTGCGCACGGCGACCACGCCGCCTTGCGCTCCCGGGTGCTCTCCGCGCTCGCTCGTGCGGTGTTCCACAGCGCGCCGGAGCAGGCCCTTGCGCGCGCACGCGCCGCCGCTGCCGAGGCGGTCGACGTCGCAGGCGGCGACCCGGCCGCGCTGGCCCACGCGCTGCTCGCCAGGCACGATGTCATGTGGGCTGCCGGCACCGGCTCGATGCGACTGCCGATCCTCGATGAGCTGCTCGTGGCGGCCGAAAGGGCGGCCGACCAGGATCTCACCGCGGAGGCAGTGCTGCTGCGGGCGGGCGCCCTGATCGAGCAGGGCAACCCCGACGGGGTTGCCGAGCTCGGTCACTACGTGCGGCTCGCGGCGCGGCTCGGCCACGCCAAGGGGCGGTGGGGGGCGCTGAGCAGGCGTGCGACGCTCGCCGAGCTCTCGGGACGGGTGGAGGAGGCGACCGCGGCCTCGGCGGAGGCGCTGGAGCTGGGCAGGGCGATCGGCCTGCCTGACGCCGATGGGGTGTTCAGCACACTGCGCGGGTCGCTCTGGGCTCTCGGCGGCCCCCTCGCCCCGATCGCGGACTTCCTGCCGGCAGCCGACCCGCTGTGGCCGATGTACCCCTTGATGGAGGCCTGGCACCACGTCTGTTCCGGCGACCGCGCCGCAGCGGCTGCGGCGATCCGCGGGTTCTCCGTACGGGTTCTCCCCGATGCCTACGACCTGGAGATCGCGGCGGCGGCCGCCGTGGTGTTCTCCGCCGTCGGAAGCACCGAGCAGCGCGAACGGGTCCATCGCCTGCTCGTTCCGCACTCCGGCCTGCACGTCGTCGTCGGGGGCTGCGCGGCCTACCACGGCGCCGTCGACCACCACCTCGGCACGCTCGAGGTCGCGCTCGGCCGGACCGCTGCGGCGATCGAGCACTTCACCAGCGCGATCACCCAGCACGACCGGCTCGGCACCGCCGCATGGGCGGAACTGAGCAGGACGGCGCTGGAGCAGCTGCGCGCTGCCGAGCCCGCGCGGGACGCGTTCCGGCTGGTGGACGGCATGTGGCGGCTCACGTTCGACGGTCGTGAGGTGCACCTGCCCGACGCGAAGGGGCTCGGCGACATCGCGACCTTGCTCGCCGCCCCGGGCCGCCCGGTCCACGTGTTCACACTGCTCGGCCGCGAAGCCCCCGCGACGGGCGCCGACCCGGTGCTCGACCGACGGGCGGTCGCCGACTACCGGCGCCGGCTGGCCGAGCTCGACGCCGAGATCGCGGAGTCGGATGGCGGCGGTGCCGCGCGGACGGAACGGGCCGAACGGGCCACCGCGGAGCGCGACGCGCTGATCGCCGAGCTGCGCGCCGCGACCGGGCTCGGTGGGCGGGCCCGCCGGCTCGGCGACGAGACCGAACGCGCGCGCAAGACCGTGACCGCCCGCATCAGGGATGCGTTGCGCCGGATCGAGCGCGTCCACCCCGAGCTCGCCTCCCACCTGCGCGACGGCGTTCACACCGGCACCACCTGCAGCTATGCACCCGTCACACCGCGCCGGTGGGCGGGCCCTCCCGGTGTCACCGGCTGACCTCGCCGCAGCCCTGCCCGACCGGTGTCCTCATCCGAGTCGGAGCCTCGAAGCAGTTCCGGAAGGCCTCCGGGAGGAGACTTCGTGTACTGGACAGTCACTTGATCTCCGGGAACGCGGGAGGCCTGAGCGATAACCGCTCTGACCTGCAAATGGCGTCGTGCTGGACCCGCATGAACGGGGCTCGTGATCGGGGACGGCCAGATCATCGAGAGTCGGCTTCGCCCAGGGTCACCGGATGTGGCAGAGCCGGCTCTCCAGCCACCAGGCGGCCCTGGCGCATCACCGGCGACCGAGCCGAATCCCCTCGAGAAGACCCACGAGGTCGTCGCGGCGGATCGGGCGCGGGTTGGCGTAGGGCGCGGCCAGGGGGAGATCGAGCATTCCGCCGAGGACGTGGCAGAGCTGGTGGCGCAGCCCCATGGTCGTCGCGTCGAGACAGGCACCGCACAGCCAGGCCCCCTCCAGCGCGGACGCTCGGGCGGAGTCGTCCGCCTCCGCCGCGGCGAGGGTGGGGAGTGCGGACGCGAGGTCGCGGATGCCGCGTTCCGCCATGGCCGCCACGACCGGAGAGCCGTCGGGTGCGTAGAGGGCCTCCATCGCGTGGGCGATCGCGTTGAGACCGCTCACCGCGGCCACGGCGGCGGGCACGGTGCGGGTCAGGTCGGGGTCGTCGACGGCCGCCGCGGGCAGCACCGCCCGGTCTCGCCCGGTCATCGATCCGCCGCTCGCGGCGACGCACCCGTCGGGCCCCACCTCGGTGAGGTCTTCGCAGCGTCGTCGACGGTGGGCACCGGGACGTGCCTGCGCGCCCGGTCGTTGATCCCGACGGCCCGGTGCCCGAGCACGGCCGTGTCGAAGTGCGCGTGGCGAAACGGCGCGCAGACCCCCTCACCGCCGACGACGTCCGCGACCTGTTCGACGTCCGCGAGTCCCTCGAGGTTCTCGCCGTCCGCCTCGCCGCCACCCGCGCGGCCGAACCCGGCCTCGCCCGCCTTCGCGAATCAGACCTCCGGCCGCGCCGAGAGCATCGCCCTGGCCGCCGACTGGTCGGTCATCGACTCCGTCGCCGCCACCCGAACACGCCGCCGCTGAGCCCATTACCGCTACGCCACAGACCAGGAGAGCCCGATGGCCCGATCATGCGTGAACACGGGTCCGCGTTCTCGACGGGCGAAGCGTCGGCGATGATCTCTACAGGCACCCGGCCTGCTGAGCGGGGTGAGCAGCAGATGCTGGCCTTCGGGCGGGCCCTGATGTCCGAGCCGAGGTTCCTCCTCCTCGACGAGCCGTCGATGGGCCTGGCACCGGTCATGACGGACGTGGTCCTCTCGAAGGTCGCCGAGCCTGCCGCGTCCGGCCTGGGCATCGTGATGGTGGAACAGAACGCGGACGCCGGACTCGACGTCGCCGACCACGTGGTGGCCCTCGCCCGCGGCTCGGTCGTCCAGGCGGGAGTTGCGGCCGGCGCGCGGGATCACGCCTCGCTCCTGCGCGCGTTCCTCGGCGAAGCGGCGCTGGAACCGGCGCCCCGGCCTCGTGCCCGAGGCGGCTCGACGACGGAATGACCGCCGGCCGGCGCGCTTGACACCGGCGCGACGGCGAGCGTTAACTAGGATAACTAGGTGCAACACCTCAGCGCGGAGGCATCGTGGCGACGGGACAGGCAGAGGTGAAACCCTCGAACGGCGTGCTGGGAGCGGAGGTCAGCGGCGTCGACTGGGGAGGGGGCGTCGAGGACGACACGATCGCGATGCTGCGCCGGGCCTGGCTGGACCATCAGGTCCTGATCTTCCGCAAGCAGGAGCTGTCGCCGGAGCGGCTGATCGCTCTCGGTCGCGCCTTCGGTGACCTCGAGGTGGTGGAGACCTTCTCCGGGCTCAGCGGGCACCCGCAGATCATGCCGCTGGTCAAGGAGGCGACCGACACGCTGAACGTCGGGGAGGGATGGCACATCGATTCGACCTATCGGGAGTGTCCCCCCGCCGGAGCGGTGCTGTACTCGGTCGATGTCCCGCCCGTCGGGGGCGACACTCTGTTCGCCAGCATGTACGCGGCCCACGAGGCTCTCTCGCCGGGAATGAAGCGGCTTGTCGGCGGGCTGCGTATGGTGCACGCCAACGGGTATCTCGGCGATGCCGCGGCCCTGGAGGATCGGCGGTCCGGGCTCGCGATGCCCGTTCGGACGGACGTCCGGGTGCGTACCGCCGAACACCCGCTCGTCACCCGGCATCCGGAGACCGGTAGGTCCGTGCTGTTCGTCAACGGCATGGTCGCCGACGGCGGGATGACCTCACACCTCGTCGACATGACGGCCGAGGAGTCCGCGCCCGTGATCCGGTACCTCTGTGCACACGCCTCGCGGGCGGAGTTCACCCTCCGCGTCGAGTGGGAGCCGGGAATGGTCGTGCTCTACGACAACCGGTGCCTGCAGCACAACGCGCCCAACGACTACCAGGGCCATCGCCGCGAGATGTGGCGGCTCTCCCTGGCGGGTGGTGTCCCCGCCGGACACCCAGGACCTGGTGCAGACCCGACAGGAACCGAACGCTGAGGAGCAGTCAGTCAATGACGGACGTCGTCGCCCCGCCGCACCCGGCCGCCGCACTGGCCCGGTGGATCGGGGAGTTCTTCCACGCCGTGCGCGAAGGCCTCCCGCTCGGGGGTCTCTTCCATGCCGAGGCGTCGTGGCGTGATCTCGTGGCCCTCACCGGTGACCTGCGCACCTTCGACGGTCGCGATGCCATCGTGGCCGAGCTCGCCGGGACCGCTGGGACCGCTGGGACCGCTGGGACCGCAGTATCCCCGATCTTCGACGAGGTCGTGTCCATCGACCGCAACGATCGGGCGATCCGCGACGCCTGGGAGGTCGTGTTCCGGTTCCGGACCGCCGCGGGGCAGGCGGACGGTGTCGTCCGCCTGGTCGACGACGGGGGCGAGCTGAGGGCGTGGACGCTGATGACCTCGCTCCGAGCCCTGCATCCCGAGCTCGCCCGCATCCCGCCCGAGCGGCCCAGCGACGCCGCGTACGAGGGGCAGGAGCGCCGGAACTGGCTCGACTTCCGCACGCTCGAGTCGAGCTACGCGGACCGGGAGCCCGAGGTCGTGATCGTCGGAGCGGGTCAGTGCGGCCTCGCGCTGGCGGCTCGCCTGCGGCAGGCCGGGGTGGATGCACTCCTGGTCGACCGCTTCGCCCGAGTCGGGGACAACTGGCGCCTGCGATACCACGTCCTTCGGCTGCACAACGAGAAGGGCTCCAACCACCTGCCGTACCTGCCGTTCCCCGAGAGCTGGCCGACCTACATCCCGAAGGACAAGCTGGGGGACTGGCTGGAGGCGTACGCCTCGGCGATGGAACTCAACGTCTGGACGTCGACGGAGTTCCGTTCGGGCGAGTTCGACGCCGGGTCGGCGACCTGGACCGTGGAGGTCGACCGGGCCGGCGAGCGGCGGGTGCTCCGGCCACGGCACCTCGTGATGGCCATCGGGGTGAGCGGGACGGCGAGGCGCCCGGACATCCCGGGTCTGGAGGACTTCCGCGGGGACATCGTCCACTCGAGCGAGTACGTGCAGGGAGCGGCCTACCGGGACAAGGCGGCCCTCGTCGTCGGCTCCGGGGTCAGCGGTCACGACATCGCCCAGGACCTCTACTGGCACGGCGCCCGCGTGTCGCTCATGCAACGCAGCTCGACCATCATCGCGAGCCTGCGCCCCGGGGCGGAGAAGGTCTACGCCCACTACCGGTCCGACGAACCCCTGGAACGGCTCGACCTGCTGAACGTCTCGGTGCCGTATCCGGTGAAGCGGGTCCGGGCGCAACGGTTGACCAGCGAGATCGCCCAGCTGGACCGGGACCTCCTCGACCAGCTCGACGCGGTGGGCTTCCGCACGCACACCGGATCCGACGGCACGGGCTTCCAGATGCAGTTCCTCCGCGCCGGCGGCGGCTACTACATCGACGTCGGGTGCTCGCAGCTGATCGCGGCGAAGGAGATCGAGGTGCTCGACGCGCACACCCTGAGCCGCGTCACCGCGGACGGGGCGGAGTTCGCGGACGGGAGCCACCGACGGTTCGACGTGATCGTGCTGTCCACCGGCTACGAGTCCGTGAGCGATGCGGTCGCCAGGATGCTCGGCCCGGAGACCGCCGCCGAGGTCGGGCCGGTGTGGGGGCTCGACGCCGAGGGTGAGCTGCGGAACATCTGCAGGCCGACCGCGCACGAGAAGCTGTGGTTCATCGCCGGTGGCCTCGCGGAGGCCCGGATCTACTCCCGGTACCTCGCGCTGCAGATCGAGGCAGACTTCGCCGGCGTCCCGCTTCCGGCCGGACCCCGATGAGCCGCACGGCGGAGCCCGCGGACGTGCGTTCCGGGTTCACGGTGACGACGGTGGCGGCGGGCGGGGTCGCGGTGCTGAGGATGGGCGGGGCCCGCGGCAACGCGCTGACCGCGCGTTCCTTCGGGCTGCTCGAGCGGGCGTTGCGGTCCGCGTTCGAGGGCGGGGCCGACGGTGTCGTGCTCACGGGCGACGGTGCGGTGTTCAGCGTCGGCGCCGACCTGAGCGCGGGGGCGCGTGCGCTCAGCGACCTGATCGCCGAGGACGGCGGCGCCGCCCCCGGATGGCTGGAGCCCGCAGGCAGGGTGACGGCGCTGATGCGCGGCGCTCCGATCCCGGTCGTCGCGGCGGTGAACGGCGACGCCGTCGGCGGCGGCGCGACACTCGCCCTCGGCGCCGACGTGCGCGTCGCGGCACCGGCAGCGCGCTTCGGTTTCGGGTTCGCGAACGTCGGGGTCGTTCCCGAGGGGGGATCGACCTGGTTGCTCCCCCGGCTCGTCGGGCTGGCCCGGGCGACGGACTGGATGGTGAGCGGCCGCCTGGTGCCGGCGTCGGAGGCGCTGCTGTCGGGACTGGTGAGCGAGGTCGTCGACGGAGACCCGGTGGATCGGGCGGTCCGGCTCGCCACCGCGCTCGGCACGAGGGTGTCGCCCCGGGCCCGCCGGGAGATCAAGCTGCTGCTCGAGGAGAACGGTGCCCGGTCCTTCGACGAGGCACGGATCGCCGAGTCGCGGATCATGCGCGAGCTCGCGTCGGGGCCGGACGCGACGGAGGGCCTGACGGCCTTCGTCGAAGGCCGGTGGCCCCGGTTCGAGCGGCTGTCGGGCGGCGGGGCCGACACGGGGACGAGGGAGGCAGCCCGATGAGTGATCGGGACGAGATCCTCGAGCTGTCCGCGCGGTACATGCACGCGCTGGACCTCGACGATCGCGAAGCATGGTTGAGCTGCTGGACCGAGGACGGCTACTTCGAGCGCTACCGCTCGACGAACCGGGCCCGGGGCATCGAGGAGCTGGGCCGGCGCATCTTCGACAAGCCCGAGCGCCCGCACGGCTTCCACATCACCTCCGACTTCGCCGTCACCGTGGACGGCGACACCGCGACCGTGCAGTGCTACCTGCTGTTCCTCAACGAGCAGAAGCGGTGCGAGGTGTCGATGTTCGGCATCTACCGCGACCGGCTCCGCCGGACCCCCGGCGGCTGGCGGTACGCGGAGCGGATCTTCGAGCCGAAGTACATCCTCGAGTCGATCCCCAACGTCATGGTCGACGCGCCGTGACCGCGTGGGCTCCACTCCGGTCCGAGGTTCGCGCGTTCCTCGCCGAGGAGGTCGAGCGCGGCGGGTTCGTCCCGCTCGTCGACTCGTGGGTCCGCGGGTTCTCGCGGGAGTTCAGCAGGCGGCTGGCGGCGCGCGGGTGGGTGGGTATGACGGTCCCGCCCGAGTACGGGGGCGCCGGGCGGTCACACGTGGAGCGGTTCGTCGTCGCCGAGGAGCTGCTGGCGGCCGGGGCGCCGGTCCTGGCGCACTGGGCGGCCGAGCGTCAGGTGGCGCCGATGCTCCTGCGGATCGGCACGGAGGAGCAGCGACGCAGGCTGCTGCCCGGCATCGTCCGCGGTGAGCTGGCCTTCGCGATCGGCCTGAGCGAACCCGACGCCGGCTCCGACCTGGCCTCGGTCCGCACGCGGGCGATCCGGGTCGACGGTGGCTGGGAGATCACCGGGCAGAAGGTGTGGACGAGCGCGGGGGACCGCGCCGACCACATGTTCGTGCTCTGCCGGACCGGCGAGTCCGCCGACCGCCACCACGGGCTGAGCCAGCTCATGGTGTCGACGTCGGCCGAGGGCTTCCGCGCCCGACCCATCGTCACCATGTCCGGCGAGGCGGAGTTCGCCGAGGTCTTCCTGGACGGGGTGTTCGTGCCGGACGCCGACGTCATCGGCGAGATCGGGCGCGGGTGGCAACAGGCGACCCAGGAGCTCGGCTGGGAACGCAGCGGCCCGGACCGCTACCTGAGCACCTTCGTGCTGCTCGCCCACTTCCTCGCGCTCGACGACCCCGCGTACGACGCCGACCGGGGGAGGCTGGCCGCACGCCTGTCCGCGCTGCGTGAGCTGTCCTGGCAGGTGGCGGAGAAGGGCCAGGCGGGCCTGGACTTCGGTGCCGACGCCGCCCTGGCCAAGGACGCCGGCACGACCTTCGAGCAGGAGAGTGTCGAGATCGTGCGCCGCGCCCTCGGATCGGACGTCCGGCGCCGTCCCGAGCTCCGGCGGCTCCTGCGCGCCGCCCAGTTCGCGGCGCCGACATTCACCCTGCGCGGCGGCACCAACGAGATCCTGCGGACGATCACGGCCCGGCAGCTGGTGGCGTCGTGACGGATGTCGACGATCTCCGCGCCGTCCTCGACGACATCGCGGCGGCGCACAGCCGGCCGCTCGACGGTGGTGCGCCGCGCGCGCCGGGGGAACTGTGGGACGAGCTGGAATCCCTCGGGCTCACCCTCGTCGGGGCCGACGAGGGCCGCGGCGGCGGTGGCGGCACGGTGGAGCATGCGATCGAGGTCGCGGCCGCGGTCGGGCGGCATGCCCTGCCGCTCCCGATCGCCGAGACCGCGGTCGTCGCCTCGTGGCTGCTCGACAGCGCCGGGCTGGACCTCCCTCCCGGACCGCTCACCGCGGCCGGGTTCGCGCGGGCGGACCGGGTGACGGCGATCCCGACCGGCGCCGGCGGCGTCCACCTGCGCGGGGTGGTCCGGGCTGTGCCGTGGGCCCGTGAGGCGGCGCACGTCGCGCTGGTCGCCGACGGCCCCGACGGCTGCCTCGTCGGGTTGGTCGAGCCTGCCGACCTCGTCCTGGCGGAGGGGGAGAACCTTGCGGGTGAGCCCCGCGACGACGCCGAGCTCGACCTCGACGCGCCGGTCTGGGCGCCGCTGCCCGGATCGGTCACCGGGGCCGGGATCCGGGCTCGCGCCGCCCTGTCGCGCAGCGTGCAGATCCTGGGCGCACTCGAACGGACCCGTGATATCACCATGGAGTTCGTCCAGCAGCGCGAGCAGTTCGGACGTCCGATCATCCGGTTCCAGGCCGTGGCGCAGTCGGTCGCCGTCCTGGCGGCCGAGGTGGCGCTCACCCGCGCCGCCGTGACCAGGTGCCTGCGGTCGGGGGCGTCGAACGGACCCGTCTGGGAGTTCGCGTGCGGTGCGGCCAAGGTGACGGCCTCGGGGGCCGCCGCGACGGTGGCCGCGATCGCGCACCAGGTGCACGGAGCCGTGGGGATCACGGCCGAGTACCCGCTCCACCGGCTGACCAGCCGGCTGCTCTCCTGGCAGGACGACGACGGGACCGAGGACGAGTGGGCCGCGGTCCTGGGCCGGTCGCTGCCCGAGCTCGGCCCGGACCCGTGGGCGGCCCTCACCGCGGGTGAGGTGCTCGGATGACGACCGCGGCACCGCTCGCCGGAATACGGGTTGTCGAGCTCGGGACCGTGCTCATGGTGCCCTTCGCCGGCCAGATCCTCGCCGACCTGGGAGCGGACGTGATCAAGGTCGAGTCCCTCGACGGCGACCCCAACCGGCAGGTCGGGCTCGGGCCCCTTCCCGACCTCTCGGGGGTCGCGCTCAACCTCAACCGGAACAAGCGGTCGCTCGCCGTCGACCTCCGGGCCGCAGGGGGCCTCGCGATCCTCGAGCGGCTCACGGCGACGGCGGACGTCTTCCTGACCAACCTGCGCCCTGCGGCGCTCGAGAAGCTGGGCGTCGGCTACGCCGACGTCCGGCAGTGGCGGCCCGACATCGTGTACTGCCGGTCGCACGGGTACGGCTCGGACAGCGGCCGGGCGGACGAGCCGGCCTACGACGACGTCGTCCAGGCGGCCAGCGGGATCGCCGGGCTGTCCGAACGGATCGGGGGTGAGCCGGGACTGCTCCCGACCGTGCTCGCCGACAAGGTGTGCGGGGTGACCATCGTCTACGCGGTGCTGGCGGCCCTGCTGCAGCGCACCACGACCGGCAGGGGCCAGGAGATCGAGGTGCCCATGTTCGACACGATGGCGGCGTTCACGCTCGTCGAGCACCTGGCCGGGGCGACGACGATCCCGCCGCTGAGCTCCCCGGGCTACGACCGGGTGCTGACACCGCACCGGCGCCCGCACCGGACCGCCGACGGATGGATCGTGGTGATGCCGTACTCGTCGCGGGACTGGGACCGGCTGTGGGAACACCTCGGCGAGCCGGGACACCGGAGCCGGCTCGCGGGGCTGTCGGCGCATGAGGTCAAACGACTCGCGCCACAGATGTACGGCTGGCTCGACGCGCATCTCGCCGAGCGCACCACCGGCGAGTGGGTGGAGACCTTCGCGATGCTCGACATCGCGGCAGCGCCCGTCGCGACCCTCGACGACCTGGTCGAGGGCTCGGCGCGCGAGCTCGGGGTGCTCCGTCCGGCGGACCATCCGGTGGCGGGCCCGTACCTGGAGATCCGCAGTCCTGTCCGGTTCGCCGCCGAGCATGCCCCGGTCCGGCCCGCCCCGCTCGTCGGTCAGCACTCGCTCGACGTGCTCGCCGAGCTCGGCATCGACCCCGCCCACGCCCGCAACCTGGTCGACAGCGGGACCGTGCGGACACCTGCTCCGACACCGGCTCCCACACCAGCACCGGCCGAGGACGAGGCACGATGAGCTCGAGTCCCCTCACCTCGCGGTTCGTCGACTTCGCCGTCGGTCTGGATCTGCGAGCCGTCCCGGAGAACGCCGTCCGGGCGGCCAAGTCGGCGATCCTCGACTGGATCGGCGTCACCCTCGCCGGGAGTGCCGAGCCGCTCGCCGCGGCCCTGCTCGCCGCCACCGGCGGCGATCGCGGGGGGCCCTGCACCGTCGTCGGCGCCGGGCTGAGGACCTCGCCGGGGACCGCCGCGCTGGTCAACGGTGCGTGTGCCCACGCGCTGGACTACGACGACTACCTGGCCGAAGGCGTCATCCACGGGACCGCGCCGCTCATGGCCGCGTTGCTCCCGGTCGCCGAGGCCCGTGGGCGGACGGGGGCGGACCTGCTGAGGGCCTTCCTCGCAGGCTACGAGGTGCAGGCGCACCTCTCCTCGGTGCTCGGCCAGCCCCTGATCCACCGCGGGTTCCACCCGACCGGGGTCCTCACCCACCTGGGCTCGGCGATCGGTGTCGGCGCGCTGATCGGGCTCCCCCGCGAGCGGCTGGCCACCTGCCTCGGCCTCGCAGGCGCCCAGGCCGCGGGCCTGCTGACGAGCTTCGGCACCATGGCGAAGCCGTTCCACGCGGGGAAGGCCGCCGCCGACGCCGTGCTCTCGGCGTTCCTGGCCGAGGCCGGCTTCACCGGCAGCCCGGCGGTGCTCGACGGTGAGCGGGGACTCCCGATGGTGCTGACGGGCATCGACGACGACCGGCTGGGCGCGGAGCTGGGGACGCGATGGCTGGTGGTGGACAACGCCGTCAAGCCGTACGCGGCGTGCGGCGCGATCCACGCGGCCATCGACGCCGCGATCCGGCTGGCGCCGCTCGTCGATCCGGCACGGGTCGAGCGGATCCGGTGCGACGTCTCCGCCGTCACCGTCCGGGCCGCCGCGATCCCGCGTCCGGCCAGCGGGCTCGAGGCCAAGTTCAGCACCCAGTACGCCGTCGCGTCGGCGCTGTTGGGTGCCGGAGCGCCCGCGTGGCACTTCACGGACCGGGGCACGCAGCGGGCGGACGTCATGGCCCTCACCGAACGGGTCGACCTGGTGAGCACCTACGAGCGGATCACCCAGGCCCGGGTCGAGGTTCTGCAGACGGACGGCACCCGCCACGCCGACGTGATCGACTGGGCGAAAGGCAGCCCGGGCAACCCGATGACCAGCGAGGACACGGCGCGGAAGTTCCTCGACCTCGCCACCGGCCGGATCGGCCCGTCGGCGGCGGCAGAGGTCGTGGCGCTCGTCGACGGCCTCGACAAGCAACCCGACCTGCGCGATCTCGCGGCGCTCGTCCGCGGGGCCGAGCCCGCGCGAGCCGACGTGTAAGGAGACAGCTCTCGATGAGCAGATGCCCAGTGCACATCACCTACCCCTCGCTCGAGGGCGCGGAGAACCCCTACCCGCAGTACGAGTGGCTCCGGGCGGAGTCGCCCGTGTACCGGATCCCGGGCACCGACGACTACCTGGTGTCCCGGTTCGAGGACGTCGTGGCCGTCTCGAAGGACTACGAGATCTTCTCCAGCGTCGGCAGCCGGACGCTCTACAACCCCTTCCCCGAGACGGGCGACGGACGGGAGACGCAGAGCCTGATCGAGGCCGACCCCCCGGACCACCGTGTGAAGCGCGACTTCTGTCGCAACGCCTTCAAACCGCGGGCGTTGCAGGCGCGGGCCGGCATGATCGAGGACAGCTGCCACTCGCTCGTCGACGGCATCGCCGGGCGGGACCGGATCGACTTCGTGGCGGACTTCGCCGAGCCGCTCCCGCTGCTGGTGCTGACCGACATGATGGGCTTCTCGCGGGACGACCTGTCCTGGCTCGACGGCTGGTCGCGAGTCGACAACGGCGGGTTGAGCTTCCTGCCGCCCGAGGTGCAGCAGCAGCAGCGGACCAGCGCCCAGGGGGCGACCGAGAACCTCACCGCGACGATCCTGCGGCTCGCCGCGGAGCCGGGCGACGACGAGCTCAGCTTCATGATCCGCCAGCAGGTCGACCGCGACGGTGCGCTGGACCTGGACTACGTGCGGGACAACGCGGTGACGGTGATCCGCGGAGGCGTCATCACGACCGCTCACCTCATCTCGATGGCGATGCTGAAGCTCCTGGAGGATCCGTCGCGGCTGGCGGCGGTCCGGCAGGATCACTCGCTGATCCCGGCGGTCGTCGAGGAGACGCTGCGCATGGAGTCCCCGGTGCAGTGGGCTCCGCGGCGCGTCACGAAGGACACCGTCGTCGGCGGCGTCGCGATTCCCCAGGGTTCCCGGGTGCTGATCATGCTGGGCGCGGCGAACCGGGACGGCGACGCGTTCCGGGAGCCGGACCGGTTCGACCCGACACGGGAGAAGGTGGCGGGCCAGATCGCCTTCGGGGTCGGGCCGCACTTCTGCCTGGGCGCCCCGCTCGCCCGGCTCGAGGCCCGGATCGCCTTCGAGACCTTCCTGTCCCGGGTGCCGTCCGTGTCGCTGGTCCCCGGCCAGGACCTCACCCACGCGCCCAGCGCCCAGTTCCGCGGGCTCACCGAGCTCCTGGTCGAGATCTCCACCGAGGTGGCTCGTGCCTGAGCCGGTGCGGCCCGTGCCACGGACGCTGGCCGGGCAGGTCGCCGTCGTCACCGGCGCCGGGCAGGGGATCGGCCGGGCAGAGGCGCTGGCCCTGGCGGAGCGCGGAGCGGCGGTCGTGGTCAACGACCTCCTCGAGGACCGTGCCGGGGCGGTGGTGGACGAGATCCGGCGGGCGGGCGGCGCGGCTTGCGCCAACACCAGCAGCGTCACGAGCGCGGAGGGCGGGGCCGAGCTGACCCGGCTCGCGCTCGAACGGTTCGGCGGCCTCCACGTCGTGGTGAACAATGCCGGTTTCCTCCGGCCCGGCCCGTTCGAGGAGCTCGGCGCCGACGACATCGACGCCGTGCTCGACGTCCATCTCCGCGCGGCGTTCCACGTCACCCAGCCGGCGTGGCGGGTGATGAAGGAGCAGCGCTACGGCCGCATCGTCATGACCGGGTCGAGCGCCGGGATGTTCTCGCAGGCCGCGAACAGCAACTACTGCGCGGCGAAGGCGGGTGTCTTCGGCCTGGCCCGCGCACTGGCGACCGAGGGGGAGGAGCACGGGATCGCGGTCAACGTGGTGCTTCCGTTCGCGGCGACGACCATCAGCGTGCACAACCCGATCCCGGGCAACCAGGAGGCGCGGGAGCGCCGCGGTGCCGCGTACCGGGGGGAGATCCTGCGCCGCCGCGATCCCGATCTCGTCGCGCCGCTGGTCGCCCACCTGGTGAGCCCGGGCTGCCGGGACAGCGGGGACGTGTTCTCGGTCTGCGGCGGCCGGTACGCGCGGGTGTTCGTCGCGCTCGGCCCCGGCTGGATCTCGCCCGAACCGGCCGGGATCACCGCCGAGGACCTCGAAGCCCACTGGGAGCTCGTTCGCTCGACGTCGACCGTCTCGGAGCCCCGTACGCTCTTCGACGAGGTCGCCGACGTCGTCGCGGCGCTCGACGAGCTCGTCCCGACGGCCGCGAATTCCGGGGGGGTGACGAGCTGATGGAACGTCTCAAGGGACGACGTGCCCTGGTGACCGGGGCGAGCCGCGGGATCGGCGCCGCCGTGGCCCACCGGCTGGCGGACGCGGGTGCGACGGTCGTCGTCGCCGCCCGGTCCGTGGACGGGTACTCCGGCCCTGGACTGCCGGTCGCGGCCGACCTGTCCACGGCGACGGGGCCGCGGCTGCTCGCGGAGCAGGTCCTCGACCGTCTCGGCGGCATCGACGTCCTGGTCGACAACGCGGCGTCGCAGACGCGGGTCCCCGGCGGCGTCCTGGAGATGACGGACGCGGACTGGCTCGCCGACCTGAACGGGACCCTCCTCTCCGCGGTCCGTCTCGACCGGCTGCTCCTCCCGGCGATGATCGCCTCCGGGGGCGGAGCGATCGTGCACATCGGCTCGGGCGCAGCCAAGCTCCCGCAACCCAGTGCGCTCGCCTACGCTGCCGCGAAGGCGGCGCTGGCGACCTACAGCAAGGGATTGGCACGCGAGGTCGCCGCCCACGACGTCACGGTCAACCTCGTGTCCCCCGGGATCATCGAGACGACCGGCCTCGCCGCCCGGCTGCGCGAGATGGCGGCGGAGTCGGGTTGCGGTATCGAGGAGGCGCGCCGGGAGTTCGTCGCCGGCTTCGACGTCCCGCTCGGGCGTCCGGGCCTTCCGGGCGAGGTGGCAGCCCTCGTGGAGTTCCTGGCCTCGGACGACGCGCGCTACATCACCGGCACCCAGTACGTCGTCGACGGAGGGCTGATGCCCACGGTCCAGTGACCGCGTCGACCGGCCGCACCCGGCCACCCCGATCCCTGTCAGCAGTGTGGCTCACGGACGAGAAAGGGTTGTGATGACCAGTACCCGCGCAATGGTCTCCGCGGATCACGACGAGGAGGTCGTCGCCTCGCTGCGACGGTCGATCCGCCACTCGGAGGCCGAGTACGTCGTCCCCTACTCGGTACCGACCGTCCTGGAGACGGTCTCGGATCCGGCGGACCTCGTCTGGTCGGACAGCCTCGCCTGGGTCGTGCCACGGATCGACGACGACGGCAGACTGCGGATCACGGTGGCCACCGACGTCGAGGCGGTGACCCGTCACTACGAGTGGGTGGGCCGGCAGGGCGAACGCGACCGGTACGAGTGCAACGCGCGGCTGTCCACGGACTGGTGGGTGCTCTGGGACGCCGCGTGGTTCGGCGTGTCCCCGATCTCCGGTGAGCGCGTCGAGAGCGAGGCGTTCTCGTTCCACTTCACCGACGGCGGTGGCATCTCCAGCGAGATGACGTCCATCCGCATGCAGGGGCCGCCGAACCAGACGCCGGCGCAGCGCAACGAGCTGCTCCGCGCCTACTTCGACACGGTGCGGAGAGGATCCGTGGCCGAGGTCGTCGACCTGTTCAGCAGGGACGCGTACGCCGGATCGGCCGTCCGCGACTACTTCGGCGGGGCGAAGCCGGATCTGGCCCACCTGGCCACCCTCGACGAGCTGCGCGCCCACTACGCCGGGTTCTTCGCCGCCGCGGGTGTCGAGGACGTCGCCGTCACGAACTCCTACATCCGGGACTGGTACCTGTTCGCGGAAGCCCGGTGGCACCTGCGCGCCGCGAACGGTGACGCCCTCCGGGCGACCACGGCAGAGGTGTTCCTGCTGGCCCCGGACGGCCTGATCTCCGGCCGGTTGGGCTACGGGACCCCGCTCGTCCCGCGGTAGCCGGCGCACGCCGTCCGGCCCGGCGGTGCGAACAACTGCACCGAGCGTGCGGACCGGAGCGCCGCGCCCATCCAGGAGACCTCCGTGCCGGCGGGCCGTCGAACACCGTGCGCCGTCCTCCCCGTGCATCGTCATCCGCCGAGCCCGGCCAGTCCGCCGGGAGCAGCGCCGAACAGCTTGGGCACTGCCTCGACGAGCTCGGCCGGCTCGAGCGCGGCACCGTCGCGGGAGCGGTACCGCGGGCCGGCGGACCAGCCGTCCATCCGGATGACCTCGTTGCCCTCGACCCGGAGGACCTGGCCGGTCAGCCAACCCGCTGCGGGCGAGGCGAGGTAGACCACGAGCCCCGACGCGTTCTCCGGGGCGAGGTCGTCGAAACCGCCGTCGGCGGGCGCCGTGCCCATGAGCTGCTCGGTCATCCGGGTGCGGGCCAGGGGAGAGACGGCGTTGGCGGTCACGTGGTACCGGCCGGCCTCCAACGCCAGGCTCAGGGTGAAGCCGATGATCGCGGCCTTGGCGGCGGCGTAGGCGGTCTGCCCGAGGTTGCCCGCCATCCCGGCGCCGGAGGTGGTGTTGATGACCCGGCCGGTGACGTCGCCACCCGCCTTGACCAGGCTCCGCCAGTACGCGCAGGCGTGATGCGCCATCGCGTAGGTCCCCTTGACGTGTACGCCGAGCGTCAGGTCGAGATCCTCCTCGGTGGCCGAGGCCAGCATCCGATCCCTGGTCACGCCCGCGTTGTTGACGAGGATGTCGAGGCGCCCGAGCTCGGCGACCGCATGGTCGACGATCGCCGCGCAGGCCCGCCAGTCGGTGACGGACGAGGTGTCCGCGACCGCCTTGCCGCCGGCGGCGACGATCTCCGCCACGACCTGGGCCGCGGCCGATGTTCCGCCGGTGCCGTTCTCGGTCCGCGTGACCGCGTCGTTGACCACGTCGTTGACCACGACCGCTGCACCGGCCGCGGCCAGCGCGAGCGCGTGGGCGCGGCCGAGGCCGCGCCCGGCCCCGGTCACGATGGCCACCCGGCCGTCAAGCAGTCCCATTCGTGCCTCCTCCTCCGGAGTGGATGTCCTCGCGACCGGCACCGCCGGGAAGCTCGACGACGGCCTTGCCGGCCAGGGCCCCCCGCTCCAGCTCGATCAGCGCCTGGGGCAGCTTCTCGAAGGGGAACCGGGCTCCGACGTGGGGCCGGATCGTGCCGGCCTCGACCATCGCCCCGAGCTCGCGCGCGGTGTCGGCCATCGAGGCGGCCGGGCGCCGCAGCGGGCCGTTCCAGGCCACCCCCACCAGCGAGGTGTTGGTCAGCAGCAACCGGTTCGTGCCGATCGTGGGGACGGATCCCGCGGCGAAGCCGAGGACGAGCAGGCGGCCCTCGGGTGCGAGACAGCGCAGCGCCTCTGCGGACACGGTGGCCCCCAACGGGTCCACGACCAGGTCGACCCCCTCGGGGGCCTTGGACCGCACCTCGCCGCTGAATCCCTGGTCGAGGACGACGACGTCGTCGGCGCCGGCGGAGGCGGCCACCGGGATCTGGTCGGTGGTGGCCACGCCCGCCAGGACCCGCGCACCCGACGCGCGCGCGACCTGGACCGCGGCGTTCCCGATGCCGCCGGCCGCGCCGAGCACCAGGACCAGCTCACCCGGCACGAGCCGGCCCCGGGCGTGCAGGGCGAAGTGCGCCGTCTGGAAGTTGACGACCAGGGCGACGGCCGAGCCGAAGTCCGCCCCGGCGGGGACCGCGACGACGCGCTCCGCCGGGACGCTCACCAGCTCGGCGTAGGCGCCGCCGTCGACGTACCCGCAGACCGCGTCACCGGGAACCCAGCCGGTCGCCGGGTCCGCCGAGACGACGACGCCGGCCACCTCCCGGCCGGGGATGGCCGGGAGGGTCGGGAGCTCCTGCAACCGTCCCCGGGTCGTGAGCAGGTCCGGGTAGTTGACACCGATCGCCCGCGCCTCGACCACGATCCCGCCCGGTCGGGCCGCAGGCGCCTCGACGGCCACCGGACGCAGTGCCCGGGGGCCGCCGAAGGAGTCGAGTCGATAGGCGCGCATCAACCGGCGGCGAAGAACGGATCGGTGCTCTTCTCTCCGAGGATGAACGGCAGGATGTCGTGGTAGGTGCCGTCGTATGCCGGCTGGACCGCCCCGTTCCTGACGCTCGAGAACCCCATGTACGGGGCGAAGAGACGGGGGAAGCCCGGCACCCGCGACTGCGTGGTGAGGTTCAACGGCGGGCCGGTCTCGTCGCTGTCCGCGGTCGCTGTGGCGGTCAGCGCCTGCTGCACGCTCGCCCCGGTCACGTTCTGGCCCTGGGCGACCATGCCCCGGACCGTGTTCGTCAGCACGGACATGGCGACCCACATGGGTTGGGCCGTCGTGGGGGAGTGCTTCCGCTTGTCGACGGTCGAGTAGACCTCCACCGCGTCCCGGAACTCCTTCCACTGGGGACCCGCCACATTGGTCACCAGTCCGGTGATCACCGTGCCCTCCCAGGTCTGCGGGTTCTGCGAGGCGAGCTCCGTCGTCAGGTTGGCGTTGCTGATGATCCGCTTGAAGGTCACGCCTGCCTGCGGCAGGGCGGCGCCCAGCTGGGCGACGAAGGTGTCCGACGTGGCGCCGATGATCAGGCAGTCGGCGCCCTTCAGCTGCGCGACGACGGGGCCGACGTCGCTGATGTTCGACGGGTAGGTGACCAGCGTCGTGGCGATCCCCTGTTTGGCCAGGGCGTCCTGCTGCGGCTTCGCGCGAGCGACGAGCGCCTCGTTGGCCACCAGGGCGGCCGACCGGCAGCCCTCCTTCACCGCGGCGGCGACCTGGCCCATGCCCTGCTGGATCGAACCGACCGTCACGGGGAACGAGTTGGCGTTGGTGAACGCATCGGGAGTCTGCGCGACCCCGGCGACCCACGGGGTCTTCGCGTCGGACAGGACCTGGAGGAACGCCGGGCTCTCGATCGCCCAGCCGACCGCGGCCACGGCCTTGTCCTGGACGGCCTGCCGGGCGCATGCCGCGGTCTGGGTCGGCGAGGCCTGGTTGTCGCAGGTCGTGATCTGCAGCGGGCGGCCGCCGATCCCGCCCGCGGCGTTGACCGCCTTCGCGTAGGCCTGGACGACGTCGATGTACTGAGGCAGCGACACCAGCTGCGCGTCCACCGGAGCCGTCGCCATGACGACGATCGGCTCTCCGGTGGGCGCGCCGGGAGTGGCTGCCGGGGTGTTCGATGCGCCGCAGGCCGCGAGGGCCAGCGCAGCGACGAGGGCGGTCGCGGCGAAGCGGGCAGCTCTCCACCGCACGAGTGGCGTTCGGCCGTCGTGGGCGGGGGCACTTCCTGGAATGGCGCGTGTCGGGATGGTCAACGACTGCTCCTCTCTGAGCAGGCACCGGAGACCGCCGGAGCGGACGGTCTCGCCGGGTGGCGGCGTCACGTTGACATAGATTACCAAGTGCGGCAAGTTATCTTGCTGCTGATGCACAAGGGCAACCTCGTTAACCTATTGCACTCTGTGGGGCGGCATGGTTGGGTCGGGCATCGTGAGCTGGCTCGCACAGTGGGGAGCAGTCGATGCGAACGTCGCAGAGCGCACTCGTCGTCATGGACTATCAGGAGGCGATCGCCGCGGGCTGTCCGTCGACGCCCGCCGCCCTGAAGAAGACCGTCGACGCCATCACCCGGGCGCGGGCGGCGCAGGTGCCGGTGATCCTCTGCCGGGTGGTACTCCGCGCGGGCGGCGTCGGGGTCGGCGCGGGGAACGCCATGCTCTCGGCCGTGGCCCGGAGCGGCGCGTTCGCGCCGGGCGCGCCGACGGCCGAGTTCTGCGCCGGCATCGGCACGGACGAGGCGATCGTCGTGGACAAGCGGCGGATCAGCGCGTTCGCGGGCAGTGACCTCGACGGGGTACTCCGCTCCCTGGAGGTCGACACCGTGGTCCTCGCGGGTCTCTACACGAGTGGGGTCGTGCTCTCCACGCTCAGGGAGGCGGCGGACAAGGATCTCGGCGCCGTGATCCTGTCGGACGCGTGCGCCGACCCGGACCCGGACCTGCACGACACCCTGATGGCGACGGTGTTCCCGACGCAGGCGGTCGTCCAGGACGTCGACAGCTGGGCAGTGGCCCTCGACGGAAGCCGGTGACCGCGATGCCGATGGCGCCCACCCAGGCGGAGATCGACCGCTGGGTCGCCGAGAAGGTCTGGCGGACGGACAGCCTGCTGCACGCGCTCGACGCGCACGCCGCGGCGGACGGCGACCGCCTCGCGGTGGCCGACCAGCACCGCCGGCTCTCCTACCGCGAGTTCGCCGACCGGACCGCGGCACTCGCGGCATGGCTCGTCGGGCTGGAGCTGCCCGCGGGCTCGGTCGTCGCGGTGCAGTCACCCAGCAACGCGCACATCCCGCTGATGCACTTCGCCTGCAACCGCGCGGACCTGACCTTCCTGCCGCTTTCCGACGCCTGGCGCGAGCGCGAGATCGGGCACCTGCTGCGCCGGTCGGAGGCCAGGGTCGTCGTCATCCCGCCGGACCGGGACGACGTCGGCTACTCAGGCATGATCGCCGGGATGCGGGCCGAAC
This sequence comes from Pseudonocardia xishanensis, assembly GCF_039541715.1. Classification (NCBI taxonomy): domain Bacteria; kingdom Bacillati; phylum Actinomycetota; class Actinomycetes; order Pseudonocardiales; family Pseudonocardiaceae; genus Pseudonocardia; species Pseudonocardia xishanensis. Next base: position 52,175 of record NZ_BAABGT010000013.1, read on the forward strand.
TCCCCGATGTCGACGTCGTCGCCTCGTTCGGGTCCGGCGCCGCGGTGGACCTCGACGAGGTCATGCTCCGGCCCGAGCGTCATTGGGGCACCGGGCTCGCCAGCCAGTCGCTCCCGCGCATGTGCATGGTCACGTCGGGGACCTCGGGTTTCCCCAAGATCTCGCTCTACAGCGACGACAACCTCTGGTTCTTCCTCTCCGCCTACCGGCAGACCCTGGGGGCCGACGGGCCCGAGGTGTTCGCAGGCATCGCGCCGGCGAACACCGGGTCGACCGGCTACATCTTCCCCGTGCTCACCCCTCTGCTGTTCGGGTCGAGCTGTGTGATGCTGGAGCACTGGAACCCAGTCGCCGCACTGGAGCTGCTGGCGGACGAGGCCGTGGCGGTCGCCGTCGCGGTGCCCACTCAGCTGATCAAGATGCTCGACATCGCGAAGCGGCGCCGCGTGGACCTTCCCGCCCTGCGGGTGCTGTCCAACGCGGGTGCTCCCATGCCACCCGAGGTCGCCGCGGAGATCGACTCGGCTCTCGGCTGCGCCGTCCTTCCGATGTACGGCGCCACCGACGGCGGCGTCCCCACGATGACCACCGTCGCCGATCCGCCGGAGAAGCGGTACCGCTCGGTCGGCAGGCCCCTGCCCCACACCGAGCTCCGGATCGGAGACGGTGACGAGTCGCAGGTGGGGGAGATCCGCTGGCGCAACCCCATCAAGACGTACGGCTACCTCAACGACGACGAGCAGACCTCGGCGGCCTTCACCTCCGCCGGGCTCTACCGGTCCGGCGACCTGGGCAGGGTGGACGAGGACGGGTATCTGCACATCGTCGGGCGGGCCAAGGACCTGATCATCCGGGGCGGGCAGAACATCAGTCCCCGCGAGATCGAGGACGTCGTGGTCGAGATGGCGGAGGTCCTGGAGGCTGCGGCGCTCGGTGTGCCGGACGCGATCTACGGCGAGCGCGTATGCCTGTGCGTCGTCCCGACAGCGGAGGGCCCCACCTTGGAGCAGGTCGCCGCGCACCTTCGTGCGCGCGGCCTCGCGGAGTTCATGGTGCCCGAGCGATTCGAGGTGTTCGACGAGTTCCCGAGCAACTCGGGGGGCAAGGTCAGCAAGGCGGATCTGAGGGCGCTCGTCCTCGCCCGGGCGGCGAACCGCCCCGAGGGGGCCGTGCGATGACGTTCGAGGAGACCTACGCGAGCCTGAACCCGTCGTTCGTGGACGACGGCGTGCTCGAGCTGCTCTTCGACGGCCCGAACCTGAACGCGGTGACGGCGGAGATGCACGCGGACCTCGGCCACGTCTGGCGGGACATCGAGCGGGCGCCCGCGGTCCGCAGCGTGGTCCTGCGCGGCGCCGGTGGCAACTTCTCGGCGGGTGGCAGCTTCGACGTCGTCGAGCAGGCGATCGAGGACCCGGTGTTCCGTACGCAGCTCCTCCGCGAGACCCGGGACATCGTGTTCGCGATGATCGAGAGCACCAAGCCGGTCGTGTCGGGCATCCGGGGCGCCGCGGTCGGCGCCGGCCTGGTGGTGGGCCTACTCGCCGACATCTCGGTGGCCGCTCGCACGGCCCGGCTCGTCGACGGGCACACGCGGCTCGGCATCGCCGCGGGGGACCACTCGGTGATCTCCTGGCCCCTCCTCTGCGGCATGGCCAAGGCCAAGTACCTGCTGCTCACCTGTGAACCCGTGACCGGCGAGGAGGCCGAGCGGATCGGTCTGGTCTCGTTGTGCGTGGAGGACGAGGAGGTCGACGCGCGTGCGCTGGCGATCGCCCGGCGGCTGCGGCACGGGGCGCAGGACGCGATCCGCTTCACCAAGCAGGCGCTCAACCACTGGTACCGGGCGAACTCCGCGGCCTTCGACTTCTCCGCCACGGCGGAGATGTACGGGCTCGGCACCGCGGACGTCCGGGAAGGGGTGGCGTCGTTGCGGGAGAAGCGCGCGCCCCGGTTCGGGTGACGGGCCGTGCACGGGGTGCGCCGCTCGTCGTCAGGACGGAGTATTGTCTAACTTATGTCCCTAGGTGAATCCGAGCGCGTCCGCGTGCCGAAGGCAGCGGAACTCGTGGCGATGCGACTGCGCAAGAGCATCGTGGAGGGTGAGCTCAAGGAGGGGGACCTGTTGCCCACCGAGGCGATGCTCACCGAGCGCTACGGGATCAGCAGGCCGACGCTGCGTGAGGCGCTCCGGATCCTGGAGTCCGAGGCCCTGATCGAGGTCCGGCGCGGGAGTCGGGCCGGTGCCGTCGTGCGTCCGCCCAAGGGTGAGGTGGCGGCACGGTACGCGGGCTTCCTGCTCGAGTACCGGGGCGCCACCCTGTCCGACGTCTTCACCGCGGCGGCGTCGATCGAGAGCCAGTGCGTCTTCGCGCTGGCCACGACACGCACCGAGGCCGATCTCGAGGCGCTGCGCGCCGCCCTGGCGCGCGAGATGTCGGCGAGCTCGATGGAGGAGTCGCTCGCCGCGCAGAACGAGTTCCACCACCTCGTCATCCAACTCACCGGCAACGTCACGATGGTCGCGCTGGCCGAGATGGTCCGGCACGTCATCGACCGTGCCACGACGAAAGGGCTCGAGCGCGAGGGACGGTCGGAGCGCCAGTCGGAGGCCCGGCACAAGAGCGACCAGACCCATCGCAAGCTCCTGGCGCTGTTGGAGGCGTCGGACGCCGACTCGGCGAGCGAGCTGTGGGGGCGGCACGTCCGGGAGACCAGTCGGTACCTGGAGAAGATCCTGGACAGCCAGGCCGTGCTCGATCTCTTCGACTGATCCCGAGCAGGATCCCGTCCCGCCGGTTCCCATTGCCTGCTCGGATCTCGCCGCCTACTCTAGATAGTTAACTAGGTCAGCGAGCTGAAGGGCCGGTCCATGATCACGACCATCGGAACCTACCTGCCACCCTGGACCGGCCGAGCCGGTCGCCGAGCGGGATCTGACGAGGACGTCGTGACCCTGGCCGTCGCCGCGGGCCGGCGCGGCATCTCCGCTGCGGGCGATCCCGAGATCGAGCGGGTCGTCCTCGTCTCGCGCGATCTCCCACTGCTCGAAGGGGGCAACTCGGCGGCCCTGCTGGCAGGTCTGGGACTGCGCCGGAGCGTCCAGGCCGTCGAGCAGGTCGGCGGTGCGGCCGCGGTGCTCGACGCCATGCTCGCCGCGCCCGCGGCCACGCTCGTCATCGGGGCCGATGTGGGGGAGCGGGCAGGCGCCGCGGCGGCGGTGACCGGCACCGGCGGGCTCGGCCTGCGGTACGTCGGGAGGATCAATCGCTCGCTGCCCGTGCTGGCGCGTGACGCCGCGGGCGGGCTCCACGACTACGAGGACCCACGCCTGCTCCGTGAGCGTGGCGCCGTCGCGTCGCTCGAGGCACTCGGGCGCCCCAAGCTCGACGCCATCGCGGGGCTGGGACACCGCGAGGCCAGGGACCTGTGCACCGGTGCGCCGCCCGAGATCCCGACCGTCGGAGCGTCGTCCGTGCTCTTCGCCCTGGCCGCGACGACGCCCCGGCCCGGCGCCCTCCTCGCCGCCGTCGACCAGGCCAGCGTCACCGTCGTCGAGCTCGACGGAGGAGCGGCCGTCGTGGAACGGGACGAGCGGGCGGCGCAGCCGTCGCCGTCGACCACCCTCACCGAGGGCCCACCCATCCCCCTCTCGTTGAGTGCCTACGACCGGGCCTTCGAGGCGAAGCTCGGGTGGCGGGCGAGCACGGACGCGGACACCGGTGAGCTGCAGTTCCCCCCGCGGGCACACGACGCCGTGCGGGGCGACGAGGGCGACGTGATCCTCGTCGAGCTGCCTCGCCGCGGCGCGGTCTACACCTCGAGCACCATCGCCGTCCCGGTCCCGGGCAAGCGCACCCCGTACCAGCTGGTGATCGTCGAGCTCGACGGCGTCGGGATCCGGGCGCTCGCCGCGACCACGGGGACGGCCGGATCGGTGGCGATCGGGGCGCAGGGCGAGATGGTCTTCCGCCGGATCGAGGTCCGGTCCGGCATCCCCGACTACGGCTACGCCTTCCGACCGGACCTGGAGGTCACGGCATGAGACGCTGCGCGATCGTCGGCGCGGGCATGACCCGGTTCGCCGAGCACTTCGACAAGGGGATGAAGGACCTCCTGCCGGAGGCGCTCGACGAGTGCCTGCTCAGCGTCGACAAGGGCGCGACGAGGGCGGACATCCAGGCGGCCTGGTTCGGCCAGCTCCAGACGAGCGACGGCTTCCCCAGCGGGGTACTCGCCGACTCGTGCGGCCTGCTGGACATCCCCGTCACGCGCGTCGAGAACGCCTGTGCGACCGGCAACGACGCCCTGCGCAACGCCGTCTTCGCCGTCGGTTCGGGAGCGTTCGACGTCGTCCTGGTCATCGGGGCCGACAAGATCCGTGAGTCGTCGGCGCGCACCACCTTCTGGGAATGGGCGGGCATGACCCGCGACATGGCCTGGGACTATCCGCTGGGTCTCATCGCGCCGGCGAACTTCGCGCTCCACGTCCAGCGGTATCTGCACGAGAGCCCGGCCACCCGCGAGCACATGGCGATGATCGCGGTCAAGAACCACCGCCACGCGGTGCACAACCCGAAGGCGCAGCTCCGGTTCGAGATCACGGTGGACAAGGTGCTCGGCGCACCCCTCGTCGCCGATCCGTTCGGCCTGCTCGACTGCACCCCGCAGAGCGACGGCGCGGCCGCCCTGCTCGTCGTCGCCGAGGACCAGGCCGATCGGTTCACCGACACCCCGGTGTGGGTACGGGGGGTCGGGCTCGGGCTGGACCGGGTGATGCACCAGCACAAGCGCGACATGACCACGTTCCCGGCGACCGTCCGGGCGGCCCGTCAGGCCTATGCGATGGCGGGCATCACGCCGGACCGCATCGACGTCGCCGAGGTCCACGACTGCTTCACCGGCGTGGAGCTCATCTCCTACGAGGACCTCGGCCTCGCCGAGCGGTTCCAGGCCCACCGGCTGGTGGAGGACGGTGCCACGACCGTGGGCGGGCGGATCCCGGTGAACCCGAGCGGTGGCCTCAAGGCGAAGGGACACCCGCCGGGCGCCACCGGGGTCGCGCAATGCGTCGAGATCGTCGAGCAGCTTCGGGGCGAGGCCGCGACCCAGGTCGACGGGGCGCGGCTGGGCATCGCGCACAACATCGGTGGTCCCACCGCGGTCTCCGCCGTCTCGGTGCTCTCGACGGACCGCGGCTGACCCACGACGTCCGCCTGGCCGCCGTGACGCGGCGGCCAGGCGGACGGGGGAGCGGGCGAGCTCAGCGCGGCGCCCGGGGGAGCCCGAGGATCCGTTCGGCGAGGATGGTGCGCTGGATCTCGCTGGTACCGCCGAGGATCGTCTGGGCATGCCCGACCAGCATCCGCTTGACCAGCGGTTGCTCCTCCTCGAGCGCGGCCGGCCCGAGCGCGGCGCCGCCGAGGTCGGCGATGTCGCGGTAGGTCTCCGAGGTCAGCAGCTTCAGCACGGAGAAGGTCGCCCCGGAGGGATCCGTCTCCTCCTCGATGGCGCGCTCCCACGTGACCCGCATCAGCCAGACCCGGATCCAGGCCTTCACGATCTCGTCACGGAGCGAGTCGTCGAGCCGGCCGTGCTCCGCGGCGGCCGTCTCCAGCTCCGCGATGCTCTCGAACATGCCGACCGCGTTCGCGCCCAGCGAGAGCCGTTCGCGGCCGAGGGTCGCCTTGGCGACCTGCCAGCCGGCCCCGGGTGTCCCGACGACCTGGTCGGCGTGCAGGACGACATCGTCGAGGAACACCTCGTTGAACTTGCTCTCCCCGTCCATCTGTCGGAGCGGTCGGACCGTGATGCCCTGGTTGGCCATCGGGACGACGAAGACCGACAGCCCGCCCGGCCCGGGTCCGCCGGAGCGGGCGAGGAGAAGGCCGAGGTCCGCGCTGTCCGCGGCGCTCGTCCACACCTTCTGCCCGCGGATCCGCCAGCTCCCGTCCGGTTGCCGGATCGCCCGCGTGGTCACCGCCGCGAGGTCGGAGCCCGCACCGGGCTCGGAGAACAGCTGGCACCACAGGTCACGACCGTCCCGGATCCGGGGCAGGTGGAGATCCTGCTGGGTGCGCGATCCGAAGCCCATCAGCACCGGCCCGACCAGGTCGGGACCGACCATCGACAGCTGACGCGGCACCCCGGCCCGTGCGCACTCCTCGGCGAAGGCGGCCTGGTCGGCCACGGAGGCGTCGCTTCCGCCGTGCTCGCGCGGCCAGTGCAGGCAGGCGTAGCCGTGCTCGGCGAGCGTTCGCTGCCACCGCCGTCCGGCGGCCACGTCGCTGCTCGCCGGAGTCGGGCCGTAGTCGTGCAGACCCTCCGGTCTGGGCGTCGTCGCCAGGAACGACGCCACGTCGTCACGGAAGCTCACAATCCCACCAGCACCTTCCCGGACGCGCGCAGCGCCCGCCTGTGTTCCGCTGGCTGCCCCAGGAGCACCGCCGAGCTGCGCGACCGCTTGACGTGCAGGTGGGCGGAGTGTTCCCAGGTGAAGCCCGTCCCCCCGTGCAGCTGCACGTTCATCGAGGCACAGAAGGTGTAGGCCTCGGTGCAGACGGATCCGGCGACCAGCCGGGAGACCCCGCCGACGTCGTGCTCGTCGAGCTCGCGGACCGCCAGCCGCGCAGCCGACCGCGCGCTCTCGACGCGCACCAGCATGTTCGCGCAGTGGTGCTGCACGGCCTGGAACGAACCGATCGGGCGTCCGAACTGGACGCGCGTGCGAGCGTGTTCGACGGAACGTTCGAGGCAGGCGGCGGCGCCGCCGACCTCCTCGACGGCCAGCAGTGTCACACCGGCGCGATGCGCGGCGTCCACGGCCTCGTGACCACCGATGCGGGTGGCAGGGGCGTCGCGCAGTGTCACGTGGCCCACCCGGCGGGTCCGGTCGGAGGTCGTGACCGGCTCGACCGTCGCGATGTCCGCCCGCTCCACGGCGAAGAGCCCGACGGGCCCCGCGACCAGGAGCAGATCCGCGACCGGGGCGTCCAGCACGTAGTGCAGCCGCCCGCTCAGCCGCCAGGACGGGCCCGACGCAACCGCCTCGACCCCGCTCGGCGCGCCGTACCAGCTTCCCGATCCGGCGGCCGGTGGAGCGACCGTGGCGATCGTGTCGCCTGCCGCGATTCCGGGCAGCCAGCGCGTGCGGGCCTCGTCCGTCGCGGCCAGCAACGCCGCCGTGGCCATGGTCGCGGTGCCGAGGAACGGCACGCACGCCAGGGTGCGACCGAGCTCCTCGTGGACGATGGACTGCTCGGTCCAGCCGACGCCGGAGCCGCCGAGCTCCTCGGGCACGGCCAGCCCCTGGAGCCCGATCTCCGCCATGGCCGCCCAGAGCGTGCGATCGAACCCGTCGGCCTCCATGTGCTCACGGACGAGCTGCTCCGTCGCGAGAGTCGCGAGCATCGACCGGGTGACGTCCCGTAGCGCGGCACGCTCGAGGGTGTCGGTCACGGCACCTCCCAATACTAGTGGAAGTTAACTAGGTTATACGTTACTTTGACCTCCGAGGCGACGCAATCGCCTGGTGCTCTCCCCTCACCGGCGAGATGGAAGGAGCAGTGACCGCCATGGCCGTCACGGAAACGTCGGGTTCGCTGGGTCGTGTCCAGCGGGTGGCCGACTCTTTGCGGCGCTCGATCAGGCACGCGGAGTCCGAGTACGTGGTCCCCTTCTCCACCGAGATCGTGATGGCCACGGTCTCGGCCGAGGACTCCCTGCGCTGGTCGGACAGCCTGGTCTGGGTCGTCCCGCGGTTCGGGGACGACGGCACGCTCGCGCTGGAGGCCGCCACCGACCGGCGGAGCGTGGAGGACCACTACAACTGGGTCAAGGGAGCGGGCGAGCGGGACCGCTACGACCTGATCGCCCGCCTCGCGACCGACTGGTGGGTCATCTGGGACTCGGAGTGGAAGGGCGTCTCCCCCTTCACCGGCGAGCGCGTGGAGACCGAGGCGTTCTCCCTGCACTTCACCGACGGCGCCGGGATCAGCGGGGAGATGACCTCGCTGCGGCTCAGGCCGCCCGTCGGCCACACCCATGCGGAGCGCGTCCAGCTGTTCAAGGACTACTTCGCGGCGGCCGAGGCCGGGGACATCGACCGGTTACTCGGGCTGTTCAGTCCGACGGAGTACGCAGGCTCGGCCGTGCGCCGGTACTTCGGCGAGGGCCCGGAGCTGGCCTTCCTGCCCGCGCTCGCCGATCTCCGCAGGCACTACGAAGAGGCCCGCGATGCCGTCACCGTCACCGACGCGACCGTGACCAACTGGTACATCAAGGACTGGTACCTCTTCGCGGAAGTCTGCTGGTCGCTGGAGACCGGGAGCGGGGAACGGCTCGGAATGTCGACGGCCGAGGTCCTGCTGCTGGGCTCCGACGGCCTGATCGCCGCCCGCCTCGGCTACGGCACGCATCTCGAGTCGCTCCGACATGGCTGAGCTGCTCGGCGTGGCGGTACTCGGCCTCGGGCTGAGCGCGCTCTACGCACTCTCGTCGCTGGGGCTGGTGCTGACCTACCGCGGCTCCGGCGTGGTGAACTTCGCCCAGGGGGCGATCGGTCTCTGCGCCGCGTTCGTGTGGTTCGAGCTGCACGTCAACGGGTCGTGGCCCTTCGGCCTCGCCGTCCTCGTCGCCGTCGTTGCGGCGGCCGCCGCGGGCGCGCTGATCCATCTCGGGCTCATGCGACCGCTGCGGACCGCCTCGTCCATCGCCCGGACGGTCGTCACGCTCGGCCTGCTGATCACCCTGCAGGCCCTGGTGATCCTGCGCTACGGACCGGTGGTCAACACCGTGCCGAGCACATTGCCGACGGATCCGTGGATCCTCGGTGCGGTCACGGTTCCGGCGGACCGGCTCATCCTGATCGCCGTCGCGCTGGTGCTGACGGTGGCGCTGTGGGTGGTGTACCGCTTCAGCGGATTCGGGCGGAGCACCAGCGCGGTGGCCGAGGATCAGACCCTGGCCGCGGCGGTGGGGGTCTCACCCGACGTGGTCGCGGCAGCGAACTGGGCCTTGTCGAGCGCGTTGTCCGCGCTCGCCGCGATCCTGGTGGCGCCGATCATCACCCTGCACGCCAGTTCGATGACCACGCTCGTCATCGGTGCCCTCGCCATCGCCCTCATCGCGGGCTTCCGGTCGTTCCCGGTCGCGTTCGTCGCGAGCATCGTCCTCGGGATCGGGCAGACGCTGCTCACCCGGTTCGTCGACCAGCCCGGTGCCGCGGCCGCGGCACCCTTCCTGGTCATGATCGTCGTGATGACGGTGCGCGGGCGGGCGATCCCGTTGCGGGACCATCCCTTCGCGAAACAGCCGCGGGTCGGGAGCGGGCGAATCCGGCCCGCTCCGATCGTGGCCGCCGCGCTCGTCACCACCGTCCTGGTCCTCGTGCTCTCCGAGGCATGGGTGCTCGCGATCGGCACGACGCTCGCCGTCTCGACCTTCCTGCTGTCGTTCGTGGTGCTCGTCGGCTACGTCGGCCAGATCTCGCTGGCCCAGTGGCCGCTGGCCGGGTTCGGGGCCTGGGTCGCGGGCAGGCTCATGGCGGCCCACGGCGTCCCCTTCCTGCCTGCGGCCCTGATCGGGGTGGCCGCGACCGTCGCCCTCGCGATCGTGATCGCGCTCCCCGCGGTCCGGGTCCGTGGCATCAACCTCGCGATCGTCACGTTCGGCCTCGGCGCCGTGTTGGAGTTCCTCCTGTTCACCAACTCCGACTACACCGGCGGGATCGGCGGGACCGCCGTCGACATGGAGCTGTTCGGCTGGTCGTTCGACGGTGGGCTGCACCCGTACCGCTACGTCTCGGTGACCTTCGTCGTGCTCGTGGCGCTCGCACTGGTCGTGACCAACGTGCGGCGCGGGTTGGTCGGCCGCCGGATGCTGGCCGTGCGGACGAACGAGCGCGCAGCCGCCGCGCTCGGGATCGGCGTGACCTCGGTCAAGCTCTACGGCTTCGCCCTCGCGGCGGGTATCGCCGCGGTCGGTGCCGTGCTCGTCACCTTCTCGGTCGGGATCGTGGACTACCACCAGTTCTCGTCCTTCCAGTCGACGGTCTACCTCGGACTCGCGTACCTCGGCGGCATCGGGTTCGTGGCCGGCCCGCTGCTCGGTGCCCCGCTCGGCCCGGGCACCGTCGGCGCCCAGTTCGGCAAGGACGTGCTGGTCGGGTTGGGGGAGTACCTCCCGCTCATCGGCGGGATCGCCCTCGTCCTGACCGTGGTCGCGAACCAGGACGGCATGGCTCACGACCTGGCCCGGGTCTCGCGGCGGGTCGCGGCGCGCCTGGGTCTCGGCGACCGGGCGATCAGGCAGCCGGCCCGGGCGGCTCTCGTGTCCCGACCTGGCCAGGAGCGCGAGCGGGTGCGGCCGTCGACGCTGGCGGTCTCCGGCCTCTCGGTCCGGTACGGCGGCACGACCGTCCTCGACGGCGTGTCGCTCGACGTGCGACCTGGTGAGGTGGTCGGCCTGATCGGGCCGAACGGCGCCGGGAAGACGACGCTGATCGACTCCATCACCGGGTTCACGAGGCCGACGGCAGGCAGCGTGACGCTGGACGGAGCCGAGCTGGCGGGCCGGTCGCCCTCCGCGCGCGCACGGGCGGGGATCAGCCGCGCGTTCCAGTCCCTGGAGCTGTTCGAGGACCTGACCGCCCTGGAGAACATCATCGCCGCCACCGACCCGGCGAGCCGTTCCTGCTACGTCACGGACCTCGTCCGGCCGGCGCCGGTAAGGCTGGGACCAGGGGTGACCGACGCGGTCCGGGAGTTCCGGCTCGAGGACGACCTCGACCGGCCCGCGTCGGATCTTCCGTACGGGCGTCGGCGCCTGCTCGCGATCGCCCGGGCCGTGGCGAGCGGCCCGAGCGTCCTGCTGCTCGACGAGCCCGCTGCGGGGCTGTCCGGGGAGGAGAGCCGTGAGCTCGCCCGCGTGGTCCGCCGGCTGGCCGACGAGTGGGGAATGGCCGTGCTGCTCATCGAGCACGACGTCGAGTTCGTGATGGACACCTGCGACCGACTGGTCGTCCTCGACTTCGGCCGCGTGATCAGCAGCGGCGAGCCGGGTGAGGTGCGTCGTGATCCCGCGGTCGTCGAGGCCTATCTCGGTGGGGAGAGCGCGGCGCTCGCCATGAGGACGGAGGCGACCTCATGAGGAGCGGGGAGCCCGATATGACGGCCGTCGCCGACGCGCGGGGGATGTGTGCCGGTTACGGGGACGTGGCGGTGGTCAGGGACGTCGACCTGGTGCTCCGCGCGGGGCGCGTCGTGACGCTGCTCGGGCCGAACGGTGCCGGGAAGACCACGACGCTGCGGGCGATCGCCGGGCAGGTCGGTCTGATGGGTGGCGACGTCCGGTTCGCCGGGCGGGCCACCCGCATGCCGATGCACCGGCGCGTCCGGTCCGGGATGGCCTACATCCCCGAGAACCGGGCGGTGTTCCGCAGCCTCAGCTGCCGGGACAACCTGCGCCTGGGCAGCGGGGGGTTGGCCGCCGCCCTGGCGGTGTTCCCGCAGCTGGAGACACGGCTCGACGTTCCGGGCGGGCTGCTGTCCGGCGGGGAGCAGCAGATGGTGGGACTCGCCCGGGCGCTCAGCAGGCGCCCGCGGCTGATCATCGCCGACGAACTCTCGCTCGGCCTCGCCCCGCTCGTCGTCGACGAGCTGCTCGCCGCGATCCGGGCGGCCGCCGATGACGGTGCGGCGGTCCTTCTGGTCGAACAGCACGTCCGGAAGGCGTTGACGATCGCGGACGAGGGTCACGTCATGAACCGCGGTCGGATCGCGTTGTCCGGGGCCGCCTGCCGGCTCGCCGAGCGCATCGACGAGATCGAGGGCGCCTATCTCAGCCTGGTGGGTGCGGAGGACGAAGGGTGAGCGGTCCTCTGCGAGTGAGCGGCGCCGCGGATCTCGAGGCGGCCGCCGGGAAGACGCTGGGGCCGAGTCCCTGGCAGACCGTCGGTCCGGCACGGGCGGAAGCCTTCGCCGCGGCCACCGGCGGGCGAACCTCGACCGGCGAGGTCGCGCAGTTCCTGACCTTGTCGCTCGTGCCCCGCTTGCTGAACAGGGTGCGGACCGTCGAGAACGTCCGGATGGGGGTGAACTACGGCGTGGACGGGGTCCGGTTCCCGGCTGCGGTCCGCGTGGGAGCCCGGGTACGCGGCCGGGCGAGGATCGTCGAGGTGAAGCGCCTGCCCGGCGATGCCGTGCAGGTGGTCACGCGGGTGACCGTCGATTTCGAGCACAGCGCCGAGCCGGCCTGCGTGGCCGATCTCGTCGTCCGGTACTACTTCGACGTGGAGGCGCCGAGCAGCCATGCCCCTTCCTGACCCCCCGACCGACACCGCATCGTCCCTGCGCGATGCAGCCGTTCCGATCCGTAGCCTCGTCCACGTCGGAGCCGACCCGGCGGCGTTCGAGCAGGCGCTGGCGGCCGGGGCGGACGCGCTGTTCTTCGATCTCGAGGAGCCCCGGCTCCCGTACGGGGCCACGGAGAAGGCGGCGGCACGCACAGCGGTCCGCGACTGTCTCGCAGCGCTGTCCCCGGGCTCCGCGCCACTGAGCTTCGTGCGCGTCCACAGTCCGTGGTCCGGTGAGACCCTCGCGGACCTTCGTGCCGCGCTGCTGCCCTCGTTGACCGGTGTGATCCTGCCGAAGACCGCAGGCCCACAGGATGTGATCGCGCTCGACGCCGTCCTGACCTGCGCCGAGCACGACGTCGGCCGCGACGGTCACGACGTGCAGATCCTGCCCTTCCTGGAGACCGCCCAGTCGATCCGGCTCGCGTACGAGATCGCGACGGCCTCACCACGCGTCACCTACATGGGCGGGATGGTCTCGCGGTTCGGCGACGTCCACCGGGCGATCGGCTACCGTTGGACCCCCGACGGCGCCGAGTCCCACCACCTGAGGTCGAAGGTGCTGATCGACGCTCGTGCGGCCGGCATCCGGTACCCGATCAGCGGGGCCTGGGGCGGGGACCCCGGCGACCTGGACGGGCTCCGGAGCTGGGGCGAGCAGCTCCGCGATCTCGGGTACTACGGGATGCTCGTGGGCCCATCGGGCGTCGGCGTCGCCAACGAGGTCTTCTCGCCGTCCACCGAGGACATCGCCTACTGGACGACGCTCGTCTCGCAGTCCGACGACAGCGCGGAACCTCCGTCCGACCGCCATCTTTCCTACGTCGAATCGGCGCGGACCAACCTGCGATGGGCGAGCCTGGTCGGCAGGTTACGGGTTCGTTGACTCGGAGCCCGGATCGGTCACTGCTCATCTCGCCACCACGCGGTGAACGACACCGAATGGCGACGCCTCCGGCCCCAGTTCGAAGCGCTCGGGTCTCGGTGCCTCCCTGATCGAGAAGCAGCTTCGGGTCAACGACTTCGCGGCCGTCCCGGCGGTTCATGAGGGCACCTACAGCTGGCCGCGCATCGGCCGGCAGTTCTACGACACTGGGCGCTGTTGGGAAACGACGAGGTGCTGCAGCTGCTTGACGACACGGCGACGACGGCCGACATCCTCGCGAGCTGCTTCGATGTCTCGCAGGCGTTCAGTCCCGGCTCGCCTGTGCCAGACGGCGGCATCCCGCGCTCGCCCGCCTTCGACCCTACGGGCCCGCTCACACCGCGTCGACGTGCCGAGCAGGAGGCAGCCATGCGCGACCTGTACGACGGCGCTGAACCGCCACCGACATTCGACGACGTACTCGCCCGCGTTCGCGGGCACGCGCGATTGCTCGACATCGGACATGGCCAGCGTGGGTGATCAGGGTTGACGATCGAGTCGTTTCCGTCGACCAAGGCGTTGGATTCGATCTTGAGCAGTGCCTGGGAAGATCGAGGGCGATGCTCTGACCGCCAGCGCATACTGGTACACCGCCTCGGACTCGAACCGAGAAACCCGCTGGAGGGGAGTCGGGTACTCAGCCCGGATTCCCACTGCTCATCCCTGCTGGTCAGAGGCCTCGCCTGGATCAAGTCGATCATCAGGGGAGGTACCTGTTCGTCACGGTGATCGGTCGTGAGCGGTGACCAGAACGGTGACTGGCGAAAGCGCGGCGAGCGCGTCCTCGGGGTCGATCCCGACGACGAGCGCGCGGCCGAGTGGGCGGCGGCGACCGGCATGCCCGTCGCCCCGTCCCTCGGCGGTGTCGGCGACTGGGCCGCGGTCGACGCCGTCGTCGTGGCCGTCCGGCTGGCGGGCCAACTGTGGTCGGTGCTGGACGACCTCCCGCTGGGGGTGACTGACGCCAGCGGTGCCCGCTTCCTGTCCGGTCGCGACGACCAGAAGCGGGAAGGTCTGCGCCCGCAGGCTGGTGCGGCGGATCAGTCGTCGGCGGAGAGCGCGGCGAGGGCTTTGTGGAGCTCGGTGGCGAGTGCGGGTAGCTGGCGTCGTGCGGTGGCCAGAAGGATCTCCATGTCGATGGACCAGTACCCATGGACGATGCGGTTGCGGAGGCGCACCGGTTGTAGCCACTTAACGGCCGGAAAGCGCGCCTTGGTCTCGTCCGAGACCTGTCCGGCGGCTTCGCCGAGCACTGTGTAGTCCACAGCAGCGCGTCGCGCCGTTCGCGTCGTTGCTCGAGTTCGTCCAGCGTGAGGTCGGCGGCAGGCTGCCGGATCTGTTCAGCGGCGTCGATCATCTCGTCGAGCAGCAGGACGTCACGCTGCATAGAGCGGCCGGGCTTCGGCGAGCACGTGGTCGCGGAGTCTCGAGTGCAGAGCTCGTCGGGAGACGAGGTCGACGGGTCGGCCGAAGAGCTCAGCGAGTTCGTCGGCGAGGTCGTCGATCTCCCAGCCCAGCATCTGGCCAGGATGGAGGGTGTAGAGCAGGTCGATGTCGCTCGTGGGCCCGGCGTTGCCGGTGGCGGCCGAGCCGAACAGTTCGAGGTGCTCGATGCCGTAGGCGTGGCAGATCGTGGCAAGACCTTCCGGGTCGACGGCCCGGCCGGCCACGATCAACACGGCAGGCAGAGTACCGCCTCGAGGTCCGCCTCGTCCGGCCTCGACCCCGGAGCCGGCCGAGGCCCGGTACTGTGGTCGACCCTGATCCTCGGCGCCGAGGATCGGGCACCGCGGAGAGAATGGAAGCGAGCTCGCTCGCCCGCATCCCGCCGCTGGGCCCCGCCACGGCGTCGACCGCGCGGCTGCTCGGGCTGTGGTCGGCCGGACCGTCTGGTCGCCGTAGACGTTCGGGTCAGTCGGCCCGTTCTCATCGCCGCCCTCCAGGACGTGGTGTGAGGCGCTCGACCGCGAACCGGCAGAGCAGTCGGGCGGTGGTGCGGTGCAGGAGCGGGTGTCCTCCGGGGAGGGCGGGGTCGAGTGCTTCGGCCACGGCGTCGGCGACGGCGCCGAGCACCGGTGTCGCCCGTCCGACGACGAGCCCGCGGAGCTCGGCCAGCGCTCCGGCGTCGTCGACGACGTCCAGGACCCGGCGGTCGAGACCGAGGACGGCCCCGACGATCCGCAACCGCTCGTGGAGGTCGGGCAGCAGGTCCGCACGGGCGGGATCCGTCGTGGCCTGGGGATCGACACGATCAAGTCGTCGACCTGGGGCACCTCGGCCGAGGTCATCGTGCGCAGCCCGCAGCTCAGGCGATCCCGCTCGCGCAGACGTTGGGCCGTTTCACCGTCGTGACCCGGCCGGGACGTCGATCTCTCTACTGGCGTTCGACGGGGACGACCAGTACCGGCTGACCGTCAGGGTCGGCGACGGCGCTGCGGAGAAGGACGTCGAGTTCATGCGCGACGCGGTCCACAGAATGGCCGGCCGCGACGTCGAGATGGAGTTCCTCAGCGAGATCCTGCCGTGGTCGACTGCCGTGGTCGAACAGAGAGACCCTAGCGACGACGTTCCGGCGCGGGGGGTCCTGCTTGCCGGCGACGCCGCGCACACCATGCCGACGACCGGCGGACTCGGGACGAACACCGGGATCCAGGACGCGTTCGATCTCGGCTGGAAGCGTGGAGCGGTGCTCGACGGGTGGGGCGGCGAGGACCTCCTCGACAGCTACGACCGGGAGCGGGGTGCGGCGGTGCGCCAGACCGCCGCCCTCGCCAGCAGCATCTACCGGGACTGGCTCGGCTCGTGGGACGAGCAGGAGGGATTCTGGGAGACCGTCGCCGCCGGTGGTGACACCGCCGAGGCCGTACGGCGTGGCCTCGGGGAGGGCATCGTCCGCACCTTCCGACGCGAGTTCAACAACATCCCGGCCTCGCTGGGCTACCGCTACGAGGGGTCCCCGGTGTGCGTTCCCGACGGCACGGAAGACCCCACTCCGGCCGACCTGAGCGAGTACGTGCCGATCGCCAGGCCCGGGCACCGCGCACCGCATGTGTGGCTGGGCCCCGGAGTGTCCGTCCTCGACCGCTTCGGCCCGGGCTTCACCCTCGTGTCGCCCGGTGACTCCGAGGCCGCCCGTCCGCTGATCGACGAGGCCGCCGGGATCGGCATGCCTGTCCGGCTCTGCGAGGTGGACGAGCCGCAAGTGAGGACCACCGCCCGGGAACTGTACGAGACGGATCTCGCCCTGGTCCAGCCCGACGGTCACGTGCCTGGCGGGCGGACCGACTCCCCTCCGACGTCCGCGGGCTGCTCGACACCGTCCGCGGAGCCGGCAAGCGACTCGGACACCCGAGCGCTGCATCCTCTCCCGCGTCCTCGATCGGCGCAGCGCCCTGACGCCTGGCGGAGTGGAGCCGGGGCGGGCGGTGGTCAAGACTCGGCGGCGCTCAAGACTCGGCGATCGCCGGGATCGCGCGGTGCCGTCGGCTGAGCTCGGTGTACGTGGCGGCGTTGTCCGCGAGGTTCGCCACCTCGGCGTCGGTGAGTTCGCGGCGCACTTTGCCGGGCACCCCAGCGACGAGCGAGCGGGGCGGCACCACGGTGCCCTCGGGGACCAGCGCGTTCGCCGCGACGAGCGACTGCGCGCCGATCACGGCGCCGTTGAGCACCGTCGAGTTCATTCCGATCAGGCAGCCGTCCTCGACGGTGCAGCCGTGCACGACGGCGTTGTGGCCGATGCTGACGTCGTCGCCGATCCGGGCGGGCGAGCCCGGGTCGGCGTGGACGACGGCGCCGTCCTGCACGTTGCTGCGCTCGCCGATCGTGACCGATTCCAGGTCGGCCCGGACCACAGCGCTGTAGAACACGCCGCTGCTCGCTCCGACGATGACCGCCCCGACCACGGTGGCGGTGTCGGCAACCCAGGCCTCGGGGTGGACGTCGGGGACGCGGTCGCCGGCTGGCAACACGTTGCTACGCATGGGACTCCTTACGGGATGTCGGGGTCGGGCGTGCACCGCCCGCCGCGGTGCACGCCCGATCGAACAACGATACGGGCGACGGGCGGGCCAAGGTCTGCAGCGGCGAGCGGGCGGTCTCCCGGACGAACGACAGCGCGATGAGCTCGATCACCGCCTCTGCGAAGTAGAAGATGACGAACGCCCAGGTGTCGTTGTCGAAGGCGGCCGCCAGCGACGAGGCGATCAGGGGTGAAAGCCCCGCGCCCAGCAGAGTGCCGACCTGCTTGGCGATAGAGAAGCCGGAGAAGCGCATCCGGGTCGGGTAGATCTCCGAGAGGAACGCGCCCTCGGCGCCGTACATGAGCGACTGGGCGACGGCGATCGCGACCAGCATCCCGAGCCCGACGAGTACAGCGCTGCCGGACGGCAGCAGAACCCGGAAGTAGGCCAGGACCGTCACCGTCGCCAGCGGGATCCCGATGTAGTACACGGTCGTGCGCCCTATACGGTCGGAGACGCGGCCGAAGAGCGGGACCATGACCAGCGAGACGAGGCTGGCCACCAGGGTCGCGACGGTCAGCCCCGTCACCGACAGGCCGTACTGCTTGGGGCCGAAGGAGAGCACGAACGTCGCGACGAGGTGGTAGAGGGTCGAGGCGATCATGGCCAGCGAGATTCCGACGAGGGTCGGTTGCCAGGCGGACCGGAGCACGTCCACCGCGGGCAGCCGGACGATCTCGCGTTCCTTAACGAAGGCGGGCGACTCGGTGATCCGGCGGCGGATGTAGACGCCGATGAGGATCAGCACGGCGCTGGCGAGGAACGGCACCCGCCGGCCCCAGGCGAGGAGGTCCCCCTTCGGCAGCAGGCTGACCAGGGCGACCGAGCCGACAGAGGCCGCGATGCCGATGTGGCTGGCGGCCATGACCATCGAGCCGTAGAGCCCGCGTCGGTCGGCGGGCGCGTTCTCCAGCGTCAGGAGCGTCCCGGCGCCGGTCTCGCCGCCGACCCCGATGCCCTGCAGCAGCCGCAGCGACACCAACAGGACCGGTGCCCAGATGCCGATGGACTCGTAGGTCGGCAGCGCGCCGATGCCGACAGTCGAGACGCCCATCAGGATGAGCTGCTCGCTGAGAGTGGTGGGTCAGCGGCGGTGGGCGGCCAGTGAGCCCCCCTTCATGACCTTGCCGGGCAGGTCGTGCCCAACGATCGCGACGGCCTCGTGGGCCACCTCGACGAGTCGAGGTCGATGCCGGTCTGGATGCCGAGCTCAGCGCACATGTGCACGAGGTCCTCGGTGGCGACGTTGCCCGCGGCCCCGCGATCGCCACCGAACGGGCAGCCGCCGATACCGGCGGGACGGACGAGTCGCACTCAGTGACGCCCTCACAGAGCGCAGCGTAGGCGCTGGCCATACCCATGCCGCGGATGTCGTGCAGGTGCAGCCGGATCGTGTGGTCGGGCCGGCGTTCCCGCACCGTTCCGACGGTGCGGCGGACCTGTTCCGGGCTGGCCCAGCCCATGCTGTCGGCCAGCAGGAGGGTGCGGATGTCCTCCCCCTCGCCCGCCGTGACGGCCAGGGTGCGGTCGATCCGATCGACGACGGTGTCGAGCGACGTCGCCGCTGTGGTTGCAGCCGAAGGTTGCCATGATCGACAGGTAGCCGACCGGCCCCCGACGTCGCTGGCGACGGCGAGCTGTGCGGGGACGCCGGCGAGGATCTCGTCGGGTGTGCGGCCCATGTTCACGATGGAGAAGGCCTCGCCGGCCGAGACGAGGAGCGAGCCGGAGACGTCGAGCGTGCCGACCGCCGGCGCGCGTTCGAGCCCGCGCTGGTTGAGGAAGATGCAGCTGTAGAGCGTGCCCTCGCGGCGAGTGATGCCGGTCGCGGCGGCCTCGGCGTCCGCCATCTGCGGCACGCGCCTCGGGCTGACGAAGGAGGTGACCTCGATGTCCGGGAACGCGCAGGCGGATAGCAGGTCGACGAGCCGGATCTTGTCCTCGGTCGGGATCGGGCCCTTCTCGATCTGCATGCCTTCGCGGGGCCCGACCTCGTGGACCACGATGCGGTTGGGGAGGCTCCCGGGTGCGTTCCCTTCGCTGAGCGGGTGGTGACGGTGGCGCCCGGGCCGTCGAGCGGGACCCGCGCCTGCGCCGGGGCGAGCCCAGGGACATCGGTATCGAGTAGGTACACCCCGCCGATCCGGAGCGCGGGATCGAGGGAGCCGGTCATGACGTAGACGTCGGTCAACCCGGGGCGAACCCGAGGTCCCCGCCGGTGCCCCACACCTCGGCACCGCGCCACCGTGCCGGGCCGTCGACGACGATCCCGGCGAAGTCCCGGCCGGGCACCCGCGGCAGCACGGTGCCTTCCATGACGCCGGCGACGTTCAGCGCGCGCACGTGAGTGTCCTTCATCGACGATGGACAAGGGGTCAGGCGAGGGTGAAGGTCCACTCGACCGTCTGGAACGGCTCGCTCATCACGGT